>NZ_JBHUMH010000015.1:0-44332 GCF_042684845.1 Paenibacillus yanchengensis | reverse complement strand
AAGATGCCATAGGTAACGCAACGATGGAGAAATACGACCAATTTGGCCGAGTAGTAAGCCTTTATGAGCTGGACAACAATAATAGAAGCACGGTTTCGCAAATGCAGTATAACAGGATCAATGGTTTGTTGGAAAAACAAGTGGATGCCAACGAACAAGCAACGATCTACGCTTATGATTTATTCGGGCAGCTGACATCTGTTAAAAATGCACTAGGAGAAACGACAACTTATCATTACGATCAATTAGGACAACATATTAAAACGACTTATCCTGATGGTAAGGCAACAAGCAAAGATTATGACCAAGCTGGTAGATTAATAAAAAATGTGGATGCATTAGGTGCAGCAGAGAAATTTTATTACGATAAAAATGGAAATAAAATCAAGTTAATTGATAAGCGTAAACAGCAATTTACGTACGCCTATGACAACAGAAATAGATTGCTATCCAAGCAAGGACCTTCCGAAGAGATAGCCTATCGTTATTTTAACGATGGTTCTCGTGCTTCGATGACAGATACGACAGGAACAACGAGTTATCAATATGATCCGTATACTGGCGATCTCACTTCGATGACGTTTGCTGATGGAAAAACGATGGCTTATACGTATAATAAGCTAGGTCAACGAGTAAAACTAAAGACGCCATTTGACGATGAAATCGGCTATTCCTATACGTCTGTAAATCAGCTGCAGCAATTAACGTGGAATAGTATTGTAGAAGCCGATTACAAGTACTATTTAAATGGACAAGCAAGGAAAGAAGAACAACGTAACG
Source organism: Paenibacillus yanchengensis (assembly GCF_042684845.1). Lineage (NCBI taxonomy): Bacteria > Bacillati > Bacillota > Bacilli > Caryophanales > Paenibacillaceae > Paenibacillus > Paenibacillus yanchengensis. The sequence goes on along the minus strand of NZ_JBHUMH010000015.1, from coordinate 43,552 downwards.
GAGTGAATGTAGAAAGAACCTACGATCAGTTTAAATTAGCTACGTTACAATACGAAAATGAAGCAACCACATTAGGTCAACATTATCAATATGATTATGATCTAATTGGTAATATCACGAATCGTCAAGCAACGAAGCAAAGCATCGTCATGGAAGATAACACCTTTACGTATGATGCACTTAGCCGTATAGCGACTTCTACCTTGTTCGACGAAAGTTATACGTATGATAAACGTGGTAATCGTCAGACGTTATCGACGGAAGCAACTCCACTGGATAGCTTAAATGTAACTATGCCTACGATGAATGGGATCGTTTAACGAAAGTAACGACGGAAGAAGGAAAAGAAGTCACTTATCGTTATAATGGTGACAACTTAATGGTGGAACGAAGTGATGAAGATACGACGATTCGTTATTACTATGACGGTCAACAGATCCTATCCGAAGCATGGGTGGATCCAGATGGAACCATACGTGAAAAAGTAAGTTATTTACGTGGAAATAGTCTAGCTATGTTAGAGACAGCGACAGGGGAAAAAGGTTATTATATGGTAAACGGTCATGGTGACGTGACAGGTATTACGGATACTGCAGGCGAGCTAATCAATGAGTATACGTACGATATCTGGGGCAAACCACTGGAGCATTCCGAAACGATAGAACAATCTTTCCGCTACTCGGGTGAATACTGGGATGAAGAGACGAATCTACAATATTTACGTGCACGTTGGTATGATCCAAGTATTGGACGGTTTATAAATGAGGATACGTATGAGGGGGAATTGAGTAATCCGCTTAGTTTGAATCTTTATACGTATGTGCATAATAATCCATTAAGGTATATTGACCCAAGTGGTAATTACTGCGTTTCACAAGATGGGAAATGGGCTCATAGTGGAAGTTGTAAATCAGATTCGAGTGTGTATCTCGGTGATGATGATACTTACTATGGTAGTCCTACAATTGAGAAAGGAGTCATAACTGGATACGTTGGAAAGAGTGGTCCATTTCAGAAAAAAGAATATAATTTTTGGGAAGAAACGACTAATGGATTAGTAACAGGAACCGCTGATGCTGTTCTTGGTAATGCTCTATCAAATCAATTGTTAAAAAGTAAGCCGTTGTATTCAAAGTTGCCTGGGCTTGGACCTGCAGCGGGGGGTTCAGGAGTCAGATTTCCCTCTGAAACAAGTAAACTTTTAGCTGGAGTATCCAAAATGGCGGGTCCCGTAACAGTTGTGCTTACGGGAGTGGAAGTATATAAGGATTTTGAAAAGTACAGTGGTAAAGATAGGTGGTACGCATCTGCTATGACAGTAACTGGGACAGTTGGAACTGTTGTTATAGTAGCCGGTATTAGTGCGGTTGGTACTCCTATAGTTCTGGCCATTGGTGCAGGAGCTGCGATCGGAGCAGGTGTTAACATTGGGGTCAATTGTTAAAAGATCAATGGTTTGATTAAGGAGTCCTAGATGAGTATTTTTTATGATAATTTACCGTTTCCATTGTTTATTGGAATTACAGTGATAGTTCCTATTCTAATTTTGTTATACTTTCATAAAAAGAAATCTGAATATCCAACTACCTTTTTAGTAGGAATGGTGTTTTTATGTCTCACAGCATTTTCAGCAGCAGTGGTCCGGGTATTTATAGAATATCGGCTTTATGAGAAGTATTTACATTGGTTTGGTGCTATTCCAATTCCATTTGTATTATTTACTATTCCATTTATAATGGTAGGCGCATATCAAAAGGTGAAGCATGATGAAGTGCAACGAAAGAAAATTTTATTATTTTCTTTGATTCAGCTATTAATAATACTTTTTATAGTATTCCTTGCCATATTTAAACCTTGGGAGTAGTACTAAGTGTAACCACATGCGAGTGTAACAATAAACTTTACCCTATAAGATAGACACTTTGAAAAAAGTCCATCTTGTAGGGTATTTTAATTATATTGAGAAAAAAGATGTTGGAGCGAAAATATTATGACTAAAAGATTACTGACTAATAAAGAGCAAGAAAACTGAAACGAAATCCCAATGTCATCGCTGTTAGTGCAAAGTCGATTACATACACAAATGAATTTAAACGCCACTTTATTGCAGAAAATGGACAAGGTAAACTGCCACGAGAAATTTTTGAAGAAGCTGGTTTAGATGTTGATTTAATTGGTTTGGAGCGTATCCGTTCTTCCGGGAAACGTTGGCGTGCTTCGTATTGTCAAGGAGGTATGAAAGGTTTACAAGATACACGTAAAACCAATTCAGGTCGTCTATTGAAACGCGAATTAACATTGGAAGAAAAAATTGCACGGTTAGAGGCGAAAAATCAATTATTACAAGCAGAGAATGAGCTACTAAAATAGCTCGATCTACTCGAAAGGTAGATGTTGAAGAAGAAATAGAAATCGCAACAGAACTGAAATTCTGTTTACTGACTTAATACATTTTGATAAAGGACTTCACTAGAAGGGAGAAATTAAGTGCTTAATACGAATGAAATGAAGATTTTTATTGAGAAACATCAATTAATTGAGCAATCTAGAGTATCATTTTATAGATATATTGATGATTTCGATGGTTTAGATGAATTTGATGATATTATAATCAATTTGTATAAGGTGCAAATGGTTATAAACTATCAATTCGATGAGCCAGTAGAATATTTACAGATACTTTTAAGTGTACTTGGAAATAATGTGAGATTTGCTGAGTATAGTTATTTGGTGACCTTAAGTGGTGAAGTTATAGATGACAGCTTGATATATTGTAAATAGTTAATTTACCACATGCGAGTGTAAAAACTCTATGTGGTTTCTTTTTTGAAAACAAAATTTAGCTACGGAAGCAACTCCACTGGATAGCTTAAATAGTAACTATGCTTACGATGAATGGGATCGTTTAACCAAAGTAACGACGGAAGAAGGAAAGGAAGTCACTTATCGTTATAATGGTGACAACTTACTCGTGGAACGAAGTGAGGAAGATACGACGATCCGCTATTACTATGACGGTCAACAGATCATATCCGAAGCATGGGTGGATCCAGATGGAACGGTACGTGAAAAAATAAGTTACTTGCTTGGGAATAACCTTGCGATGTTAGAGACAGTGGCAGGGGAAAAAGGTTATTATATGGTAAACGGTCATGGTGACGTGACTGGTATTACGGATACTGAAGGCGAGCTACTCAATGAGTACACGTACGATATCTGGGGCAAACCACTGGAGCATTCCGAAACGATAGAGCAATCTTTCCGCTATTCTGGCGAATACTGGGATGGAGAGACGAATCTACAATATTTACGTGCACGTTGGTATGATCCAAGTCTCAGGTGATTTTTAAATGAGGATACGTATGAGGGAGAATTGAATAATCCGCTTAGTTTGAATCTTTATACGTAAGTTCACAACAATCCTCTTAAACGACCACCTGCTCAGCAGGTGGTTGTTTAAGTAAACAATAATTGAAAAACATCTTCCAATAAAAAGTAACGTAATAAAGATTGAATGTAAGAATACTCCTTGTGGTAGTAAGTATAGATTATATGAGAAAGTAGGAGATGTTATTGAAATATTTTAGAAATGATTTATGGGATGATATTAATTCTTTGGATATCGAGAAAAGCAAGCGTGCTAAAGATAAGTGGGAAGCCAGTGCTGAAGTTTACTGGGAGCAATATGACAGGTTGATGAGTACAAGATTGAATGAAAAAACATTTAATGCACTGAATGATAATAAATTTCATGATTGTAGGGTTATCGAATGTAAAATAACTCAAGGAGACATCCAATTCCCGTACTCATCCAGCTTTGCTATTGTAGTAGAGTTTGGTGATGAAGATTGGATTATTGAGTACAGGAAGGTTATTAGTTTGAGCATTCATATTTACGAAGATTTTAATGGTCGTAGTAATGGGTTTGAAGAATGGGGATACCATGAATTACTTCCTGTTAATGATAGAATGCTATCTCATGAGATTCTGTTTTCATCAGGTGCGACTATAAAGGTAACTTTTCTAGATAAAGATATTAATATAAGACAAACATAATATTGTTTACGTTCTAAACGCAGCCAGATTTGATAGTCTCAATCAAACTGCGTAGAACAAAGTCAATTGGAAAACGCTCGATGAGAAATTCCCGATAGGAAAAACGTGCCGTATATGAAATTTGACGTTCCCTTCTTAAAAATATGGGGGGGGGGATTAGCATGGCATTACTATCTGCGATAACTTTATCAACTATCTACACCTTGATTCAAAAAGGAGATACAGGCTACTCGATGGAATACCTATTTTTAATGGCTTAGTTGTAAATTGAAATGGAACAGCTAGAAATATGAAAACCATAGATAAACCGTGTATGATTAAGCATACGACAACACAATCGATACGGAGATTTTATCTATGGCCGAAACTAATCCTATCACAACTAAACGTACCTTTACACATCTTACAGCCTTTGATCGTGGAAAGATCAGTGCCCTAAAGAAAGAAGGCTGGACTTTACAGGCCATCACCGACGAGATTGGGAAAGAAAGATAAATCTACGATATCTATAGAATTCATCGCGTATGGAAGAGCATCTCTTCTTACAACGGTACGGAGTTCAGCGATCTTGTCTCCTACGTATCTAAAGCGTCCACAGGCATCTATTTTGCCGTCCCTACAGTGCTTCCGAACGGGGAACTAATGAACGACAGAATGGGCTAATCCGTCGATTCATCCCAAAAAGAAAGGAGATTGTAATCGATATACTTAAAAAGTTGTATAAATGAGGTGAAGCTATGAAGGTTATCAGGATTAAATATCACAGTGAAAAAAACAAAAGAATTATGCCGCAGCCTGGTGCCGAAATTCTAACGGTGCTAGGCTGTTTAACTTTTCTTGATAGCGTTCCTTCATTATAAAATTTCATGTATTTATCTATATCCGTTTCCAATTCCTCATAGCTCCTGTAATCCTTTAATCTCCAAATGCGTGGTTCAACTCTACCGTCTTTGGATAGTATACGTTTTTAGCCTTATTTTTTGTTTTCCATACTAAATGTGGGATGAAAAGTATGGACAGATACCAAAAGAATAGCCACGCGGTTTTTGATATGATTAGAAATTATATTGCAAATCAGTTTAATGAAGAAAAGAACGACATATTTAGTATTGAAGAATGAGTTTAGTCAAAGTTAATTTTGCTTAAGCAATAGGACTTTAAGAGGACCTCAGTCATAATCAACGACTTTAGTCGTCGACATTTTATGTCCAAATCCACCTGCTTTAGCAGGTGGTCGTTTCAACAAGGAGAAGCCAGAAAAGTATTATTAACTGATATTACGTATTTAATGTATAAATGCAGTAAACTTGCTTATATATCCACCATCAAAGACGCTGAAACGAATGTAATTTTAGCATATGAAATATCTGCTACATTAGGCATGGAAATTAGTAATATAACAAATCGTCAAGCAACCAAACAAAGCGAAGTAATGGAAGATAACACTTTTACTTATGATGCGTTAAACCGTATAGCGACATCTACATTGATTGACGAAAGTTATACGTATGATAAACGTGGTAATCGTCAGACGTTAGCGACGGAAGCAACGCCACTGGATAGCTTAAATAGTGACTATGCCTACGATGAATGGGATCGTTTAACTAAAGTAACGACGGAAGAAGGAAAGGAAGTCACTTATCGATATAATGGTGACAACTTACTCGTAGAACGAAGTGATGAAGATACGACGATCCGCTATTAGTATGACGGTCAGCATATTATCTCCGAAACGTGGATGGAAGCAGATGGTACTATTTGTGAAAAAATGAGTTATTTTCGAGGGAATAACCTTGCGATGCTCGAGACAGCAACAAGGGAAAAAGGTTACTATGTAGTTAACGGTCATGGCGATGTGACTGGTATTACAGATGCTGAGGGTGAGCTATTAAATGAGTACACCTATGACATATGGGGTAAACCACTTGAGTCTAACAAAACGATAGAACAATCTTTCCGCTATTCTGGAGAACACTGGGATGAAGAGACGAATCTACAATATTTACGTGCACGTTGGTACGATCCAAGACTTCAAGTTATAGTAAATGAATTTGGGGCAATTGTTACAATTATTACAAAGTAGTGGAGGGCTAAATGCAATCAATTTCAAATTTAGTTGATGTATGTAATTTATTAATCGATGGAAAAATTGGTATTAAAGAGTTTCAATCTAGGTTAATAACAGTAGTACTACCAGACAACTTTTTTGAACTAAAAAAATATTTATTCCAAGTAGATAATGAGCTAGAGGAAATTGTATCTTGTGAAGGATCATTATAACCGTGCTTCTGTAATTGCACAAAATATACTTATTAAATTACAAGATTATATAATACTCTAAAAGTTAATAGCCACATGTGAGTGTAGTGGAGCTCCGTCGTTTTCACATAGGTTGGTCATTTCCTACGAATGACCGCTTTAAGCCCAAGCGTCTTCATGATGCGGTAATAGCGCTCCTTGTTGTACTTCTCGCTAAGTTTTCGAATGAGCTGTAAACGCATTTGATGGTAACTCACTATTCCTTTTTGTTTGCCAAAGTGCTGTCGTACTTCTTTAGCTAGCGCATGCGTTTCTAGTTCCTTGGCGAGGGTGTCCAATGTAACCACTTATAGTAGGCAGATCGAGCAACTTTTACTAATGCACATAACTTCTTAATGGCATATCCATTGTTTTTATGCAGTTCTTGAATGTCTTGAACTTTTTAAGCGCTACTAGTACTGTGCACTGACCAGCTAGCACATCTTGAATAGCCGCAAGTCTCAATTCCGGTGAGTATGTTTTCCATATGTTCGATTCCTTTAACTCATCCAAACCATTTGCATCATATTTTCTTCACGGTATGTGGGCTTAATCCTAGCTTTTTCGCTTCATAGTTTGGATTTGACTGGTTTTTCAGACAACGCTGTACAACGTCTAACTTTACTTCTAAAGAAGTTGGACTTCTTTTAGACATATGAACCTCCCATCTATAGTAATAGAATTTTTGTTTTTTCTACTGTCTACTATGATCGGAGCATATCACACTGGTTTGTTAAGCGTCCTTTTCAATTGACTACTAAAAAGGAGGCGATTCAAATGAAATTTCGGAAGTTTTCTAAGTATGGATTGCTGTTCATTGTTTTACTTAGTTTTTCGATTCTATTTATTACACAGTATAGTGAAAAAGTGAAGTATGAAAAATATGTTTCCAATATGATGAACAACGATCTGCATAAATTAATTGGTATGATAGACGAAATGAATAACTCATACAATCTTATTTTCTCTACTAATCAACTCACAAAAGAACAATCTAGAATATTAATGTCTCAGAACGAGGAGATTAGCAATATCATTCGCGAATATAGAGACTTGGCTGTAGCAATCAATAAGCGAAATGACTCTTTTAACTAAGATATCAGTTCATTTAACGCATATAAACTAGCGAGGTTATATCATTACTTCCATACAGATGTACAGAATCAAACCTTGGATGTAAAAGCACAAACTGAAATTGAAGTTTCAAGTCAATTGATAACAGCTTGGAATGAGATTACTAAAGAGTTTACTGCTGTTCAGTTTAAGGTCAATAAAGAAGAGTGGCTAAATTTAATAGAAGCAATAGAATCACAAACCGTTGTTTTTATGGAGAAGAATAAAGTAGACAATATCCAAGAATTATGGATTAAGCTTTAACTGTTAACGTAATCATTTCAAATTCAAGTGATCACGATACTGAAAAGTCATTTGGTTCACAAACTCTGTTTTTATGATCTTATAAGTGGTTTCATTTACAGCGTTGTTATTTCGGTATGGTAGTGATTGTCTGCTTAAGGTGTTACTTATATCTATCGTGTATATTCTAAATCCACCTCTCCAACAATCGATGTGAACGGAATAAGTGGAGTTCGGAAAATCAAGTTTTTGGAGAAGTGATATGAAAAAGATAACTGAAATTGAAGCCATAAAAAATCTTGAGGGCAATTTCATTAAGGTATTCAAGAATAAAGACCCTTTTGATAATTGCTTTGCTGATAATATCCAAGCTAAAATACTCTTGTTTCCTACTGAAGGGTATTACTTTCAGGAAGAACAGTTTAATGTTCTTCGTCAAGCGATTAGTCATATTGGGGAAGATGTTTTCTTTATATCCGAAATTGAAGGTAACTGCTTTTCAGAACCCCTCTCCAGTGGATCATACGAACATGGTCACTGGGTGGGCGCAATTTCATCTACATTCGAGGATTACACAGATATTCCGATTGTAGTAGAAAATGCAGTTTATTCGACTGGTGGCAATTGGGGAGCCATTATTTCTCATGAAGGGCACGCTGTGTTGGGTGGTAGTACAGAGTTGATAGAACAGGTTCAGAGTCTATCTCCCGAGTATGTATCTTGCAAACAAAAATTTGTTGATTATTGGGAGTACTCTCAAAGAGAGTATGGTTCCAACATTGACTGGTTGCAAGGTTTTTTAAAACAATTTTCATAACGAAATTAAATCTCAAGGTAGAATGCTTCTTGAGGTCTTTCTTGTTCTTTACCTAGTGCTGAATGAATCGGGTGATAGTACCAAAAGGAACTTTATTCTCATTATGGATCGGCTACACTAAGTTGCATTGCCTACTAACTCTATTTCTAATGGAGAGCAGGTGTATGTTCAAAGTAAGTTTAATAAAAAGCATGGGGAAATCGCAAGCACAATTATTGGATAAAGGGGTTTATCTGGAGATGAATTAGGGAAATTTTCAATTAGTTCTATATCTAATTTAGTAGTAACTGTTTTGGGAGAATTACCTGTTCCTCCGCAGGATCAAACAACAATCATTGCGAGCATAAGTCAATTTAGGACTAATTATTTGGCAAGTTTTGTAACATACAATAGAGCGGTTGTTGCTTTTACTCCTTGGGGAACTCACGGGTTATTTGACCAGAGAAAACCCTCAAATATAAAATAAGCATCAGAGGGAGCATTTTTATTTATAGACATACTCCCTCTATTAAAAGGTGGGTTTATTATTGAAAGAGTAGTATATGGAATTTTTATTTTTATTGGATTATTGTATTTTTTATTTCCTAAGTTCATATGGAAGTTTGGGACATATTTTTTAGGTTCCCATACCAATCAACACTATAGAGAATATTCAAAAGCTCCCCCAAGAAAGTATAGTATTGCGATTTATAGGGGGATTGGAATCATTCTTGTAGTCCCGAGTATTTACGAATTAGTATGGGGGTAAACGCATGATGAAAAATTTAAGTAAAATAATTTATTGTATAGTTATGGCAACCTTGTTTCTAACTGCATGCCAGGGAATTCAAAGTTCGAACAAAGGGATGTTAGTAGAATCAAGCTCTATCGTTATGGATAAGTATATTGATAAAAATGGAGAACATTATATCGCAACAGAAAATAATGCTAGTAAAAAAAAGGTGACAAAAACAAAATTCCAAGATGAGGAAGTGTGGGCTCGAATAGAATTGGGAGATTATATTACAATAAATCATGATAAGGATGTAGAAAATATGTAGTATCTGTAAATAAAAAGTTGGTTTATGATAATCTAACAGGGAATGTAACATCCTTAATCCAAGATGACGAGAACTTTTATGTTGTTTTTCAATTTGATCAGATAGGAGAAGAAGTTATTCAATTCAATGAAAATGAATGGAATGAATTTCTTGTTGGAGAGCAGGTAACTTTCAGTGTGGATAGCAGTGGTCAACCGCTTCATTTAACTAGCAAGTCTGATGAGTAGCTACAAACAGTTCTTTTTGATCAAACTGGACATTGGTGTGAATCTGCTGCTAAAGATTCAAATCGTAATCCTCTATACTCGCATTCAGGCGATCGTAATAGCTCAACATCAACTTGGAGTCCTGACTAAAAAGTTAATAATAAATGGGAAATGTATACAATGACTGGACAAACTATGATGACTCTGTTTACTGGAATGCTCCTGAAGACCTAAAGCTAATATTAAAACACGCTACATATTCCGAAACGTTTAAGAAAGGTATGGCACTGGAATACTTCGTAGCAGATGTTACGTCAGTTAATTTTGGAAGGTTGGCTACTGTAGGAAAAGTAGCGAAGATAGGTAAGGCCAGTGGTTGCAATTGTTTCATAGAGGATACAAAGGTTTTAACAGACGTAGGTGATAAGATTCTTGTTAAGTCTGAGTTTGATGCAAATGGAGAATTGGCTTCATTTCTTTAGTATACATGGACAATCTCCTTTTCTAAAGTACAGGATTTTGTCCGCTCCCCTATACTTATCATTTCCTGTTTATGAAACCGAGCGGAGCGCAACTGAATATCATTAAGGAATGGATGGAAGAAGGTCGTATCAAGCCCGTTATTGATAAATTGTTTAAATTTGATGAAGCACCACAAGCGATGAAATATTTGGAGGGTGGAAGTGCCAAAGGGAAGGTAGTCATAAAAATAAAATGAGCTGACAGCAAATGACGAATACAGAATAATGAAAGAACGCTTCAAGCTAATGGACGTTGGAATGAAAAACTCAGATTTAATTATATCATTAATGAATATACCAATATGTGATCGGTTGCAGTGACTTAAGAGGAGAGGATCATTGGACTAACGAAGCAGAAAAAATAAGATCATAAGCAAGAAAATCTGGATACACTAATTCAGCTACAATGCTTTGTACTTTAATGTTTAGAAAAGGATCAAGGTACAACCTTGAGGTTCTTTATGACGTTACGACCAACCAAGTGCTTCACTTGGAGTATACTCGAAAAGGAATAGGTGATATTCCTGCTACTTCAAATTAGTAAGGAGGTTTGGAATGAAAGAACATACACCAAAAGAACGCTTGTACTGGCTCTTGCAGTTGTTTGGAAGTAGACAAATAGATATGGATAATTTTTGTAATGAATTTCATGTTACTTTCGATCATGATACAGATTACGATGAATTGACAAGTGAAGAGAACAAGTTATTTGAAGACCTTGCTAGAAGCGCTGCTAGATTTTCGGGAAGCATTGAGGACCATATGAACCATCCTAGAGTCTACACTACTGAAGATGAGATTAGCGACAAGGTTTCTGACATAGTAAAAGCTTTAAATATATAATTTTTTTACTACATGAAAGCGTTACATTTAACAGGTTCATTATGGTCACATACAAACAATTCATAGTAAGGAAGGCAAACTTGAAGCATTTTGATTTTGTTCGCAATTAACAGAAAGAGCCAAGAAATCCTTACTTCCATGCGTACTATTAGCAAAGAATGGCGGCAGGGAAGATCAAACAAAAAACGATTGTCTGCATTATACGGAAACTCGTCAACGTTATCTATTATCTGATGAAAATCAAGTCAGTATACAAGATTCCAGTGGTATCCAGTGATGAAGTGGAATGATATAATCATCCTAACAGGACGGCGATTGTACAAAAACAGTCACCGTCCATTTTATTGTAGATTGAACGGTTTATAAACTAGGATACGTATGAAGGGGAAATGGGTAACCCGTTATCATTAAACCTCTATACCTATGTGCATAATAATCCGCTTAGGTTTACTGACTCGAGTGGGAATTGGGCAACCGAACGAGCTGCAAACTGGACAATTGAACTGGATTTCTAATGATAAACTAGGTTTTTAGAAAAGCATATGGGCATTTCGATAAAGATACCATGACAAATAGAAGGTTACTATTAGATACGGCTTCAAACTAAAAAATTATATGGGAACAGATAAATACGTAATAGTTGGTATGGTCAAAGGAGGTCTGATGGTTCTCAAATATGGGTACAAACAAGAGGGAAAGAAATTAGAAATGGGGGGCTAAATAATAGTCCAAAAGCATTTGATAAAGATACAGGATTATCAAGTTCTGTAAGGCCAGGAGGAAAAAAATGAATTTAACTAATAAAGAAGCGTATTTGGCAATGTGTCATTTTCTAGAAGGTTTTTATGAAAGAACAGGCTCAGACGATGTTGGAGCATTGCTTGGTGGTATGCGTTTAATTGCAGATGAAGAAACGATGGACTCTGCAGCATGGCAAGATTGGATTCAAAGTATTCAATTAGTTAAAAAAATTTGAGTTAACTTGCCTCATAATCACAAACGAAAATAATTACTCCATCTGTTTTATGAATAAGTGATCTGTTTCATTATCTGCGAGAGTGAAAGATCTTACAGATTGGTAATACAACTGCTGTTAGTTATCTAGATGATCCAATGTGGTTTCTAACAGGATTTGGAGGTTTTATTAAACAAGGATCCACTAAAGTAATCTCAAAACAAGTAGCTAAAAATTCAATTAAAGCTACTTCAGGAAAAATATTTTGGGGTAGTTGGGATGATTATGCTAAGGTTATAGTAGGTGAGGAAGAATTTGGAGTAGTAGGTAATGGATTATACACAAAACATGCAGTTAATAGAATGCAACCTTCTGCCAATAAATATGGGTCTCGTATAGTACAAGCAGGTGGTGATTATGGTAGAGGAGTACCACCATCTTTTATGGAATATGTACTGCAAAATTTAAGTGGCAAATTGCAGCCGAATGGTAATTTGTCTTATATTTCGGACACACTTCAAGTTATAGTAAATGAATTTGGGACAATTATTACAAAGTAGTGGAGGGCTAAATGCAATCAATTTCAAATTTAGTTGATGCATGTAATTTGTTAATTGATGGAAAAATTGATATTAAAGAGTTTCAATCTAGGTTAATAACATTAGTATTACCAGACAACTTTTTTGAACTAAAAAAATATTTATTCCAAGTAGATAATGAGCTAGAGGAAATTGTATATTGTGAATTGGAAGAGGATCATTATAACTGTGCTTCTGTAATTGCACAAAATATACTTATTAAATTACAAGATTATACAATACTCTAAAAGTTAATAGCCACATGTGAGTATAGTGATAGTGAACTACTCCCTGTCAAGTGTAAAGTGTAAAAAACAAAAGAAGTAGTATAAAAACCTCAGCTTGGGTGAGTAACCGAGCTGAGGTTTTTATACGGCTTGTCGGTATTCGTTAGGCGACAAGCCATCCAAACATTCTGTGTAGCGATCGTTATTGTAGTAATATATATTTTCTAACAACTCTCAGGACATCTTTATAAGTTTGAAATCTGGCAAGGTAGTAACTTTCTGATTTATACGTACCCCAAAACCTTTCAATCGGTTGGTTGTCCAAACATCGACTGACGCGGGACATGCTTTTTATAAATCCGTACTTTATATGGAGTCGATTATACTCATGAGATGTATACTGGTAGCCTCGATCACTTTGAAGCAGTGGCTTTACAACAGGGTTTTTCTTGTAAGCCTTCTTAAGCGTGTCCATCACAAGCGTGTTGTTGTTGGAATGACTTAATACCCACGATACAATAGCAATATCGTATACATCGATAATGCTACTTAAGTAAGCTTTGCGCCGGTTCCCATACTTTGGCTCCGTTACATCGGTGCACCATTTTTCATTCAGAGATGAAGCCTTAAAGTTGCGAGCCATCCTATTTTCAGCTACATGGAGCTCCGTCGTCTTCACATAGGTTGGTCATTTCCTACCCATGATGAATGGGATCGTTTAACCAAAGTAACGACGGAAGAAGGAAAGGAAGTCAATTATCGTTATAATGGTGACAACTTACTCGTAGAACGAAGCGATGAAGATACGACGATCCGTTATTACTATGACAGTCAACAAATCATATCCGAAGCATGGGTGGATCCAGATGGAACGGTACGTGAAAAAATAAGTTACTTGCTTGGGAATAACCTTGCGATGTTAGAGACAGCGGCAGGGGAAGAATACGTATAGAACAATCATAATCACCATGCTTCGACGTTTGCAAGTCAAGTAGATAGACTTCCATTAAGTGTTTTAGAAATGAGACTAAGCAAAAAATCGTTTTTCAACCCTATGTGGTCTACTAGTCAAATTTCTGATGGTGTGGAGCAAGCCTACGAAGCAGGGTTAAAGGCTGGTGTAAATAACGCTAGTTACTCCCATAAGTATATAGGCGAGCAAATAACAGTTTTTATAAGTAAAGATGGTATGTTATCAACAGCATACGGTCAACATATACTCGATGCAAGTTATTTTGGGAGGTAAAATGAAGTGAATATAAAGGTCGATTATTTAATTTGTAAAGATGAAACGCTGACAACTGAAATCGATAATGTCTATGGTTTTTTTCAAATTAATATTGCTGGCAATCTATATGGTTATTGTCCTGAGAACGGCATTGGCTTGGTTGGTTCAGAGTTATTATCTATTTGGTTTGAGCAGTTGACCGAAGTATATTGTCTGATCCACAATAAGGATTACATTTTAATTAATGATATTGATTCAATTAATTCATTAATTGAGATTAAAAAATATAATGAATCACTGCTGGAAATAAGTCACATTGTTAGCAATTCAAAAGATGAGATTGGTGTTATCGGCCTAAAACCTTTGGATTATTTTGAATATGGTTTATGGAAAAACATTTGTATAGAGAGGGAATGTTTTTCACGAGAGGTTTATAGAGTCATTAATCAATTTGTAAGTGAAGTTTCGGATATAAATCCATTGTATTTAGAAGCTAATTGGTTAACAAGAATAATTAGTATAATGAAACGTGCACATATTAAAGATTGAAAAACTCTAATATGAAGAAGGAGATCCACATGCGAGTGTAACAACTCCATGTGGATTCTTTTTGAACCCTAACTAATAGATCCGACCCAGTGGCGAGGTCTAAACGAACTTAACCTTCATTAGCCCCTATGATATTCTCCTGATTTGGTTATATACACATAAACAAGAGTTGAATAATATACCCTTTTATGATAATCCTCCACCATCGCCAGAACCTTAAAATTATCAAATACCACCGTATGAAAGGTTTTCTGATAGACAAATTCGCTTTTAAAGCTTTTAAATTTTGCTTCAGCTGCGGCATTATAATAGGGGCATCCTTTTGCGCTCAAGAAACGTTTTATCCCGAATGCTTCTGTTGTTTCCATCATCAACTGATTATCAAATTCTGAACCTCGATCGGTATGGAATAATTATATATTTGCTAATTTATGGTTCATGAAAATGTAAGTTACTTGCTTGGGAATAACCTTGCGATGTTAGAGACAGCGGCAGGGGAAAAAGGTTATTATATGGTAAACGGTCATGGTGACGTGACTGGTATTACGGATACTGAAGGCGAGCTAATCAATGAGTACACGTACGATATCTGGGGCAAACCACTGGAGCATTCCGAAACGATAGAGCAATCTTTCCGCTATTCTGGCGAATACTGGGATGAAGAGACGAACCTGCAATATTTACGTGTGCGTTGGTATGATTCGAGTATCGGGCGGTTTATAAATGAGAATACGTATGAAGGGGAGATTATTAATCCACTGACGTTTAATCTTTATGTCTACACTGCTAACATTCCTTTACGTTATGTTGACCCAAACGGACATTGTTTTAATGAGTTTCTTGGAAAAAAACAATCAAGCAGCTTGGAGTTGGGTATAGGGTGAAGCTGGTGAAACTTGGGAGTACTTAAAAGAGGTACATTCCTCTTGGGAGTCAGTTGTTGATTATTGATCATTGGGTACGTTATCGACATTAAAGAATTGCTACGAAATTTCAATGGATAATCCATATACATTAGATCAATTAGTTGCGCTTGGTTATGTCGCCCTTGAAGTTATACAGCAGGGAAAAATAGGTAAAGTAACTAAAAAGGGACGAAAATTCTTTGGTGTAATCCCAAATAAAACAACTAAATGGGATATAAAAACGAATGCACAGGCAACAGTAAGTTATAATTTTAACGGTAAGAAGATCACTGCTTATTAGAATAATACGAAGAGGGGATATTGGTGGGCAAAAGATATGACTGAACACAGTGGCTCAGCATTTAAGGTGTTAGAAAAGGGGGGCAATGATATGGAACACAATCAACATTTGGATGATTTTCTTTTACGTATATTTACAGGAGTTCATCTGAAAAGTCCTCTATTTTATAATGTGCCAATTGGCATTAGATTTGAACTGGGTGGAAACATTGTTGCATTCGAAGAAAGAGCAGAGCAGGTAAAAGAGAGGGCTATTACCTTATTTGACGCTATTAATCAGAGCGATGATAATATTTATTTTGTGTTATTTATGGATAGTTGGAATGAGCATCCGATTAAGGCTTTTGAAAAGGATGTCTTTAAGGTGTTCGTTAATTACGTTAAAAGAATAGATCTAGACAAAATATGTATGAAAGAACAGGAGTTTCGACACAAAGAAGCAGATGAAATTGATGATACAGTAACCATTCGATACTGTGCCAAAGTGAAAGTTCAAGATGTGGATGTGAATAGTCTCATTGGAGCAATTGCAAATCGAACACTTGGCTTGGAACCGACTGTTTCGGGTGACATTTATTTGATTAATGAGACGAATAGAACAATTTTTCATTTTTATGACGACAGAGGTTTAGATATCGTAGCTGAGAATACGAAGGTATTAAAGAAGGTTTACGAGCAATATAATCATTGGATATTAGATTATGACCGTGAAAGAATCAATGAGATATTTTCATAAATATCCTTGAGAGGGGCTCCCTTCTCATCTTCGAGCGCTCCTAAGGGTTATTATTTTTATTTAACTATCAAAATTAGTTCATTAGAGAATTTCTCCAGTGGGCTTCTTTTGTGTTCATCTAGAAATAAGGCTTTATATTGAATATAGTGTCACTTCTACAAATATAGTTTTATTAGATTATCGAATGCAAAATTGCTTTCGCTAGCAGCTCACTGTCTTGCAATATATAATTTCGATTAAAATAGATGGAATTAATTGATTTACTTAAGTTTACAAAACATTAACATCACAACATACTATTTCACTGTATACTAAAATTGACAAAATAGGAAATTACTACGATGTCAAATGTTATTTGTGATAAATATCAAAAATCATAAAAAAGGGGTGAATATAGCTTTAGGGATGGATTCGTTTTGAGAGCGGAGTATACATAAATATCGAACTTATTGCCAACATCGATGACAGAGCACGCGCAGTTAATTAAAAATTAGAAAAGAGGTAAAAAATTATGAAAAAAAGATTAAAGTCATTATCCTTTATTATTACTATTACTGTTTTGTTTTCCACCTCAACCAATGCTTATGCGGCAAACAATTTTCTTAGCGAAAATAGCCATAATCAAAATATGGAAGTTGTAAGGGACATTGAAACCGGCCAAATTATATATAAAGATGATGCCAGTAGCGATTATTCACGTGCTAGAAGCGGTTATTCACCTGTTACAGTTGAAGACATAGATAAGGTAATGGATGAAAGAGCACAAGCTTTACTTGCAGGTTCCATGGAAAGATATTATGAATTAGATGAAAAATTAATGCAGATGGGCGTAAGAAAGATTTCTTATGATGACGTCGTCGCATTGACAAGCAACGAAGAAGATTTTACCATGGAAGCCATAAGAGAGGCTTCATTTGTTGAGGACTATTCTAATCTATCATTTACATCTTCCCAGAGTAGTATAGATCGAATTGATGTAGAGAAGTCGATCATGAGGGCGAATACAGAAACGACTTTTGAAAATTATTATACTACCTTGTGGAATCCTATTAATAGCCAGTGGTATGATGTTTGGCGGGTAACCGCTTCTCCCAATGGTAACTTAGGTTCTAGCTTATCTCATAGGGTTTCTACGTCAGTCACTAGTACAAAATCTACTGATGCGATAACTATGAAATTTCTTGGTATTACGGTTTCATCAGTTGCTGGAGAATTACTTTCTCCCCCGTATAGTTATGTTAAAACCGTATATGATGCTTATAGAGAGATGGGTAACTTTATGAGTCCTACAACAAAAGTCAACAATGTAGATGTTCATTATCTTTCAAATATTGCTGAAATAAACGTGTTTATGTACTTTAAATTGCAAAGCCACACAACATACCCGATTGTTCCAGGTGGATTATATTCAAAAATTAATTATACTCAAGATAACACACTTATGATATTAAATGGTAATATACCTGCTAATGATGATGTTACTTATACAGGTACTGTATCCGCAGAACATTATAACAATGCAAGTTATGCATTTGGTAGAAAGTGGGAAACTGGAAGGCCGTATATATCACAAATAAAACGATATAATATTACAGGAGTAGGAGATAAACAAGCTTATTCTATCAACATGAAAGCTGCTAATACTCCTCAACAACTCAATTAATGCAAAACTAGCAAAGAAGGTAAGGAGATCATATCTTCTTACCTTCTTCTTAGTAAACTTCAACAATTTCCAACTAATTGTTAACGGAGGAAGGTGTAATATGAATGCAAGGAAAATAATGATAAAAATATTAATTATTATAATAATTATCGCCGCAATTGTTGGATGGTACTTTTATTATAATCCGATTGAGAAAAAGATTGATATTACCACTACGGGAATACAGTTCAGAAACAACGACCCAAGCGGGTATTTTGAAGAAAAGGAGATCACGATAAAGGGGACATACAAGCAATTTTTGTTTGGGAACAAAGATGATATTTTTTCTGGGCAATTTTCGGTGGAGGGCTATGATTTTACTTTTGATGAAAAGTATTCTTCTCCGCATATATTATTAGCTCCGCAAGGCGGACACATACTGTACTTTACGGCAAATTTGACAGAATCGAAGCTTTTAGGATACATTCACAGTGATGTATATTTGAAAGAAATTATGATAGCCATTAGAAGTGAAGAACCCAACAATTACAACAATTACGCTAATGGCTTTGTTATATCTGCCCCAGCGAAAAATAGAGCCGAAGCAGTGGAAATAGCAGAGAATCTTTTCAACAAGAGTGCTTTAAATGGACTTTGGAAAGATTGGGCCGGATGGAATTGATCATTGGATGAACTGAGGCTATATATGACTATAAGGAAAAATATTATAAAAATAATAATTATTTTAATAATTATCGCCGCAATCGTTGGATGGTACTTTTATTATAATCCGTTTGTGAAAAAGATCGATATTACCACTACGGGAATACAGTTCAGAAACAACGACCCCAGCGGATATTTTGAAGAAAAGGAGATCACCATCAAGGGGACATATGAGCAATTTTTGTTTGGGAACAAAGTGGATTCTTTTTGGGGGGAATTTTCGGTGGAGGGCTATGATTTTACTTTTGATGAAAAGTACTACACGGATATATTTTTAATTCCACAAGGTGGTTCAATACAGTACTTTACGGCAAATTTGACAGAGTCGAAGCGTTTAGGAGTCATTCACAGTGATGCATATTTGAAAGAATTAATGATAGTCGTTAGCAGCGAAGGTCTCATCGATTATGAAAACGGCATTATTATATCTGCCCCAGCGAAAAATAGAGCCGAGGCAGTTGAAATGGCGGAAAAGCTTTACAACAAGAGCGCTTTAAGTGGATATTATAATGGTTGGAACGATTGGAATTAATGATTTGCCCTCCTGAAAAAAATTAGTTTGAAATGCGCGGTTTATCGGTTTTAGCTAACCGTAATAACTTTCTGCACTTCTTCTTAGTAACCCCGGCATTGCTGATCAAGTTATTGTATAAACCTCTAAAAGAGGTGAAAAAACTGTCGGAATCGCAGTTAGATCAAGTGAAATTCTTCTATCCGCTTTTCGCTAGAATTTACCAATTGTAGCTTTTACTATAAGCAGAGAGATACATAGTTTACTTGTTCTATTGTACTGTTACTCGGCGTGCACATTTTTTATCAATTGGATAATTTGTTTCGTTGTTTGCCAGAGGTTATGTTCTGCTTCTTGTAAGCATGTAATTAGATCGACTGGACGTGATATAGTTGCAAAGCAAGCGGCAAAATGTTCGGATAGTGCCTCCGTATTGTTACCCAAACTTCCCGAGATGAGGAGACATTTTTTGTGATGTTGTTTCGCTTTTGTGGCGATATAGATAGGAAGTTTTCCGTACAGTGTTTGCTCGTCGCTCAATCCTTCGCCTGTAATGACCCAATCGACTAATGGAAATTGCTCGTCGAGTTTCATCGTTTCGGCTACTACGTTTGCTCCAGCGGAAATGGTTGCGCCTATCGTTAATAGGGCAAATGCTATCCCACCGGCAGCGCCACTACCGGGCAACTGTTTGTACGGTTGTCCGAGATGTTGTTCGACGAGATTAGCGTAGTTATTCATCTGTAGTTCCATCATTTGGACTACCGCTGGAGTTGCTCCTTTTTGGGGAGCGAATATAGTTGTAGCTCCTTGGCTGCCAAGCAATGTGTTCTGTACATCGGTGGCAGCGATAAAGTGGCAATGCTGAAGTCGAGTATCGAGATGGCGATAATCGACTTTTGCTATGTGTGCTAAATCTCGGCCAAAACCGGGCAGCAAGTTATTGTTGTTGTCGTAAAATTGGACTCCCAAAGCAGTCAGCATTCCGATACCACCATCGTTAGTTGCACTGCCGCCAAGCCCAATAATGAAGGAACGAATACCTTGATCGAATGCTGCGAGAATGATTTCGCCTACGCCATAAGAGGTAGTGTGCAGTGGGTTTCGTTCCTCTAGTGGTACCATCGTTAATCCACAAATATTTGCTACTTCGATGATAGCAGTTGGTTGCTGCTCGGCAATAATTCCCCAGGTCGCCGTCGCTTTCGTCCCTAGTGGTCCTGTCACCTGAGTGGAGATATATTGTCCATCTATAGCGTCTACAATGGCTTCCACTGTACCTTCGCCACCGTCAGCCATCGGCATTAGAACAGTGGAAGCTGCTGGCCAGACATCTTCAATTGCTCGTTTTATCGTTGTAGCTACTTGCTTTGCTGTTAAGCTGCCTTTGAAGGAGTCGGGTGCAATGAGA
Source organism: Paenibacillus yanchengensis (assembly GCF_042684845.1). Classification (NCBI taxonomy): domain Bacteria; kingdom Bacillati; phylum Bacillota; class Bacilli; order Caryophanales; family Paenibacillaceae; genus Paenibacillus; species Paenibacillus yanchengensis. The sequence continues at coordinate 22,650 of NZ_JBHUMH010000015.1, read as the reverse complement.
AATCGCATGTGGTATACCTCCATCCAATGTTAATTAACTATTATTCAAAAGCAATCAACATGTTGTGTTGACAAGCGGTTTGCAAATCTCGCCAAATTTGATTAATCGCGTTGTTTTCCATAATTGCGGACATGCCTAAGTAAGGCATTAGCTGTTGTCCACAATGGAGTGCGATACGAGCTGCTCGTTGGCATACTTCTGTTACTTGCTGTAGCGACTGTTCACTTAACGTTTCCCCGTTAACATGCGCTTCCCATGAAGCGGTAGTTACTGCGTAAAAGGTAGATACAGCATCATGCAGCGTCATTTTTGCTTGTTCTATTCGGCTCGTAACAAAGGAGAATCTACCCGGATGAGCTGCTTCCCATGCTGCTTGACGATCCAGCACAAATTGTGATGCTTCGTCTAGTAGATGTTTGGCAATGCCGATACCAACTGCTGCAAAACTAGCTTGAGCGAATGGAACAAAAGGATAGCTGAAAAATGGGTCATCCAAAAATAACGTTTGTGTTTCTAGCTGGAATGTCCGCTCTACTGGTACAAATTGATCACGGGCAACAATCGTGTGACTATTCGTTGTTTTTAGACCAAAAGCTGCCCATGTTGGTATAATTTCTACTTGGTCTGGTTTTAAAGTAATGGTGAAAATGGGTGATGGCGCATCGTCTTGGTTTTCTTTTGTTAGCGTACAGTTAGCGGTAAAGGTGGTGGCATAGGTGGAACCACTGCAATAGGGCCACGATCCATTGACGATGTATCCACCATCAACAGGAATGGCTGTTCCAATCGAAGAACCGCTACCAGCGATAACCGCATTAGCAGGGGAGAATATTTGATTTGCCGCATCAGGTTTCATGTATCCAGCAAAATATCCACCACCAGATCCGATCGTAGTTGCCCAGCCGAAGCTGCCATCGACCCAAGATGTATATTCATATAGTTTCAAAGCTTCTGGGAGTGGTGTTTGGCTACCGCCGAGTGCTTTGGGAACGAATAGTTTGAACCACTGTTGTTCCAGAATGATGTCTAGTGCGAATGGATCAAATATCCGACTTGCTTCTTGCTCTAGAGAAGTGGTTCTAATTTGCTCAACGACTGTTTGCTCTAACATGTTTGATCAATCTCCTATTCTATTAAAAAAGTATCTGATGCAAAGTGTATGTAAAAAGCAGCAAAGTTGCAAGTAGACAAAAAGTAATCACTTGGGCTATAATGATAGGCGTAATTGAATAGAGCTAGGGGTGCTGGATATGGCCGGCTGAGATTGTGTCCCACAGAAGACACTGACCCATTTACCTGATCTGGATAATGCCAGCGGAGGGACATGCTATTGGTAGTATTGTACTGCATTTTTTTGTAATGCACTTAACAATCTTTAGTTATCAACGTCCTTGGATCATTCGCAGATCTGGGGGCGTTTTTTGGTATATTTTTTTGGTGAAAAAAACTTTCAGACAATCTAGGGGGAGACAGATGATGAACAAAGTTTCAACTAAGTGGATCGTGATGTTGTTGGCGATGATGGTTGTATTAAGCGCATGTGCTGGTGGAAATCAAGCAAACAAGGGAAACAATCAAGCGCAACAAGCGGGAAATGGAAATAAACAAGAGAAGTTAACGGATGTTACGCTTGTACTTAACTGGTCGCCTAATACGAATCATACTGGTTTGTATGTGGCGCGGGATAAAGGTTTTTATGCGGAGCAAGGTTTAAATGTTGATATCATTTTGCCAGGCTCAAGTGGTCCGAATGCAGTTGTTGGATCGGGGCAAGCGCAGTTTGGTGTTAGTTTTCAAGAAGGAGTGACAGATGCTAGATTGCAAGAAGTACCTGTCGTTTCGATAGCGGCTGTCATTCAACATAATACGGCTGTATTTGCAGCACCTGTAGAAAAAAACATTAAAGCGCCAAAAGATTTTGCAGGTAAAACCTTCGGAGGATTCGGTGCTGCTGCTGAACCAGCAATCATTGAAGCATTGATGGTGGCAGATGGTGTAGCAGATGCTAGCGATGTGAAAATATTAAATGTAGGCGAAGCAGATTTTTTCACTTCGGTACAACGAGATATTGATTTTTCTTGGATATATTATGGTTGGGCAGGCATTGAAGCGGAGCTTCGTGGGATAGAGATTGACACCATCTTTTTGAAAGATTATTCACACAAATTGGATTATTATACACCGGTTATTATTTCTAATGAACAGACGATAGAACAGAAGCCCGAACTGGTAAAAGCATTTATGGCAGCAACAACAGCAGGTTATGAGTACGCTATTGCACATCCCGATGAGTCTGCTCGTATTTTGCTAGATGCTGTTCCCGAACTAGATGAGGAATTAGTTATGGCTAGTCAAAAGTGGTTAAGCCCTCGTTATCAAGATGACGCGCAGCAGTGGGGTGTTCAGAAATTAGAAGTATGGGAAAACTATGCGAAATGGTTGCAAGAATATGATTTACTAGATGGAACATTTGATGCAGCGGCGGCGTTTACGAATGCCTTTTTACCTAAAGCTAATTAATTATTAATCTGGTTAACGATTGAAAAGTTAGCAAAGCAACGATAATAGATCGTTTCATTATTTGCTAGAGATGAGGAGAACATTGCTAATGTCTAATGCGATTATGAGTTTGGAAACGATATTTCGGACGGAAGATTCATCAGCTTACATTGATCGGGTCGTCGGTATTATTGAACGTTCAGGCGTTAAGTATGTCGTAGGACCATTGGATACAACGATGGAAGGGGACTTAGCACAGCTTCTGGACATTGTGAAACAAGTGAATATTGAATTAGGAACGATAGGAGCTGGAGTAAGTATTTCTTCACAAATTAAAATTCATTACGATCCAAAAGGTATTTCGATCGCCGGATTAACGGAAAGGTATATGTAGCGATGGCATCGAATTCGAATGCTAGGAGCTGGAAAAACTGGTTGCTGCCCATAGGGGCGGCAATTCTATTTTTAGTGTTGTGGCAATTAGCCACCTTAATATTTCACATCCCTAAATGGATGCTACCAAGCCCTGTCGAAATTGCTACAGAAGCATATGATAGCTTTCCTCGTCTATGGGGTCATACGGTAGAGACTGTGCGAACGACCATTGTTGGTTTTGCAGCAGGCGTGACAGTAGGTATTATGTTGGCGGTACTGCTACACTTTTTTCCACTAGTAAAAATAACACTGTACCCGTTTCTAATTATTAGTCAAAATGTACCGATCATTGCGCTCGCTCCATTGTTGATGTTATGGTTTGGTTTTGGTTTATTACCTAAAATGATTATGATCATCATCGTTTGTTTTTTTCCAATTACGTTATCGACTTTAAATGGATTTGCCCAAACAGATACGACGCTGTACAACTATATGTTAATGTCGGGAGCTAACAAAAAACAGTTGTTTTGGAAATTAGAATTGCCCCATGCAGTTCCTTTTTTATTTTCTGGCTTAAAAATTTCTGCTGTATATAGTGTGATGGCTGCATTTATTGCAGAGTGGCTAGGCTCCAATATCGGTATCGGTGCTTACATGATTATCGCTAAATCAGCTTTTCGAGCGGATCGAGTATTTATCGGCATAGTGATCATTGTTTGTTTAAGTATGGTCGTCTATGGGCTTATTGTTCTTCTCGAGAAACGGTTAACCCGTTGGAGGGGAAAGGTGTAGCGTATACCCTTTACTCAGTAGAATACTTGGAATATAATGGGATAAAATGCTACTAAGCGATGGGGATACGGGACAAAAGGTAACTTGGCAGCGATAGGTAGTACAGGGAGCTTGAAAAAAATAACACTTGTTACTCCATTATTCCTCACGATACTATTGTAGTATAGTAGAATAGATGAGCGGATAGTAAAATGTTTGTATCAAGCAGAGAAGGGGATTGCTATGTTAACATTTGAAGAAGTCATGCAGCAATTGGAGCAGTTGAGCAAAGAGCGGATGAAAAAGATATATATGAGTAATGGGGCGCAAGAGCCGCTTTTTGGTGTGACAACTGGGGAAATGAAACCGATGAGACGGCAAATTAAAATCAATCAACCACTTGCTGAACAGCTATATGCGACAGGGAATTATGATGCGATGTATTTTGCCGGTGTCATTGCTGATCCGAATGCGATGACAAAGGATGATTATGAGCGTTGGATTGATGCCGCTTATTTTTATATGATTTCTGATTTTGTTGTTGCAGTTACTCTTTCTGAATCGGATATTGCGCAAGAAGTAGCAGATGGTTGGATTGCTAGTGGTGATGAGTTGAAAATGTCTGCTGGTTGGAGCTGTTATTGTTGGTTGCTTGGTAATCGTGCGGATGATCAGTTTAAAACAGAAAAATTAGCGCGTATGCTGCAAGTAGTGGAACGAGAAATTGCTACTGCTCCAGAGAGAACGAAATATTCGATGAGTAATTTTGTATTTACAACCGCTGTTTCTTACGTACCTCTCCATGAGGAAGCGACGAATACAGCAGTAAAAATAAGTCCATTAGAAATACCTCAGCCAAAAGGAAAAAGCAAATTTTTGAATGCCAAAGAAAATATTGATAAAGCATTAGCACGTGGGCAGATTGGCTTTAAACGAAAACATGTACGCTGCTAAAGTTTATCTGCTGTTCACTTCACACTATATATTACGCTGAGAAGTATACTGGTCGTTTCCGTATACTTCTTTTTGTCGGCACGCTTTATGAAGATATTTCAACAAGCATGTGTTAAATTGTCATATCAAGTAAATATATGGTACAATAATAAAAGCGCTTACAGATATTTGGGAAAAAGTGGTGTTGTTTCATTTGTGTTCAGGGGGTCGTACAATGGGTTGGAATCGCTTTAAGTCAAAACTACTCGTGAGATACATTTTGTCCTACTTGTTAATATTTTTGATTCCTTTAATTACAGTAACAGTCATTATATATTACAATGCTATTCATAGTCTGCAATTCGAAGTAGAGCAATCAAGTATTAATCAGTTAGATCAAGCGAAGCAAAACATTGATAGTAGAATGAAAGAATTAGAGCAAATTGCCATTCAAATAAGTTTAGACAACACATTAACGCCTTATATGACAAATCATCCTTATTACGGGAAAGAAGCGATTGAATCGCTTAATAAATATGTCGTCAATAGCGGCATTATTGATGAAGTGTTTCTTTACTTTCATAACCAAGATGTACTCTATTCTTCAAGAGGAAAAATGGCAGTAGAAGTAATGCTTGACTATACTTATAAGTTTCCGGAATGGGACAAAGACTCATTTATTTATGATATGAGCAATCTTAAAGTAAGCTCGCTCCGCCCTACAGAATCTATCGTCATGAAGCGAACACGAGAAAATCGTGTCTTCGCTTATTTAGAGCCGCTTCCTGTAGGTCAAAGTACGAAATATGCTACTTTAATGTTTGTAATAGAAGAAAATACGTTAAAAAGTATGATGGAGTCTATATTAAGTAATTTCAAAGGTAACTCCTATATTTTTGATCACGATGGAAATGTACTTGCCAAAGCTAGTCATGGCCAAGAAATTAGTCCAGAAAATGAAAAGCTACTTTCGAATATAGAACTTGGCATAACTAAGTTGCATTTTGACAATGTAGAGCAGTCAATTGTATCTGTACAATCAGATTATAACGGCTGGAATTATGTAACGGCATTGCCTTCGGAGCAATTTTTTAGTCGAATTGTGCAAGTTAAAGCCATTATTATTTTGATTTTTGCAGTGACTACAGTTATCGGATCGATATTCGCTGTCTTGCTAGCTCGTAAGCAATATTATCCGATTAAAGATTTATTAGAGTTTGCTAAAGTAAACAAAACAACGAGCAAAGAGCAATCTAGACAAAGATACGGGCACACGGAATTAGATCAAATTAGAGAAACGCTGTTATCCTATCAAACACAAGTAGATGTACAAGAGCCATATGCACGTAACCAATACTTATTTACTATTTTGAAACATGGTGTGCCAGATCGAGTGGAAGTTCAAAGTATGTTGGAACAATTTGGTATTTACTTATATGATAGACAACTGTTTGTCATTTTGACAGCATGGGAATACAAAGCTTCTAGTGAGCATTCGATCTATCAATGGGAAGAATTGAGTAATTATTTGACGGAACTTGGTTTGCCAGAAGGAGAAGCTACAGTTTATGGTGTAGAATTAACGAGCATTAATAAACTTGCTTTAATTATTGGAATGAAAAAACGAGAAGAGCCAAAAGAACAGGTCGAGTTCATCGTCGAACATCTATATGCTTTAATAGAAACAAGATTTAATATGTTGCCAACGATGGGGGTTGGTGGCATATATGAGCGACCAGAGCAATTGAACCAATCATACATTGAAGCTGTATCGGCACTGGAGACACGGATGGTTAATGGGCAAGGCAGTATTACCTATTTCTCCAGTTTGTCGCAAGAACAAGAAGAAGACTATTGGATCACCAAAGATATGTTAATTAAACTTGGTCAAAGTTTGAAACAAGGCAATGCTGTTGTAGCTGTTGATACAATAGAAGCTATTTTTGCAGATTTGTATGGCAAAGATATTAGTATACCACTGTTGCGTTGTATGTGTTATGACGTGCTGAATATAATTTTGAAAACTGCTTCAGAATTAAAATTAGTCGATGCGATACAACAAATATCTACTGCTTCTGAATTTGATACGTTAGAACAATTAGAAGTGAAGCTATGCTCTTTATCCATCTATATATGTAGTCAAGTGGAAGATCAAGAAGAAACAGAAATGCAATCTCTAACAGATGAAGTTGTTGCTTATATTAATGAAAATTTTTGTAATTATGGACTGAGTTTGGAGGGATTAGCGGAGAAATATCGTGTGTCAGTTTCTTATCTTAGTAGGACGATAAAAGAAAATACAGGTGTAACATTTTCACAGCAAATGTGGAATTTAAGAATGGAAGAAGTAAAGCGACAGTTGCTTAGTAGTAATGACCCTTTAAAAGATATTATTAACCGTGTGGGCTATATGGATGTACCAAATTTTATTCGCAAATTTAAGAAAGAACTCGGGTATACTCCAGGACAATATCGCAAAATGTATAGTTAATAGTTAAAAAGTGTTACATAGGAAACAGTCTGTTCGATATATCGAACAGACTGTTTTTTGTTACTTGATAGTTTATAAGTAAAGAATGACATACTGTATTAAAAAAAATACATACTGACATTATAAATATAGTGTGGAATTTGCACTAATAAACCACATATTTACGAAGTTTAAAGGCAAGGGATAGACTTATATTGCAAGCGTTATCAAATTAAGAAGTTGTCCAACATGAGAAAGGGGGAATTCGAAGTTATGCAATCCAACATGAAACATTCATTAGATGCAAACGTTCCCGTAACAAGAAAAAAGCGAAGATCTCTGTTGCGTAGAATGTTGCAAACTTGGGAGTTATACTTATTTATTGCTCCAGCATTTTTGTACTTTTTAATCTTTCATTATTTTCCTATGTACGGTATACAGATTGCGTTTAAAAACTTTGTTCCTGCATTAGGTTTCTTTAACAGTCCGTGGGTAGGATTTGACCATTTCGAACGTTTTTTTAATTCCCATTATTTTTGGGATCTATTGTTTAATACGCTAGGCATTAGTTTGTACGAGTTAGCGTTAGGGTTTCCATTGCCCATTATTTTGGCATTAGCCTTTAATGAAGCAAAAGATGGAATATTCAAAAGAGTAGTGCAGACGGTTACTTACGCTCCACACTTTATTTCTGTCGTAGTTATGGCAGGAATTATTATTACGTTTTTGTCTCCTTCTAGTGGAATCATTATTAACATTATTGAAGGATTAGGTTTTAATGCACCACAGTTTCTAACAGACCCACGTTGGTTTAAAACGATGTACGTTGTGTCAGGAGTATGGCAAGGAACCGGTTGGGGGACCATTATTTATTTAGCTGCTTTATCAGGTGTAGATCCTCAGTTGCATGAAGCGGCGATTACGGATGGAGCTACACGCTGGCAAAGAATATGGAATATTAACATACCAACTATTATCCCAGTGATTACTATTTTATTAATTTTGAATATGGGAAGTATTTTAGGAGTTGGTTTTGAGAAGATATTACTATTGCAAAACGCACTAAATATGGATTCGTCCGATGTTATATCTACGTTCGTCTATCGGGCTGGTCTTGTTGATGGGCAGTATAGTTTCTCTACAGCTGTCGGTTTGTTCAACTCAGTAATTAATGCAATATTACTTATTACGGTCAACCAAATTGCCCGTCGTACTAGCGAAAACAGCTTATGGTAGAAAGGAGAGAACCATATAATGGCAGCAGTTACTGGAATTAAAGATTCAAAAAGAGACCGAATATTTGTTATTGGCAACTCTATTTTCTTAATATTAGCGCTTATTGTCGTAGCATACCCGTTAATCTACATTGTTAGTGCTTCAATTAGTGATCCTAAACTGGTCAATTCTGGAGATATGTGGTTGCTTCCTAAAGGTATTACTTTTGAAGGTTATCAAAAAGTGTTTGCAAACGACTCCATTTGGACGGGATACAAAAATACAATTATCTACACGGTTGTTGGAACTATTATTAACTTGTTAGTTACATTACCAGCAGCGTATGCCTTAAGTCGACGAGACTTTATTGGTCGCAATTTTTTTATGGCCATGTTCATGGTTACAATGTTTATCGGTGGTGGGCTGGTACCTACATTTTTAGTAGTAAAAGAGCTTGGTATGGTCAATACGATGTGGGCATTAATACTGCCTGGTGCCGCTTCTGTCTATAACATTATTGTGTCTCGCACTTTCTTTCATTCGACAATTCCGACAGAACTACAAGAAGCCGCTCAGATCGACGGTTGTACCAATATGAAATTATTTATCAAAATTGTAATTCCATTGTCAGCACCGATCATTGCAGTTATGGCTTTGTTCTATGGAGTAGGCCATTGGAATAGTTACTTCGGGGCAATGATTTATTTGAACGATGCAGCAAAGTATCCATTACAAATGATATTGCGGCAAATTCTAGTGTTGCAAGAAGTTTCTGCAGCAGGAGGAAAAGGAGCGGTTGTCAATGCTTCCGTCGCCGCCGCTATGAATAATAAAGCAGAGGTTGCTTCTTTGATGAAATACGCCGTCATTATTGTCTCTACTTTACCCATTATTGCAGTATACCCATTTCTACAACGTTACTTTGTACAAGGGGTGATGATTGGTTCGGTCAAAGGATAATAAACAAAAGCGTTACGCTTTTGATTTATTATATAGCAACAAAAAACTTTATTTGAGGGGGATGGAAATGAAGAAATTGCACAAACAATGGTTTGTTGCCCTATCTGTTGTTGTTATCATTTCGTTGTTAGCAGCTTGTGGTTCACCAGCCGCAAAAACTAACAGCAACAATAGTAGTGCAGCAAACAAAGAAGAAAGTAAAAGTGCGGCTAATGTAAACAAAGAAGGATTTCCGATTGTCAAAGAACCAATAACGTTAACAATGATGGGACCAGATGCGGGAATGGCACCATGGGAAAGTATGGTTGTCTTCGAAGAAATGGAGAAATTGACCAATATTAAATTGGAATTTCGTAATGCTCCATTAGATGGTTTTGATACAAAGAAAAACTTAGTGTTTGCTAGTGGAGACTTGCCTCATATTTTCTATGCTGCGGCGCTTACTTTGGCAGACGAAGTGAACTACGGTGGGCAAGGAATGTTATTACCGCTGGAAGATTTGATTGAAGAGTATGCACCTGATATTAAGAAAGTGTTGGACGAGTATCCGGATATACGTAAATCCATTACTACACCAGATGGTCATATTTACTCTATTCCAAGAATGGATATAAACTCTATCTTATATCGTGGTCCTATGTGTACAATGGTAAGTTTTTGCAAGCGCTAGGTATTGAAAAAGTGCCAGAAACTACAGAGGAATTATATGAATATTTAAAACGAGTGAAAGAAGAAGATCCAAATGGCAACGGTAAGCCTGATGAAATTCCACTATCATCTGTTAAACTGGATGATATCCGAATGTTTTTGTTTGGCTCATGGGGAATGTATAATGAAAAGCATTATGTTGATGCGGAAGACAAAGTCCATTATGCACCAGCAAATGAAGGTTATCTTGGTTACTTGACTTTTTTAAATCGTTTGTATACAGAAGGATTGATGGATGATGAAGTATTTTCACAAACAGATGAGCAGAAAAAAGCTAAAGGAGCAGACAATAGAGTTGGCTTGTTCTCGGACTATCGTCCACACTTTACGTTAGGTGGAGAGATGAGCACAGAACATCCAATGATGAAACCAGTGAGCAGTGAAATCCCTGGTACTCCTGTTTATGGCAAACATCCTGGTCTATCGACAGGTGCATTTGCGATAGGTAGTTCTAATCCAGCTCCAGAAGCGACAATACGTTGGATTAATCATCTCTTTACTTATGACGGTTCCTTGTTGTTTGAAAAAGGACCAGAAGGAGAAATTTGGGAGTATACGGACAAAGAAAATTTCATAAAAAAAATGATTACAACGCCAACTGGTATTGAACCAACTAGTCCAGATCATGAAGAGTATCGAGCAACTTTAACACCGCATTATGGTATCACTTCACCAGGAATTACTATCCCAGAAGTTGATCTTGGTTTTAAAGATGAAACAGAAGAGTGGGTAGAACAAGAAGTAAATGAGAAAATTTTACCAATAGCTAAAGTGCCTTATCCAATTCTGTTTTTGACACAAGAAGAGCAACAAGAAATATCGCAAATCCTATCTGATCTAGATAAGTATGTAGAGCAAATGGAAGCAAAATTTATTACTGGTCAAGAACCATTAAGCAATTGGGAAAAATATTTGGAGCAACTGAAAAAAATGGGAAGCGAGCGATTAGTTGCTATCTATCAAGATGCATATGATCGTTGGAATCAACAAGGATAAGTTTATATTACTCATTACATTTTAGATAGACATCAATTATGCCCGGGTGAGCTTACAGAACTTGGACGGGGAATCCGAAGTTTTTGTAAGCTCCTTTTACTGCTGTATGGTGCATATTGTCAGCGGTTACGCGCCTCTGCTATAGAATTTGGTATACATGGTAGAATATTATTTATTGTGTGTTTAGCGCAGACATGCTATATATAATCTACATCTATACACTGCAAGCCGGCGGCAGGGGGAATAGGCATGAAAGCGATGCGCGATCAAATTAGGTTCAATACGTTACCGAAAATAATCTTTGCGATGTTGTTAGTTGTCACACCGATTTATGGCGTTGGTTTATTTATGAATCAATCTGCCGAACAAAATTTGCGTGAACAGTTGTCTCGATCGGTAGCATCCAAGTTACAATTTTATGTTAGCTCTTTGGAAACGGAAGTCAATCGATTGACTAGATTAAATCAAGAATTAATGTTTGATAGCGATTTCCAAAAGCTCATGACTATCGCACATGCGATGGATGACTTCACTCGTGCTCAGACGATATTAGCGGTAAAAACAAAATTGGATTTGCTCAAAACATCCAGCCCTTATGTGGAAAATGTGAAAGTATATATACCTTCCTTAGATCGGGGGATATTCGCTAATAGTTTTGATAATCATATACCAAGGGAAGAATTAGAAGCAATTGAATTGTCAGCTAGATTCTACGAAAGTTCTTTAACGTATTGGAATGGGCAATTGTTGCTTAGTGAAGTGTATCCTGCGCCAAATGAAAAAGTGAAGCCAACTCTGGCACTGGGAGTAGAAATGTCATGGTCACAATTACGTTTATCATTAGAACAATTAAGTGACATGGAAGGTGCTGGAGCAACTATTATTCATGCAGATCAAAAGTGGCATTTTGCTAACAATGATGAACAGAGCGAATGGATAATGCCAGAAGTGAAAGCTACGCTAGCCAAACTAACTAGTGAAAGTGGCTTACATTCGGGACAAACTGTAGTTGACATTCAGCAGCAACCTTACTTGTTGTCTTACGAATATTCGCCAACGCTTCATAGTTATTTGGCAGTATATGTACCAGAAGAAAAACTATTAGGGCCGCTCAGCAAATATCGTAATTTTTTATGGTTTCTCACGGGAATAGCGATTGTTGTAATGATTTTGTTCGCAGGCTGGATATATCGTTTACTACATCAACCGCTAAAAGGGCTTGTCGTTGCCTTTCGTAAGGTTGAAAAAGGTGATTTGAATGTATCGATCGAGCGCAAACAAAGAGACGAGTTTCAATATTTGTATTTGCAGTTTAATGCGATGGTGAGTAAGCTACAATTGTTGATTCAAGAAGTTTACGAGGAACGAATTCAAGTGCAGCAATCAGAATTGAAACAACTGCAATCGCAAATTAATCCTCACTTTTTGTACAACAGTTTGTATATTGCCAAAGGGTTAGTTCAGATGGAAGATCACTATTCTGCGGAAAAACTATTATCACATTTAGGTCAATATTTTATGTTTATTACGAAAACGAGTAGTGGAGAAGTGACCTTAGCGCAAGAATTTGCCCATGCGAAAGCGTATGCTGATATTCAAAATATGCGATTTTTTAATCGAATTGCAGTAGTGTGGCCAGATATTCCTGAGCAGTGGCAGCAAGTGATTGTTCCAAGACTAATTGTGCAGCCGATGATAGAAAATGCTTATGAACATGGTGTTGAAGCTAAAGTGGAAGATGGCAGGCTACACGTTAGTGTAGAACAGTATGATGAAAAAACATTGTGGATCATCGTTGAAGATAATGGTGAGTCTGTGGATGAGTCTAGGCTGTGGGAAATGAACCAATTGCTGCAACGTGAAGATAAAGTACAAGAAAGAACAGGGCTATATAATGTACATCGTAGATTACAAATCAAATATGGAGATCAGCATGGTGTGTTTATTCAAAAATCATCATTAGGTGGATTAAAAGTGATTCTAAGTATAGCCATGGAGGTTCAAACAGATGTATAGATTACTCATCGTAGATGACGAGCCAATTATCGTGGAAAGCTTGCTTGATTTATTTGAAAAAAAATCACTGGATTTAGAAGTATATGGTGTGTTCTCTTCATCAGCTGCATTACAAGTTTTAGATGAAATGAAAATTGATATTGTCTTAACTGATATTCAAATGCCGGGTATGAATGGGTTAGAATTACACAAACAAATTATTGCTTCTTGGCCGTGGTGCCGTGTTATTTTTTTAACAGGCTATGATGATTTTTCTTATATTCAATCTGCAGTTCGTAATGGTACGGTTGATTATTTGCTTAAAATGGAAGGAAACGAAGTCATTGTCCAAGCAATAGAGAAAGCGATAGCAGACTTGAACAATGCGATTGAAGTGGAGCAGTTAATTGCGAGATCTCGAGAACAAACATTGCAAATAGAGCCGTTTATGCGCAAGGAATTATTGTGGGGACTTATGCAAAGTAATAACAGTAAGCCTAGTGGACTAGGGCAACAGTTTGCCGATCTTCATATTCCACTTGACGCTAGTAAACATGTTATTACGGTCATTGGCAGAATTGATCAATGGCGGGAAAGTACCAATTCATTTGATAAGTCATTATTTTTGTTTGCTATTCAAAATATAGCTCGTGACTATTTTCAAACGCATACCCATTTCGAATCGTTTGATTTTTCAGATAAAAGTAAAATTGCTTGGCTATTGCAGCCAATAGATAAATATATGCAAACCAATAGAGTGGAAGAAACAACGGATTGGAAAAGAGTGTTAACCTTTATTAAAGGTGCAGTAGAAACGATTCAGATGGCAGTGAAAAAGTTGTTAAATATTAAAATTTCTTTTGCCATTGCTACCGTATCTCGCCCGTGGAGTGAATTGCCGGAACAAGCGGAGCTACTTAATTTGATGTTAGGACGAGGTTTAGGATTAGGAGAAGAATTGTTACTTTTGGAGCAGCCGGATTGGTCATTGGCTTATGATGTGGATCACCACTTGTTGCGAAAAGCGATTAAGCAAATGCCATTTATGCAAGAAATGCTGGAAAATGGGCAGCAAGCTGTGTTTTTTGGAGCATACGAAGAACTAATGCATCTAGCCGGATCAGTGTCAGGGCATAAAGAACGGGTACGCTCTGAAATATATTTTACTTGGGTATCGATCTTTTTGTCTTATTTGAATCGTTGGCAATCAACAGAGCAGCTGGCGGAACAGTTTCCACTGGCTCGAATTACGATGTTGGATTACACGAACAATTGGCAGGAAGTTACAGATTACTTTTATCAGCTGGCAACGCTCCTATTTGCAGAACGAGAAACGAATCAAGGATCACAAGAACAAGATGTAATTACGCAGGTGCAACATTATGTGCAAAAAAATATAGCTGGCGATGTTAGTTTAAACCGAATTGCAGAAGTAGTAGGTCATAATCCATCGTATCTATCTCGTTTGTACAAGAACGTTACTGGTAATTCTATATCGGAACATATTTCTGAAATAAAGATCAATAAAATAAAGGAATTATTACAGGAGAATAGGTTGAAGACAAGCGAAATTGCTAAAGCTGTTGGTTTTTTGTCGGAACAATCCTTCTACCGATTTTTTCGCAAAGCGACGCAATTAACACCACAAGAATTTCGAGAGAAAATGCAGAAGTAAACAATTGTTAGTCGTAAGTCAATATCGGATAATATATTTTACATTAAAGCGCTTTTATAATGAAGTTGTAAAACTAAAAAAAAGCGATAGAGGGTGTTCTAGTATGGGTAAAAAGAAAACAGTTCATGTGTATTTCCTTGTATTGATGGTATTGATGTTAGCACTTACCGCTTGTTCGGGAGGGCAAGGGAAAGACCCTGCAACTTCGCCAACAGGAAATAGTGGATCACAGACACCAGATGCTAATAAACCAGATGACGGTCCATTTACAAAATATGACCCACCAATTGAAATTCATTCTGTACGTGGCAGCTTGCCGGATGATCGTTTCCGTAATGGAGAGACGATGGAAAATAACGTATGGACACAAGAGTACGAGCAGGAATTAGGTATTAAGTTAGTATATGATTGGTTAGCTGATCCGAATGGTGGAGATGAAAGTGCGTTTAATAAAAAGCTGAACGTTGCTATCGGATCGAATGATCTACCAGACGTGTTCGGCGTTAGTATTAAACAATTAAGCCAGCTGGTGGAGTCCGAGCAAATTCAGGATTTAACATCAGTATATGAAACATATGCTTCAGAAGATTTGAAAGAGCTAGGGATGCAAGATGGTGGATTAGCTTTGAAAGCAGCAACATTTGACGGAAAGCTAATGGCTATTCCTAAATTTGCCGGCAATATTGAAGCAGCAGACGTTATTTGGATTCGAACAGATTGGTTGGAGAAATTAAAATTAGATCCGCCAACGACAATGGATGATGTTTTCAAAATAGCAGAAGCGTTTAAGACGCAAGATCCAGACGGAAATAGTAAAGATGATACATTTGGAATTGCGATTACAAAAGATTTGTATGGCGGAGTTTCCAACTTAACTGGCTTTTTCAATGGCTACCATGCTTATCCTAACATTTGGATTAAAGATGCAGAAGGTAAACTAGCTTACGGTAACGTGCAACCTGAAATGAAGAATGCACTTGCCAAATTGCAAGAGATGTACAAAGCCGGCTTGTTGGATCGAGAGTTTGCTGTAAAAGATGGCAGTAAAGTTATCGAGTCTATTTCTCAAAATAAAGTCGGTATTCAATACGGAGCAAACTGGAATTCCTATTATCCGTTGAATGATGCTCGTAAACAAAATCCAGGAATGGATTGGAAACCATATCCAATCGTTTCGATTGATGATCAGCCAGCACGTCCAGGGTTAGCATTTGGAATATATGAGTTTTATGTTGCGGCAAAACAGTTCAAAAATCCAGAAGTTATTGTAAAGATGTTGAACTTACAGCACGAACGCTTCTACGGGGAAACTGCTGATTGGAAGAAATATTCTACAGCAGAAGATGGAACAGAAATATTCCAGTACCCAGTATTCCAAGTGTTTCCACCAAATAAAAATATACCCGATAATTTTGAAGCTATTAAAAAAGCATTCGAAACGAAAGATGCTTCCAATTTAAATCAGGAGCAAAAAGATAATTACGATAAAATTGCATCTTATTTGGGTGGAGATGACACGCATTGGGCTGTGGACAGACAATCTGGACCGAAAGATTCTGCGTTCGAAGCGTTAACAATGTACAAAGATATTGCGAAAACGACAGAATTTATCGGTGCTAACACACCATCAATGGTAACGAAAAAAGGAACACTCGATAAGATTGAAAAAGAAGTATTTACGAAAATTATTATGGGATCAGCATCGATTGACGAGTTTGATAAGTTTGTAGCGGACTGGCATAAACTTGGTGGCGATGATATGACAAAAGAAGTCAATGATTGGTATGCAGAACAGTAAATAAGATAGAGAGAGGTAAGTAATTCGTTACTTTCCTCTCTTGGCAAACATCATCTAGAAACAGTAGGAAGAAGGTGCGTTCTAATGCGTCTTGGATTTAGTAATAAGACGAAGAGAGAGATGCCACTGCACTTATTGGTACTGCCAAGTCTTATACTTGTCGTAATGTTCAGCTACATTCCAATGATGGGCATTGTCATCGCTTTTCAAAAATATTCCGCAACAAAAGGTTTTTTCGGCTCCAATTGGATTGGTTTTGAAAACTTTATCTATGTGTTCCAGCTACCGGGTACGATGCAGGTCATTTGGAATACGGTCATTATCGCTTCGATGAAAATTGTCGCCGGACTAATTGTCCCAATTACAATTGCTTTGTTACTGAATGAAATTAGACATTCTTTAGTGAAACGCGGCATTCAAACATTAATTTATTTACCACACTTTTTATCATGGATTATATTAGGTGGTATTCTGATTGATATTTTATCACCGAGTACCGGAATTATTAATCAGTTGTTACAAATGGTTGGAATAGAACCAATCTTTTTCTTAGCAGATAATCGCTGGTTTAGATATGTTCTTGTATTCTCTGACGTATGGAAAGAGTTTGGATTTAGTACCATTGTTTATTTAGCTGCTTTGACTAACATTAATCCGATGCTCTATGAAGCGTCGACGATTGATGGAGCAGGTCGTTGGAAACAAACGATTCACATTACGTTACCGGGAATTGTGCCGATTGTTGTACTAATGACAACTTTAGCTTTAGGCAATGTGCTTAATGCAGGGTTCGAGCAAGTATTTACGTTATATAACTCAACCGTTTATGAAACAGGTGATATATTAGACACGCTCGTTTATAGAATTGGCGTTATTGATGCACAATATAGTGTCGCTACGGCTGTTGGATTGTTCAAATCGGTCGTGTCGCTAATATTTATATCCGTATCTTATTTCTTGGCATATCGCTTTGCCGGCTACCGGATATTTTAAGAAAGGGGCGAACGAACGATGCATATAAAAACTTCCGTAAGCTATCGTATATTTTCAATTGCTAATCATCTATTTTTAATATTTTTAGCACTATTATGTCTTGCTCCTATGGTTCACGTTCTAGCACTTTCATTAAGTACGAGTAGTGCAGCTACTGCTGGACTGGTGAAGCTGTTACCGATAGATTTCACGCTATCTTCATATCAATTTATTTTGGAGAGCAAACAATTTATATCATCTTTTCTAGTATCGATTCAACGTGTATTACTAGGTGTAAGTTTAAGTTTATTTCTAACGATTACACTTGCCTACCCGCTGTCTAAAGAAGTGAAAGATTTCCGTTTTCGAACGATATACGCTTGGATTTTCGTTTTTACAATGTTGTTCAGCGGTGGTCTGATTCCGTGGTATTTGACCATTCGTATGTTTGGACTAATCGATACGATCTGGGCATTGGTGTTACCAAGTGCGGTACAAGTCTTTAATGTGGTGCTGATGCTTAACTTTTTTAGAGGGTTGCCCAAGGAATTAGAAGAATCGTCGTTTATTGATGGCGGATCGCATTGGTCAACATTATGGAGAATTTATTTACCGATTTCCTTACCATCACTAGCAACGATTACGTTATTCTCTTTTGTAGGTCAATGGAACGCTTGGTTTGATGGATTGATGCTGATGAACTCCCCAGCCAAGTATCCATTAACGACGTATTTGCAAACGATTATTATTCAACCAGACATGTCCAAAATCAGTATGCTGCAAGCAAAGCATTTGACAGAAATATCGGATAGAACAACAAAAGCTGCCCAAATTATTGTCGGCTCGCTTCCTATACTAGTTATTTATCCATTTTTACAGAAGTATTTTGTAAAAGGGCTTGTAATGGGAAGTGTGAAAGAGTAGTTATTTATAAATAAAAAATGTAATCGGATTAGGAGTGGGGATAGATGAAGAAACCTTGGACCATTTATGCTATTCAACATTCTCATACAGATGTTGGGTATACGGAGAGACAAGAAAAGATTAAACAGTATCATGTTGATTTTATTAGACAAGCTGTTCAGATTTATCGCGAAATTAGATCAGGTAATAAGCCGGAATGGGTCGGATACAAATGGGTTTGTGAAACGTATTGGCCCATCGAGGCATTTTTAAGTAAAGCGACAGAGGAAGAGAAACAAGATTTTGCTGAAGCAGTGCAGCAAGGTGTGATTGGACTATCTGCTACGTACTTAAACATGAGTGAGCTAGTAGGAAAAGAATTGTTAACATCGACATTAACGCGTATTCAACAGTATGCGCAATCTATAAATGTGCCTTTAGAATCAGCTATGACAGCAGATATTACCGGTTTTGGTTGGGGCTATAGTCAAGTGTTGGCTGATATGGGAGTGAAAAATGTTATCACATGTATTCATACCCATCATTCTATGTTTCCGTTGCGCAAAAAACAAACACCATTCTGGTGGGAAACACCAAATGGCGATCAATTGTTAGTATGGAGCGGAGAGCATTACGTATTCGGTAATGACCTTGGTATTCAGCCTGGTCTTGGTGGGAAATATACGATTAAAGATGAATTAGCGTTAACAAATGGCGTTTCATTCGAAGAAGCAGAAATTCGTATTCCACGTTACTTGAATCGTTTGGAGCAAGATGGTCATCCATATCGTTTCGTTCCGGTTATGTTATCTGGCTTGCCGACGGATAATGGTTCGCCGAACGTGGAGATGATGCAGTTTATTAATAAGTGGAATGAGAAGCATGGCGATGAAATTCGGATACAAGCAGCGACATTAGATGATTTCTTTGCTGAGTTACGTGCTTCAGATGAAGAAATTCCAGTGTATCGCGGTGATTGGCCAGATTGGTGGACAGACGGTACGATCTCAACACCAATGCATGTGCAAGTGTTCCGGGAAGCACAACGGGTATATGAAAAAGTGAAATTATTAGATCCTAATCAGCAAATTATTGCACAAGAAACGATTGTTAAGATGGAGGATGAGCTAGTCTTATTCGCAGAACATACATGGGGTTATCATTCGTCTATCGGTGAGCCTTGGAACCCGTTTGTGCAGGAATTAGGTGTAAGGAAAGATGCTTTTGCAGCAAATGCAAGTACACTTGCTCATACTGCTTTGTACGATATATTGGAAGCAAAAGGCGATGCTTTGTTAGCTCCGAATCGTCCATTGCTTTATAAAGTAACGAATCCGTTGTGGATTGTACAAGAAGACTATGCGCAATTTATTATGGAATTTTGGCATCACAATGAAATTAAAGATGGTTTTGAAGTGGTAGATGACCAAACAGGTGAAAAATTTCCGGCACAACTACGGACGGCATCACGAGGAGTAATCGTCACTGTACCAATTACGCTACAGCCGAAAGAAGAGCGGACATTGCGTATTCGTCCGGTGCAGCCTGACCACTCTCAATCTACAGCGTACGGTGCTGATCTGTTATGCTCTGATGGTATTATCGATATTGCACCGATTGAAAATATACCAGCTGTTCGAGTAAGCTATGATGCACTTGAAACACCATTTGCGATTGTAAAGTGGAAGTTAGGAGAAGGAATCGTATCTTGGATAGACAAACAAACAGGCGAAGAGTTACTTCGTTCGGATAGACAGCATGATGCATTTACACCGGTTTATGATGTAACCAAAGCGGAGCACGTACAAGATATGGGTGGAGTACGCCGCAGAATGGGACGAAATCGCAAAGGCGGACATGCGAAAGTATCGCAAGGAGTTTTGGTTAATGTAGAGCCGTTAAAAGCTGGCGATGTTCATGCAGAAGTAAGACTTACTTATGAAGTGAATGGTTGTTCGCATTATTCGTTACTATTAACGGGTTATGCCCAAACACCACGTATCGATGTGGCAGCTCGTATTCATAAAGACAGTATTTGGGACCCAGAAAATCTATATATTTCTCTTCCATTTGGTGGGGCAGTAGATGAAGGAGTACAAGAGCCTTGGGTTGATAAAGTAGCAGCACCACTTCGCCCACGGATCGATCAATTACCTGGTAGTTTAATAGACTACTACTGTATAGATGAAGGAATTGCATATACCGATGGAAAACGTGGGGTGGCGATAGCGTTGCCAGATACTCCGATGATTCAGTTAGGTTCACTTAATTATGAATTCCGTAAGCTGCATAACGATCCGGGAGTAAGCGAAGAGCCAGCTCACCTATACGCATGGACGATGAGTAATTATTGGGAAACAAACTTCCGAGCAACGTTAGGTGGTTTCTATGAATTCCGTTATTTTGTAAATTGGGGCGAGCAGTACAAAGATCCGCAAGTAGCCTTGGATAACTGCCTTGCACAAAACAAAGGCGTAGTAGCATGGCGTGTAAAAGAAGGAAGTTAATTACGATGTTATATAAATATAACTAAAAAAGTACGCAAGTGGGGCATATAAACATATGCTCTACTTGCAGTATCAGGAGAGGATGTAAACGATGAAACAGTACCAAATGCCTACTATCGATATCCCCAAATTTGATCTGCCTACTTCTATTCAAGCAGTATTGCAAGAGGCGGAACAACGACTTGGTCATCGTCCTAAATTGCAGCAGCAATTTTTGAACTGTTTTCCCAATACATTGGAAACGACGACGAAACTATTAGATGATGAGTCTACCTTTGTATTAACAGGCGATATTCCAGCGATGTGGTTACGAGATTCTGTAGAGCAAGTGATTCAGTATGTTCCTTTTGCCAAAGATGATGAGCAGCTGCAACGCATTTTGGAAGGTGTTATTAAACGCCATATGTTTTACATTCAGATTGATCCTTATGCTAATGCATTCAATGAGACAGCGAATGATTGGCACTGGAATGCTGACGATGTGACGGACAATTCACCTTGGGTGTGGGAGCGTAAATTCGAGCTAGATTCGTTATGCTTTTCCTTTCGATTAGCTTACCATTATTGGCGGACAACTGGAAAATCAACGATATTTGATGAGCAATTTAAACAAGCATTGTTAACGACGTTAAAAGTATGGCGAATTGAGCAGCAACACGAGGAACTATCCGAGTATAGATTCGAAAGAAATAACGGGATTATGATCGATACTTTAAGACGTGCTGGGCTCGGAATGCCAGTGAATTATACGGGAATGATCTGGTCTGGATTTAGGCCAAGTGATGATACTTGCGATTTCCACTATAATATTGCCTCGAACATGTTTGCCGTTGTAACGTTGAAGCAAATGAAAGAAATTGCCCAATATGTCTATCGAGATATGGCGCTCGTTGCAGAAATTAGTCAGTTGGCAGAAGAAGTGGAACATGGTATTCAACTATATGGCATCGTAAACCATCCGAAGTATGGCAAAATGTACGCTTATGAAACAGATGGTTACGGCAATCATATGTTAATGGACGATGCAGGAACGCCAAGCTTATTGTCTATTCCATATATTGGATATACAACAGCCGATGATCCGATTTATTTGAACACGAGACAGTTTATTTTTAGCAAAGACAATCCGTATTACTATGAAGGAGACAAGTATAGTGGACTAGGTAGCCCGCATACGCCTCCAGATTTTATATGGCACTTATCATTTTCGATGCAAGGATTAACGGCAATTGATCCAGTCGAGATCAAACAAGTAATCGCTACGATGGAAGCTACCGATGCCGATACAGGATTTATGCATGAAGGATTCCACAAGGATGATCCTGCTCATTACACGCGCGATTGGTTTGCATGGTCAAACAGTCAATTTGCGCAATTAGTGTGGAAATCGTTACAGGATGGATTACTAGACGATTAGAGCTGGCAGTTGTTTTAGCTGATAATCTGCTGCAAATAGCAGATGTAGGTATTAGACTTACTAGCTTCTCAGGAGAACAAAAACAAAAAAAAGTTGGCTGGAAATGAACACATTTACCTGCCAACTTTTTTAAATGTTGGTACAGGACAATTAATGTGAAAATCAGGGGGTTAAAACCGGTGTAGCATGTGATAAAGTGATAAGTACTAGGTCATGTTCAAGATCAATTGATGGAACGGTAAACTTATACGTTATTTCGTACAAAGTAGCATTCCGATCATTGCAATTGCGGTTGTTTGTTTGTTTTATCGTATAAAATCCTTATGCTTAAGGTCAAGTCCTTTTTTATGTGTAAATTCCCTTTAGATATGATCTGCCGGACTTATGACTTGGGTTCGGCTTTCTTCTTCTCTTTTTTCCACGTCCAATATAGGTCCATATCGATGTATCTCCTCT
>NZ_JBHUMH010000014.1:0-152273 GCF_042684845.1 Paenibacillus yanchengensis | reverse complement strand
ATCGCTGTACCACGTGTAGTTTTACTTCCACAGAAATAGAACTTCTTTTAGACATTAGAAAAACTCCCATCATTAGTAGTAGTAGTTTTTGTTTTTTCTACTGTCTACTATGATGGGAGCATATCACTGTCAGACGCTTAGGCTTTCTTTAAGTTTTAGTCATACAGAATAGAACTATCTCAGCTAGCAAAATGATTTAAGTACCTTTCAATTTATATGCAAATGAAGGCGTTAGTCCGGCAAAGTCTCCTGCCAAACTAGCAAGTGGCTTCAACTTATCAATAGCTATTTTATAGTTTCCTGCATAGATTGCTTCATCTATTTGGACGCATTCAACTTTTCCAAGTACTAGATGATCTACACCGACAGGAATGATCTGGTCTAGTTTAAGTTCTATAGAGATCGGCGCTTCTAGCACTGCTGGCACATTCAAAAGTTTACCATTCTGGACAGTCACTTCTGCAAGCTCAAACTCATTTTTCCCTGGTTCTACATTAGCCGACGAACGATACATCGCTTCCCCAAGCGACTCCGGTACCACATTAATTATATATTCCTTCAATTCACGAATATTAGTTAACGTATCCTTAATGCTTCCCATTCGTTCATTAACACCTGGTCCTATAGAGATTAAAAGTGTAGGCGGATTTCTAGAAGCTACAGTAAAAAAGCTGAATGGTGCTAAATTTATAATACCATCCTTACTTATTGATGAAACCCATGCAATCGGTCTGGGAATCACAGAGCCAGTTAACAATTTATACATCTCATCCTCGCTCAAATCAATTGTATTAAATGTGAGTTTCCGTTCCTTAGACAACGATTTCCCCCCTTTCAACTATAATTGATTAAGTCATAAGTCGATTCTATAATAGTACTATTATAGTCTTCTGAAATACTTATAAATCCATCTCAAATTATAAACTCGAATACAAATAAAACTAGTATGCACTTTTTTGTCAGATACTTACTTGAAGGAGAGTAATGGTATTGCCGGAATTAAATAATAATATTATGGGATACAACAAACAAAGACCATTTGACTTCACATTATCGTTAATCGGCGGCAAGTGGAAAATGAAAATCATGTATGAACTATCTTCTGATACGATTTTGCGTTATGGAGAGCTAAAGCGGAAAATTCCTGCTATCACTCACAAAATGTTAAGTTCTCAGTTAAGCCAACTAGAGAAATCTGGAATTATTCATAGAAAAGAATACCCTCAAATTCCTCCAAAAGTGGAATACTCTTTAACGCAAAAAGGAAAAAGTTTAATGCCAATATTAGAGGAAATGTGCAAATGGGGCGTAGCCAATCAAATATGAATGGAATGCTACTCATGTAGAGTGTGTGGGGATGTTGGTGAGAAAAGAGTTGTAACAGAAGAACTCAAAAGTATTGTAATGTATCTTAATGCCACTATCATTGAATATTTTGGTCTTCTAGATGATATTCTTAAAGATTTACTTCAGCATTCGCTTGAGATGTGGTAGATTCATGACTTGTTTTACAAAGACGTGGATGAAAAGGAGATGGAACTCATGCCACATTCAGGACAGATGAAACAGCTCTCCTCGGCGCTTGTCCTCCTCATGGCGGTGTCATGTGGGCTTGCTATTTTTATATTTATCCGGCTTGGGGATATTTACGAGAAGAGGAAGTTGATTACGATACTTCTGCTGGCGGTCGGTGTAGCACTGATATTTTTGGCTGTTGCGAAAAGTCTAAAATGGGTGTATGCTGCTAGTTTTATCGTTGGGATTACGACAGTAACGCCGCAAATCATCGTACCATTGGCAGCAGAGTTGGCTCCCCCTCAGCAACGAGGTAAAACGATTGGGAGTGTGATGAGCGGTCTCCTGAGCGGCATTCTACTGGCACGGACTGTCGCTGGTTTTGTCGGAGAACTGTATAACTGGCGGGTTATGTTCGGGTTCGCAGCTTCTATGATGTTTGTGTTAGCTTTTATTTTACATCGATATCTGCCTGTTAGTCAGCCGAAGTTGAAGTTATCGTACATGGAGTTGCTTCGTTCTATTGGTCAGTTGATTTTCAAAGAGCGTACACTCCGAGAATCGGCACTTATTGGAGCTTTTATATTCGGATCGTTCAGTGCATTTTGGACTTCGCTGACCTTTTTTTTGGAAGGACCAAGTTACCAGTATGGTAGCACTTTCATCGGATTGTTCGGACTGATCGGGGTAGTTGGTGCTGCTACGGCCACTGTGATTGGACGTTTGACTGATCGTGTCAGCCCCAAACGGATGATTGGAGTCATGAGTGTGATCGTCTTGCTCTCTTATTTGACATTTTGGCAGTTAGGAACTTGGCTTTGGGGATTAATTATCGGGGTCGTACTTTTAGATTTAGGCTATCAAGGTGTTCATGTATCCAATCAAGCTCGAATTTACAGTTTGTTGCCTGAAGCGGGAAGCAGACTTAATACAGTGTATATGGTTAGTTCATTTCTAGGGGGTTCGATAGGTTCAGCTTGTGGTGCAGTTGCTTGGAGTTATTGGGGATGGTCTGGTGTATGCGCTGTCGGTGGAAGTATGGCATTAATAGCCTTTTTGGTTTGGCTTGGTCATCGCTTGTTAAAACGTAATTATATTGTAAATTAGAACCGCTTATCACTGTACCAAAACAACTTTCTAAAGGCTTGGCATCACATCAATCCTGTAATTTCTGCATCAAAGCCGAGTGTGTTATAGTAAGTTATATGGATCAAAATACACTTTACAAATGGGTAGTATGAAGCTATTAGCAGCTATCTATTCGTGATCAATCTTAACGCCATGGTGTAGCAGAGGAGACGAAGTATGTTCTTTTTTATTGTATGGTTTGTGAGCTTCATTGTGTTTATGTTGCTTGCTTTTCTATTTAATATGAAGCATAAAGTCATTGTACCGTTAGTCAGTGCGCTTGCAGTTAGTTTGCTGATTCAAGTGTTGGAACAATTTTATTTGAGCAGTATTATTGTGGTTGCTTTTATTTTGTATTTTGTAGTAGGAAACATTAAGACGTTTAAAAATGAACAGCTCAAGCTAATTATAGCTATATTATTTAGTACATCCACTGTGACACTGGTACTATCTTTTACATACTTTAACCAGATTTCTAATCCGTCTGATTCTGAGATTTTTAGAGTGATGTTTATTTATTACCCGCTATTAATTATTTTCATCGCTTGCTATGCGTATATGCTCCTTTGTCTGTTTAATTTTAAAATATTACAAACTGCTAACCCGCTTCTATATATGGCGAATAAAATTCGCGGTTTTGGGCGGATGATTCGTTTGTTCTGGATTGCTTCACGGAAAGGTTTGCACCATTTGATTCAGCAAGATCATGCGAAATTACCACATATTATTGCTGCAATATTGGATGATATGGGAGGAGTTTTTGTTAAGTTTGGGCAGGTATTATCGACTAAAAAAGATATTCTACCTAGTCATTACATCGAAGCGTTTTCTAATTTACATGATCAAGTAAAACCGCTCAGTCAAGCTGAGCTGAAAAAAATCATAGCTAGCAAAATTGGCAATCTGGATGAAACGTATGCATCTTTTGATATGCAACCGATCGCAGCAGCTTCTATCGGACAAGTTCACCTAGCGAAACTGAAGTCAAACGGAGAGAAAGTGGTCGTTAAGATTTTAAGACCTGATGTGAAGCAAAAGATGACAGTGGATTTGGATTTATTAATTCAATTTGTAACATGGCTATCAGATCGTTCTTCCAAAATGAAAAGACTCGGTTTAGTGCAACTAGCAATCGGCTTTAAAGATAATCTGATCGAAGAAACTGATTTTGATATGGAAGCGTTGAATACGAATATGTTAAGAAGAGCATTTGCGGAACATAATATTCAAATAAGAGTGCCTAACATTTACTCGGAGTATTCGACTAAACAAATATTAACGATGGAGTATATTGAGGGGGAACGGTTTACTAAACAAGTAACAAGTGACGTTTCAGAGATGATCATCCATGCATTTTTAGATCAAATATTGCTGATCGGGATATTCCATGCAGACCCACATCCTGGCAATATCATGATGACCACGGATGGAGAAGTTGCGCTCATTGACTTTGGTTCCGTTGGTTATTTAACAGATGAGGAACGAAGCGGTATGTTAGGTTTCTTGATCGGTTACAGCAGTAATGATACGAAAGAGATGGCGAATGGCTTGAAAAAAGTTTGTGAGGAAGGACATTTACTTGATGAAGATCTGATAGAAAGACGTTTAAGTAGACTGATAACAGAAGCTTCTTTTTCACATGATCCTACGAGTGTAATGATGAAACGACTGATGTCGATGGTTACCGAGATGGGGCTATCTTTAAAACCGACGGTTGCTGGTGCGTTTAGGGCAATCATTACGATAGATGGGACGTTATCATCGGTAGATGAAGCATACTCCTTATCAAAAGCGAGTCAATCCTATGCAAATCATATCGATAAAGGACAATTGGCTAAGGAGCGTCTGAGTGACATTAAAGGACGATTAGAGGATTATATCCCAAAATTACTAGAGCTACCTATTCTAAAAGACAATAAAATTACCATTGCTCGCGAAGAAAATGATAATTTTCCTGATTTCATGAAGATTGTAACGGTCAGTATATTTACTGTGATATGTATGGTAGTTATGCTTACTAGCTTTTTTGTGCAAGGTGAAATAATGAGTTTCTTACTTGCTCCTTTATCTATGTCAGGCTTTGGAGTAGGTGTGATGATCCTTCTGATGTCCGTGATGAAGCAGTTAAAAGCTAAAGTATAAATCTTCAGGCTGCTCAGAAACGATGAATAAACAGTCTATTTCAGCAATATCCTGCGTCTCCAATGTTTCATGATGTTAGATTTAGTTTAGCCATTGTGTAAGGAAGAAATATAATGCTAATTTGCTGAAATCAGGTCAAAACCTAAGGAAGATATTCCACGCTATTTGCTTGAAAGTAGCTGTTTTGAAGCTCAGTTCGTATTAACAAGCATAAATATCTTCCTTGCATTTTTTAAAGTGTTGAAATCGGTGATATAGCGTTAAAATTCTTCTTTAGCAAACAGAACGGACTATAGCGAGACGAGCGAGAGGTTTGATGAACTAGCTCTGGAACAATCCAGCACAGTACTGTTCATTTGTTGTATTATTCCTCATAATACGCACCTTTCAACTTTTATTCTTTTTTAGCCACCTTCAAGTAAACTTCGTAAGACTACTCTGCTTCACGATCCAAATCGCGATGCGTAGTGAACCAGATCCACAAACCTAAAAATCCAATGGTTGCAACGATAGACAGACCGACACCTGTGAAATACATAGTAGGAGCGTTAAAGTGATCGAATAGCTGCCCACCAAGTAGACCGCCTACCATGCCAGAGATTCCTGCCATAAATAAGCCATTGAGTGCTTGCCCAGAGGTACGTAGATGTTTGGGAACTAAGTAGTTACATAGCTGTGTGACCGTGTACATGGTAATTCCGAATGTAAAACTGTGAAAGACTTGTATGAACATAATATGAATTGGTGCTGTGCTGATTGCCATCAGAATCCAGCGCAACGTGTATAGTAAACCAACAACAACCATCAAGCCGAACATGATCCGTGCCGATGTTTGCAAATAACGATCGAGCAGTAGGAAGATTGGTATTTCGATAATAGCAGCAATAAACCATGACCAACCGATAGATACTTCGCTGCCGCCGAGCTCGGTAATGAATACGGCGATGAAGGTGCTATTCATGGCATTGGGAATCGAGAGCAGCACGACAAAGATTAGGAATAAAATAAAGACTGGCTGCGTTAGCAAAGAGAACATATCTTTGCCGATTCCTTTTTTAGCAGATATCTGTTTTCTTTTCTTCGGAAGTTTGAAGCCAAGTAATAACGTAATTAAAACAAAAACACCGTATAGATACCCCAAATTTTCTACACCTAACCATTGGATGACTGGGCTGGCAATTAAGATGATGATGGCGAAGCCGAGTGAACCCCATAACCTAAATGTGCCGAAAGAATAAGGAGTTCCTTGGATTGTTTGGAAAATAAGACTGCTCGTCAGCGGATTTAGTGCGGTTTGGAATGAATAAAAAATGATCATCACAATTAAAATCAACACAAAATCGCTCAATTGGAAATAGATTTGGCTCAAAATAATGTTTCCAGTTAACATAATGAGCAAAATAAGCCGTGTATTTTGCGTCCTGTCGCTCCAGTAGCCCCAGAATGGGTTTGCGACAATCGAGATCATGGGACCCATGGACATTAATAGCCCGATTTGAAGATTGGTAAATCCGATGTTCTGAAAATAAATAGGCAGGAACGGATTAAGCAGTGACCAGGAACCGAACATAAATAAATTGAATAATTTCAATTGTAAGTACGGATCATACTCTCGTTTTTTGAATAGTAGCATACATTAGGGCCTTCTTTACTAGAGTTATGTATTGGATTGTACTACAAATAATAGGTTTCGTCATGTTGCGTACCACATTTTTCCGGTAGGATAACTCGAAAACATCCCCTCGCAGAGTACATGCGAGGGGATGTTTGGCATTGGTTTGGATAATAGCATAATTCGGAATGCCAATGTTTGAATTTGCTTATAAATAAAAGAAATTGTTAATTATGAAATGGATGCGGAAAGATTTGATTTTCTTGCAATTAAATAAGTTTATGCATGCATCCAGCTAGTGTTACTTCCGGTTCTAGGGCAGGATGGAAACTTGTCTCCAATATTTAGCTGTATCTTTTCGCCATCATCATTGATATATTGACCAGCTTCGGTTACTTTGTCACCTGTTTGATGTTTATGTTTTGTATGGCGCCACGTGGTGTCCCTGCCTGTTTGTGGACATGGCGGAAAGGTGTCGCCTCGTTGCAATTGGCGTTTTTCTCCAACTTCACATACATAGCTTCCTGTTTCCATAACCTCGTCATGAGTGCGGTGTAAATCAATCACTGTTTTCATTTTTAGTCCATCCTTTCAATGATAGATTAGTGAACTACATTGTTGTAATATCACTTGCCTATTATTAACCCTCTCGCCCTTGTTTGAAACAAATTATTTTTATAGTGAAAACATGTTTCAACGTTCTATTAAGTGGTTAATGTATAGTAAGAAGGTTGATTCATAATCCATTTAGTATAAATACAATAAAACATAAAGGAGAGATTTCAAATGGCAAATGAAACGAAAAGTAGCGGACTATTACTAGGCACGTTGATAGGAGGTACAGCAGGAGTCATTGCTGCGCTATTACTTGCTCCTAAGTCAGGTGCCGAGATGCGGGAGGATCTCTCGAATAATTATCAAACTCTGTGCAATAAAACGAAAAACTTAGTAACAAGCGCTGGAGATACAACAAAGGAAGTAGTTGGTACTGTAAAGGAAGAAGCAGCAAGTCTTGCTAAACATGCCAAAGAGTCTAATCAAAATATTAAAGAAACCATATCCTCATCAGCCGAGGATATGAAGGATAAGCTGGCTACTGATAAATAATAATCTTTTGGTTATTGAGAGTATATAAAGGTTAGATGCGGAGCTGCACTAGTTGCAGCTCCGTTTTATTTTGCATGTATAACGAATTTACCCATTGGATGACTAACGGCAGTTTGTATATCTAGTTTCGACCATTTTCCGCTAGTCTTCGTTTTGAACCCCAAAAAGCCGTTGATTGTTATCTCAATGAACAATCAACGGCTACCTATCGCGTCAATAGAAACAAACCGTTCGGCCTTCTTATTCATGTAACGGGTTATCCGCTAATATTTTTTGTAGCTTCTGGATCGCCCGTCTTTGGATGCGGGATACGCTCATCTGTGAAATACCTAAATGCTCAGCAATATTACGTTGTGATTGTTCGCTTTGATAGATAAGCTCCAGGACAAGACGTTCTTCTTCTTTTAGGTTAGTCATTGCTTCTGCTAGATCGAGTCGCTGCTCAAGTGTCTTATAGTCGTCAACTTCCGAACTTATCATATCTCCAATAGATGCGCTTTCACTTTCGGCCGAAAGCGGAGTATCTAGAGAAACATATTGATAGGAATCATTGGAGGATAAAATCTCGATAGTTTCTTCCTCAGACAATTCCATATGCGCTGCAATTTCATCAATACTTGGTGAGCGGTGAAGTTTTTTCGTCAATTCCTCTATAGCTTTACGTATTAATAAGCCTTTTTCTTTTATTCTTCGCGGTACTTGAATGTACCAGGATTTATCACGCAAGTAGTTTTTTAAATAACCGACTAAACTTTTCATCGCGTAGCCTTCAAATGGAATAGCCCGGTCAAAGTCATATTGTTTAAATAATTTCAGCATGGACAGCTGAGCGACTTGAAATAAATCTTCATATAAATCAGGTCTGCTGCGCGACATATTAACAGCTGCTATTCGAATAAGAGGCTTGTAATGAAGTAGCAGCTTGGTAGCAATCTCATTACATTCATTGTTTTGATACATTTTTATCCATTTCATTGTCTGTTCTTCATTAGAATTGGAGGAGTTGTTATTCATATGCTGTCCTCATTTCCGCCCATTCGTTTTATTAAGATGATCTCTGTTCCCAAGTCAGAGCAGACTTTAACGCTATCCATTAAAGCTTGCATCATAAAGATACCTAAACCTCCAGCAGCGATTTCCTCTAACGGTTTGTCATGATGGGCAGCGGTCGATACTACATTTTGTTCGTATTTAAAACTGCTACCGTAGTCTTTAATGGATATATGCATGCTATTATCCTCTAATGTAAACGAAATATCAATAATACCGTTATGACAATCATTATAAGCGTGGAGCACGGCATTCGTACATGCTTCAGATACAGCTACTTTCATATCTTCCATTTCCTCGTATGAAAATCCAGCCTTGCTAGCAACTCCATATAAAGTAAGCCTGACGATATCTATATATGCTGCATCGGCAGGTATAGTTAGATAAATTTTAGTTTCATTCAAAGCACTCATTCCCCTCTAGTATAGTCTAAATACCCTTTACTTTTTTCCAAATCCGTAATGTAGACATAACGCCATCAACAATTGCACTAGTCAGTTGCTTTTCGCTTTGTTTAACTGGATGCTGTTGCTCCTCGATTGTTACAGCAAGCTGTGTAGCCGATTGCTTGGCGATACCTGTAAAAGCCTGGACAGTTTGTCCAATATCATTGGCTGCATCAAACACGCTGTCTAAGGAGCTTAATTTCGATTTGACATCTATAGTCATTTCGTTTGTATTGTGAACCGCCTTTTTTATATCATCAGAAATATGAGAGACATCCACCCGAACTTGTCCAATCATAAGTTGCATTTCTTCTATTGCTGCCCTGAGTACTTTCATCGTTTGTACAATGGAGTATATTAAAATAATAGATCCAATGGCGATAATGACAATGCCTATTTGCATAAAAAGCTCCACAATGATCACATCCTCTTTTAGAATACTTACCCTCTATTAATGATTTTGAAACATTGCAGTTTAGAGAGAAATAAATTCCTTTTATGCATGAACATATATCATAATGTTATAATTAGACTAATCTAGTGATTGGATAAGGAGTGAGAGGAGACTATCATGCCGGCAAATAAGAGATTTAGTATTAGAATGAAAATTGCTATAGGGTATATCCTCGTCATTTGCTGTTTAAGCATATCGATTGTTATTGCAACAGATAGAATTTCCGCACTGCAAAAAGAGGTGCAAAATATTACAACTAGTGATATCGAAATTCATAATCTCATTGCTTCCATTCGGAATGCTGCATTAAGTATGGAAACAGGGCAGCGCGGGTTTCTATTAACAGGTGATGAGGCTTATCTTGAACCATACAAAAGTGGGAAATCACAGTGGGAAGCGAAATATAATAGTTTGTATTCGTATCTTTCTGATGATTTGAATACGAAAAGTGAGCTGGAGGAAATTAGGGTATACATTCAAAGCTGGATTGATTATACGGCTGAACCTGCTATCGCATTAAAGCAAAAAAATAAGCTGGCGGAGTTAGAAGATTTTTATAGTAGTGAAGCAAGTAAACAAAATATAGACGATTTACAAGGGAAGTTTGAATCCTTGCATGCCAAGGAGATACAGGCTACAAAGGCGTATGTCAGCGAACTTGAAAACAGAAATAGATTATTGATAATAGGTATTTTTGTCATGTTGCTTATCGTGACGGTTGTCGCTTTTATCATTGTTAGCTTCGTATCAGGTTCCATTGTTAAAACGATCAAGCAAGTTGTCAAAACGATTACAGATATTTCTTCTGCTGAGGGTGATCTGACTACTAGAATTAAAGTGAATACGAGAGATGAAATTAAGGATTTAGTTGAGGCAACCAATGAGTTGCTTTCCAGCCTGGAAATGAAAAACTGGATTCAAACAAAGGTGGCGGAGGTTGCCACAATGGGGCAAGGGATTAATGATCTTACTCAGTTAGGGGAAACCTTTCTCTCCAAAGTTGCTCCAATGATTAATGCGTCGTATGGTGTATTTTATATACGAAAGGATACGAATAAGCAGTCACAATTCGTGAATATTGCTTCCTACGCCGGACAGACTGAACCGTTTGGAAAAACATCTTTTAATATGGGAGAAGGGTTAATTGGCCAATGTGCCCTTGAGAAGCGTATTTTTCTATTGAATGGTCTTCAGGACCATCCAGCAATGATTACATCTGCTATCGGGCAAATACAGCCACAAAGTATTCTCGTATTACCTATTGAATATGAAAATAAAGTAGAGGCAGTTGTAGAGTTTGCTTCGCTAGAATCATTTACTTCACAGCATTTGAAACTATTGGAAGCTATTGAAGATGATTTTGGCATTGCGGTTAATAATGTAGGCGGCAGGATGGAAGTCGAACGACTGCTACGTGAATCCCAAGTGATGACAGAGGAACTCCAATCGCAAACGGAAGAATTACAATCGCAGTCGGAGGAGCTGCAGATGCAGCAAGAAGAAATGCGCATGACGACGGAACATCTAGAAGAGCAGAATTTGATAGCTGAGCAGAAAACAAGGGAATTAGAAAAGATCAAAGAGGAACTAGAAAATTATGCAGAACAGCTTAGAAAAAGCTCGCAATATAAAACTAATTTTTTAGCTAATATGTCACATGAACTAAGAACACCATTGAACAGTATTTTAATTCTCTCTCAGATGCTCGCTGATAATGAAAACCTTACTTTAAATGAAGATGAGACAGGTTATGCAAAGGTTATTCATTCGTCGGGACAAGATTTGCTGAAGCTGATAGAAGATATTTTGGATTTATCTAAAATTGAAGCAGGTAAAATGATATTAACGATTGATGAAGTGAATGTAACGGAAATACCAGAGTTAATGCGTCATGCCTTTGATCCTATCGCTGAGAAGACCGGGATTGCGTTTAAGGTGGAGATGAGTGAAAAGCTTCCGTTAACGTGGCATACGGATGGTCAGCGACTACAGCAAATTATGAAAAACTTGTTATCTAATGCATTTAAGTTTATAAAAGAAGGCTATGTAGAGCTGTCGTTGAAGCTCGCTGATCAAGCTGCTGTTGAAAAAATCTTACCGATGTACAGCCATGAACAGGTACTGGCCATATCAGTGCGTGATACAGGTATTGGCATTCCTCTTGATAAGCAGCAATTGATATTTGAAGCTTTTCAACAAGCAGATGGCGAGACCAACCGTGAGTATGGAGGAACAGGTCTTGGACTTTCGATATGCAGTGAATTTGCCAAATTACTTGGCGGTAAAATCACGCTGGAAAGCGAGGAGGCAATAGGAAGCATCTTCACCCTTTACTTGCCCAATCTAGATGAAGCGAAAGCAGAAAGGCTGATGAAGGGGCATGTAGAGGTAGCTGTTGCAACAGAGTCTCAAGTTGTTGTTATAGACAATCATAACAGTTGTGAGAATCAGAAAGAAAAAGGCAGTATTTTCTTTAATAATTATACGAACACGTTATTTGAAAATAAAAAAGTATTGCTTGTTGAGGATGATGCCCGCAATGTATACGCGTTAGTCAAAGCACTTGAAAAAGAAGGTGTACAAGTAACCGTAGCGGGGAATGGTTATCATTGTATGGAAATATTACAGAACGATGCCAACTTTGATCTTATCCTGATGGATATTATGATGCCGCTTATGGATGGATTTGAAGCGATCAAGGCGATACGAGATAACCCTGCTATGCAGGATATGCCGATTATTGCGCTTACTGCAAAGGCGATGAAGAGTGATCGTGATCGTTGTTTAGCAGCAGGGGCTTCTGACTATATCAGCAAGCCTATCCAGTTGGATCAATTATTATCCTTGATGCGAGTATGGCTTACAAAGTAGGTGAAGTATTGAATAGTCAAAGGGAAGATATCGAAATTACTTTATTGCTGGAAGGTATATATCGCGCATATGGTTTTGATTTTCGTCATTACTTGCGATCCTCTATCCGCAGAAGAATTATAAATCGAATGCATGCCGAGGGGCTGTCAAACATAACCGCATTGCTTGAAAAGGTGCTGCACGAACCAGATTTTATAACTACTTTATTAAATGACTTCTCTATTCGTGTAACAGAAATGTATCGGGATCCGGAGTTTTTCTTAGCGTTACGGGAGAAGGTTATTCCGATCATTAGGCATTTACCTGAAATTAGAATATGGCATGCTGGATGCTCGACAGGAGAAGAAGTTTACTCTATGGCCATCCTGTTACAGGAAGAGCGACTGCTTGAAAAAACAAAAATATATGCAACGGATATGAATGAGCATGCAATTGAACATGCGAAAGCGGGTAAATTCCCCTTGAAGCGGATGCAAGCTTTTACGAAAAACTATTTGCTGGCTGGAGGGCAACAAGAGTTCTCAACATATTATATAACAGATCATAAGTATGCCAATTTTAAGCCAGATATAGCAAAGAATATAGTGTTTGCGCAGCATAACTTAGCAACAGACAGTTCATTTAATGAGTTTCATCTTATTTTATGTAGAAATGTATTAATCTATTTTGATCCTGTTTTACAACATCGTGCCTATCATTTATTTCATGAAAGTTTAACAACAGACGGTTTTTTAGCATTAGGTAATATGGAATCTATTATTTCTGCTAATAAAGCACAGTATGATGAAGTTGTACCTTGTCAAAGAATTTTTCGCAAACGTCAATAGATGATCACAAGCGAGAAGGAGCCATGAAAGCAATCGCTTCACCGGCTCCTTCTTCATTATGATTAGAACGCAACATTACAACAGTTATGCAGTCTTATTTTTCGTTAAAATGACCTCCGTCCACTGATCAATCGTTTCAACGCTAACTTCATCCATTAGAGCTTGCATCAGATAGATGCCCAAACCGCCGACTGGCAATTCGCTAATATCTGCTGCCCCAAGAGGCGCAGCTTTTTCCAGCACCTCTGTATATTCAAACGTCGGGCCTTTATTTTTAACTCGGATCGTCAGGTTGGACTCTTCAGGTTGGAAACAGATATCAATACTGTTGTCCGTACCTACTGAAGAACCGTGCAGGACAGCATTGTTGCAGGCCTCCGAAACAGCGACTTTCATATCCTCAATTTCCTCATAAGAAAAGCCTGATTTTGTAGCAACGCCATAGAGACATAAACGAACAACATCGATATAATCAGCATGGGCTGGAATTTGCAAACGAATCTCTTTCATGGTTAAGCTTCGATCCCTTCTGTTAAATATCCAGAAATACCAGTCAAATCAAATAGACGTTTTATGGGTGGTGGGATATCTTGGACTATAAAAGGCGCATGTATTCCATCACGAATTTTTAGGATGGAGACAATGATCCCGATTCCAGTGCTATCGATATAACTCAAGTTCTTTAAATTCAAAATTAATGCTTTTTCAGTTCGTTTGATTACAGGATCGAGTACTGCCCGAAATTGCTGTACAACTGCAAGATCCAAATCTCCGCTTAGATATAAAACATATGCCTCATTATTTTCCTCTTGCTTAATCTGAAATGGATTGACAGACATTAGATTCACCCCGGTCATTATTATTTAAAATACAGTTTGCAGAGAACGTCATTCTTACTCAGAATTAATATGATAATAAGATATAAAATCCAAATCTCCGTTGTCTGGGTTAATAAAAAGCTTTAATACTGCTTCATTCCGCTGAAAAACCAGACCATCTTCAGCAATAAAGTCCGGCTCGCCAAGTGCCGCTCTTATAGTCTGTATCGATACAGGAATTTTACTTTCATCTAAATATAGAAAAGATTTTTCTTTGTCAAATTCGATGCTATCCATGACATTATCTCTAAAAATAATGTTCATATCTGCATATTCATAGATCTGAAATTCTGCAAAATAGCGATCAACAGTTATTCGTTGCGGAGTTCCCTTTTTTTCGACTACTGTTTCCATATCATCATCAAGTGAAATGCCATTAACTGAATTTAAATGTATCTTCTCTGGGGCAGCATGAATAACAGAAATCGTACTTTCTTCGTCTGCAAACGGATTTGGAAGTAACAAACTACCTAATAGATAACTGACTACTAAGACAATTTTCATATCATTTTACCTCCTGATACAATATTCATTCACTACTCATATATAAACCAAATAAACTGGTTTGAAACATAAAAGGAATAGTATTGTGCAGGACAGTATATTAGTCTACTTACATGTTATCTTAACTAGGCAAATATCATCGTTTTGATTAGTTTGATTGTGTTGTGGCAGCAACTGCTGAATAATGGCAGCGGGCTCTAAATTATGTTTATCATCCAGTGACGCAAGAAGCTGTTCAATTGGAACTTCGGCGCCGTTATTTAATGAATCGGTGAGCCCATCTGTAAATAAAATAATGTTCATATCTTTTTTGTAATGTAAAATTTTTTTATTTACTTTTAAAGTGTGAAACAATCCGATTGCTCCACAACAATGTTCTAGCAATTCAATTTTGTCGTCCACATATACAATGCCTGTCGGATGACCTGCATTCACATATTCCATTGTTTTGTGCTCAGTATCGATCACCATATAAATAGCGGTAAAATAGTAATTAATAAATTCATCCTCAATATGCAGCTGATTCATATAACGATTTAGCTCAAGGATGGCCTGCTCCATATCGGAAATACGGGTAATCGTATCTCTTAGCATTGATGAAATATACATACAAACTAAAGATGCGGAGATACCATGACCCATCATATCTAACAAAATGATACTATAACGATGCTTGTCGATCTGGTACCATCCATAGAAATCGCCTGCAAGCACAGAAGACGGCTGATAAACAGCTCGAATTTCGATGTTATCGTCATCAATTTCTTTACTAAGTACACTAAGCTGCACTTGTTTCGCCAGTTCTAGTTCATTTTTCACTCGTTGATCACGTTCTTTATGCCAATCGATTTCCTTTTTCAGCCTTAGAGCGGAACGAATTCGTGCCAGCAGTTCCATGCGATTTATTGGCTTCATCACATAATCACTGGCACCTGCATCAAGCGCTTCAGCCATTTTATTGGAATCGCCGACTGCCGTTACGAATATAATCGGGATATCCTTGAAACGTTCATCTTTTTGTAAAACTTTACAGGCTTCTAGCCCGTCAATAACAGGCATCATCATATCCATCAGAATGAGCTCAGCTTCTCGTTCCTTCATTATGGCAGAATGAACTCCTAATATATCAAATAATTCCTGGGCAGAGGAGGCAAATTTTAAATTCACATAACCTGCTTTATTTAATATAGTTTTAATAATAAGCTGATTGGCAGCATTGTCATCGACAATTAGGATACTCATTGCTTAGCCTCCTTCCATAAGATTTTATATTACTATACCATACTCGAAAGACCTACCCTTGAGGGTAGGTCTTTTCAGTATGGTGAGAAGTACAAAATTTAGAAATAGGGATAATAGTAAATAGCAGGGTCATACTCTTCACCGAAGTACTCTGTTCCACTCCACGCAATAACTAGCACCTTATCTAGGTCCATCTCGGCTTCCAAACGTTCAGCTTCGATTTTAGAAATACCGAGTGATCTCATTTTTGCACGAAGCTCATTACCAGTTGAGCGGAATATATTAGCAATGGCTGTGCCCAGACCTTCTTCAGATATTCCGATTGTAGCTGCATCTGTCTTATCTGCAATACGAGAGGTTCTGTCTTTATCATGAGTGAGTACGAAGATATTTTCATTTAAGTATCCCTCATTTTGAAATAATCGTACTTGCTCCTGAACCTCTGTAATGCTGTCCACAATACGTACTTTTGTCGTTGATAAGTTATTTACATGCTCCATTGTTATTCCTCCTCAAATTTAATGAAATGATTTTTTTTGCTGTAAACAAATGATTGGCTAAACTTTCCGTATTCTACCTAGAATAAGGGAAGCAATAAATAAAATGATAAAAAGAACGAATAAAACTTTGGCGATTCCAGCTAGAGCAGATGCGATTCCTAAAAAACCAAAGATAGCTGAGAAAACCGCTAGTAAGAAAAATAGAAATGTCCATCCTAACATCATAATCACCTCTTTTTCATGTTGGCGTGAATGATTGGCTTGCTATGTAATAACCAGAT
The DNA here is from genome assembly GCF_042684845.1 of Paenibacillus yanchengensis. NCBI lineage: Bacteria > Bacillati > Bacillota > Bacilli > Caryophanales > Paenibacillaceae > Paenibacillus > Paenibacillus yanchengensis. The sequence goes on along the minus strand of NZ_JBHUMH010000014.1, from coordinate 135,716 downwards.
TATATGAATTTGAAACAGTTTGAATTTGTAACGTTTCAAAATGACGATAAGTTAATAGAAAAGTTAAATATAGATAATATAGTTATATTTGGTCATTCCTTAGGTGGATATGTTGCACTGGCATTTGCCGAAAAGTATGAACATAAGCTGCTGGGATTAGGCCTTATTCTCTCCACTGCATTACCAGACACAGAAGAAAAGAAACAGAAACGACGTCAAGATATAGACGCAATTTCGGTTCGAGGAACACAGAGCTATGTTAGAAAGCTTATACCAAAGCTGTTTGCAGCGTCTAATATGGAGAAAATGAAAACGGAAATATCCACTCTTATTGAGGTGGGCTTGCGAATGAATGCAGAAGGAATGAGAGGAATTCTTGAGGGGATGCAGCTGCGACCAAACCGAAGCCATGTTTTGGCTAATGCGTCATACCCTATTTTATTAGTTGCCGGGGCTGAGGATCAGATTGTATCGCCGACTGAAACTTTTTCAGTTGCACCAGAAGAATTAACGTATTCAACATTTCATTACCCACATATTTTGTAAAATACATTTGAAAATGTTGCACATATGAGCTTAATTGAAGTACCTAATCAGCTATCTCGTGTCATGAATAATTACTTGACAATCCTATATGAGAAAAAGAAACTTCGAGCATAGCATATTATGAAAAGATCTGACAGCCCCATGAAAGGGGCTGTTTTTTATTTAGTCGTGGACAGAGGCACGCATCACAAAGCATTTCCCTCACATCTGTATGGAGAATGCATCATCACATATGGAGTTGGTTGCGGTGCTAGTGAAAAAGTATTTTATGATAAGATAGGGATAGAAAAGATATTTATAGGACGGTGCTTTATGCTCTATTATTTTTTTGCATTGCTAACTGCATCTATCATCTTATTGCTTAATAATTTTCGCAGTGAAACGAATCGTTGGGCGGCTTTTTTCTTATGTAGTGCTTCTATAGGTGGATTATCTGATTTTTTGCTAAATCTTGAATGGATGGGATGGTCGCAGGCTGTTCAATTTTTGAATCATACGCTAACCCCATACGGCGTGCTCATATTTAGTATCGTGTACTCAGAACGGTTTCCACGCAGTAGAACTAGGTTATATCTGAAATGGTTGCTGCTCATTCCTGTCGTGGTTATGCTAGTAGTGACTTTATTTTCTTCAGATTTGAGAATCGATTTTAGGTTTTTGTTAGTATGGGTCGCTCCTTATTATTTGCTATCTTGCTATTTGCTACTTTTCTCTCTCTGGAAGGAGCGAGATCGGCGAAGAAGACGGAATCGATTTATCGCAACGGTAATTATTGTACCGACTTTGCTTGCCGTGCTTGTACTCATTAATATAGGTAATGTGATTGCGCCCGGATATGACTTTTTTCGTTATGTCTCTCTGTTTATTGTTTACTCACTTATCGTGGCGCTGCTTTGTACGTTCGTTTACGGTGTGCTTGGTGTTAAGCTTCGCTTCGAGCGGGATCCGCTAGAGAGCACGATGAAGGTTGTTAGTACTGGAGTAACGCTGTTGAACCATACGATTAAAAATGAAATTGGCAAAATCGCGATCAGCACCGAAAATTTAAAACATATTGCACCTGATAGAACCGATGAGTCCGCTCAGCATTTGCAGATTATTTCGAATGCATCCGATCATATGTTGGCGATGGTGACCCGCATTCATAGTCAGACGCAGAACATTGTTTTGCGGGAGCAACCGTGCGAGCTGGAAGTGTTAGTTGACGAATGTCTTATGCAACATCAGCAATTATTTGACAGCCAAGGAATTAGTATCAAGAAAACTTATTTCTGCAAGCCAATCATTTTAGGCGATGCTGTTCATTTGAAAGAAGTTATTGGAAATCTGCTGAAGAACGCTCAAGAAGCGATGTCTCAGGGAGGCATGATTGAAGTTCGTCTAGATACAATGAAAAAAGGTGTTTACTTATCGATCCAAGATAGTGGGAAAGGGATTCCGGCAGATCAGCTTGTCTTTGTGGTCGATCCATTTTATAGTACGAAACATAATGCTCAAAACTTCGGTCTAGGACTTTCCTATGCTCATAATGTGATGAATAAGAGTGGGGGATCGATGGAGGTGGCGAGCAGAGAAGGTAGTGGTACGCTGATCACGCTTTATTTTCCACGTAAAAAAGTGTTTCAATGGAACAGGGGTGAGTAGGATGAGTCAGATTAAAGTGTTGCTTATAGAAGATGATCCGGATTGGATTAAAGCGATGACAGCTTTTTTGAATAAAGAAGAAGATCTGCTGATAGTTGGTGCTGCAACGAGAGCGGCGGAGGCGATCGAATTGGCGAAGACAGTTGCGTTTGATGTGTTGCTGCTGGATATTCAGCTATCTGAAAATAACTTGGAAGGAATTTATCTAGCTGCTGAAATTCATGACATTCATCCGGCAAAAATCATTATGCTCACCTCTTTAATTGATCCTCACGTTATGACACAAGCCTTTACGGCAGGAGCGATGCAATATGTGGAGAAGGAGAATTTTAGAGAACTCCCTTACACGATACGTAATGCCTATCATCATCCTTCAGCGATGGAAGCCCTCTTAACAGAATTTTCTAGATTGAAACGGGAAGAACAGTTGCAGTCTCTCACTACCGCTGAGCGAGAAGTATTCGAGCTGATAGAAGAAGGCTACACGCAGTCTCAGATTAAAAAGAAATTGTACAAAGCCGAAAGTACGCTAAAAAATCAAGTGAATACGATGCTAAAGAAGCTAGGCGTTAAAAGTAGTAAAGAAGCGGTGGAAAAAGTAAGACGCAAAGGGTTAGTTAACAAAAAGAATCAATAAAGAGGTACTACATCGCGTAGTACCTTTTTTCGTGCGGGCCTATAAAAGTTGGAACTAACCGAGAAGAGGGAGATTATTTATAATGGCAATAAGGGAAGGGATCAAACATGAACAACGATGGAAGCAAACAAGTGGAGCCGATCATTCTGCTCATAGATGGTCATTGCAATTTATGTCATGCGATTACTAGATTTGTAATAAAGCGAGACAGCGCTAAGCGATTCCGGTTCGCCTCGATTCAGTCTAAGCTGGGACAACGTCTGCTGTTGCAGGGTGGATTAGCTACTGACGATTTAGATACATTTGTGATGGTACAGGGCAATATGTTTTATACGAAGTCTGACGCTTCATTGCGAGTATTTCGAGAATTGAAAGGACTTTGGCCGCTATTATATGGCTGTTCCGTGGTCCCGTTGTTTTTAAGAAATCTAGTATATGATTGGATCGCTAACCGTCGGTACCGTTGGTTCGGCAGAACGGAAGTTTGTTTATTACCAACCGCGGAGCTGCGAAGTCGAATAATAGATGATATAGATGAGGTGACTGCCAGTGAGAAGGAAGCCGATTTACGTAGAGATAGATATTAATACAGATATGGATACGCTTTGGCATTACACACAAAGACCGGAACTGCATGAACAGTGGGATTTGCGATTTTCTGAGATTAGATATTTGCCACGGGAAAAGGACGACGATAAGCAACATTTTCTGTACCGGACGCGGATCGGATTCGGTCTCAATATTGCAGGTACGGGAGTAACAAAAGGGGGAGTTCGTACAGCAGAAGGGGAACGCTTCTCTTCCTTGTCTTTTAGCTCAGAGCAGATTATTTCTTTGATCAAACAGGGAAGAGGTTATTGGAAATATACCCCTCACGATAACGGTGTCACCTTTGTCACACAGTACGATTACGAGACGCGATTTGGTCTATTGGGCAAGTGTTTTGATTATGTGTTATTTCGTCCGTTGTTCGGGATGGCTACTGCTTGGAGCTTTGATGTATTGCGAATTTGGTTGGAAAAAGGAATTCAGCCGGCACTTAGTATGCAGCGGGCTTTGGTACATTACTTAAGTGTGCTGATGATCTCCTTGCTGTGGATTTATCAAGGATTGGTGCCGAAAGTATTGTTCCCCGAAGCGGGGGAGCTTGCCATTATGCAAGAGATCAGCTTGTTCCATGGTTGGGAGAGCGAATTGTTATGGTGTCTAGGGATAGCAGAAATAAGTATCGGTTTACTTACTATTCTTTGGCATCGGAAGAGATGGATTTATATGCCTCAAGTCATACTATTGACGCTTCTAGCCGTTGTTGCTCTTATAGGTACTCCTGAATTGCTAAAACAACCATTTAACCCACTAACGCTTAGCGGATCTATGATTGCCTTTTGTCTGTTAGCCAGGCTATCTAATCGTGAACTGCCCCAAGCAAAACGATGTATACGTAAAAGGAGGCGTATTTAATGGGATCAATTTATGAAAAAGCATTAGGTGATGCTTTCTTAAATCTTCATCCCCGCATCCGTCAACGATTTGGATTTAATAGTCAAGACCAGATCGCCTCAATCGGCTATGGTATGATGGATCATATTTGGTATTCCAAATGGGTAACACTACCTCTATATGTAGGAACGAAGAGACATATCATGTTTCCCCAAGGTGGTACAAATATTCCATTTATGATCGAAAACTTTGCTTATGTGGACCAGTTCGGACGAGAAACCGTTACTTGGAATCGACAATTTAAATTTCCGAATAAAATTAGACGCTTCGATGCTACCATGATATATAGCGAAGAACGGGAACGGATAGTCGATTACTTAGGCAACAAACAACATTTGGCTGTCGATCTCGCAATTTCTGTAGAACCAAACGGAGGCATACGAATCAGATCACGGGACCAGCGCTTCTATGAAGGATGGCTGCAATTTCCTTTCCCACGGCTATTTACTGGGATTGCCGATGTATGTGAATGGTACGATGACTCGGAGGAACGGTATAAAATATCTGTAGCAGTTAACAATCCGCTTATCGGATCAGTATTTCGATACCAAGGTACTTTTCAAACGCAATTCGTTAATATGAAGTCTTCCGTAATTCCACTGGATATTAAGCCACTTCGTGAGGAACGAAGGGAATAGAAGAACTAATTTTTTTTTTTGAAAAACAAATTAGATAAATAAGGATAGAAATGATGGGGGGGATAAAAATGAAGCGACATAATTGTCCCTGTTGCGGTTATCCGACACTTGAAGAAAGACGGAATTGGGAAATTTGTAGTTTATGTAATTGGGAAGATGATGGACAAGATGACCCTCATGCAGATCAAGTTTGGGGCGGACCCAACCAGGACTATTCGCTTACAGAAGCTCGGGAAACTTCAAAAGACATTACATCATGTATAGAGATAGCCGAACAATCTTAGAACAAACGGATAAAGTGATACAGGCAAAGAAAAGTTTAATTCATGCATTTGAAAAACTTAAGACTGCTAGTGATGAAACCGTTCAACATGTATGGATGGAAATAGAATCCTTCGAAAAGATACTAGATGATATTACTCATCAAAGTACAGAACGTTATAGTAATAACATAGAGAAAAATTAAGATGCTATCTACTTAATTAATTCGGATTCCCCCGAAACAATAGTAAAAGGGTTACTTTCCATAACATTAAATGCAGATGATGGAGAATTTGTGCAAGACCTGATGGTTTGGTATAGTCAACATAAAAACGAAAATATAAGAGGGATAGCAGTTCTTTGCTTTGGACATATTGCTAGAATACATGGAGTAGTTAACAAGGAACTAGTTATCCCACTTATTAATGATGCATTACAAGATGAGAGTGAATTTGTTAGAGGACATGCTTATTCAGCTTTAGAAGATATAACAATGTTTTGTAAGTAGGCTTTGGAGATTATCTCTCGATTATCGACAAATACTAATTGTGTATTATGTTTTCATATATAATACTGAGATATAGCAAGAAACATGTGTTATAGCGGTTCGAGGAAATTGGCGGACATCATATACCTACCGAGAATATTATTAGACGACAGGATACTTCCATTCAAAACTTACATGCTCATCTACATGTAATCGACCATCTACTTGTTATAGATAACAGCGAGACAGAAGGTGTCATTATTCTAGGTGGAGATAACGGTTCAATAACATATCGTACAGATGATCTTCCAGCGTGGAGTGAATCTATCGTACATAATTTACAGTCTTTATAAGAGCAGCCAAGCAATCGGGCTGTTCTTTTTAAATATAAAGGAAAGAATAACTTCATAGATTTGCTTAATCATGCTACGATAGTATTTATAATAATTACCTATTATGGATAAGTGAAGGAAGGGGTGACTGGTGCAAGCAACGTTGGTTTGGCCCAGTTCGGATTGAACTTGATCATCATGATGTTGATTTGGCTACGAAAGTATTAGGGATCAGTCAGATCCCAAGGAGGATATAGAACGTGAATAGTGAACTTTCTCAGTTTGTGAGTGAAAGTTTTATAGGTCCATTGGTGTTTATCATCATGTGTAGCATTCTTTATGTTGTAGTTGGATTGCTACTATATAGATTTATTTTTAGCTGGGTACCGGAAGTATTAATTAAGCTAATAGGTGCTGGCGGATTAATATATTTAATTATTTTTATTTCAGGACGTTTCGATGATGTCAGGGTGCTAGTATCTAGATATAGTGGTCAGCAAATGGTGATTGCTTTTTTCGTATTTTTTGTTTTGATTGCTGTAATTATCGGACTTTTGCTGAGCAACCCAAAACCAAAATCGAAAAAGCGTACCGCTAAATCATCATCTAGCAGATCTAAAACTTCTAAAACTATTATGCCAAGGAAAGAGAATAAATCAGATCAAGAGATTTTAAATAGTTCATTCGATCAATTGTCGGGTGCGGAGTTTGAGCGACTTCTTGCGCTCTATTTTCGAGATCAGGGATATAAGGTAGAAGAAGTTGGTGTTGGTGGTAATGATGGCGGCGTGGATTTGGTCATTATAGACCAGCGCGGTGAAAAAACAGCTATACAGGCAAAGTGCTATGCTGATCATAATAAGATCGGTGTATCTGTTGTGAGAGAATTGGTTGGCGCAAAACGTAATCATGACTGCATTCTTAGTCTACTTATTACAACTTCAGATTTGACTGGACCAGCTAAAAAAGAAGCAGACCAATTCAAAGTGGAGTATTGGCATGGCGGATTACTTGATCATAAGCTTAGAGCTTGGGGCAAATGGCAACCAGATGTTAATAAAAGAAAAAATAAAGTATCTACTGAATCCTTGGCTAGAGCGGAAATACAGACCGCTCAATTACAGACTGCAGCAACTAAAGATGTTTGTTCATGTGGTGCAAAGCTGGTGCTTAGAAAGAGTCGGGAGGGAAAACAGTTTTATGGTTGCTCTACATTTCCTAAATGTAGGGTGACACGATCGATGTAGTTGATTTGTATTTCTAGCGATATATTAGTAAGAACGTACCTAACTTGAGGGAAGAGGATGGGAAAGATTAAAGTGTATTTTTATCTTTCCGCCCTCGAATACTTCAATTTTATGAATGAGTTTTTGTTAAGCAGTTATTAAAAGTAGAAAAGTAACCCATTGCGTTATTATTCCCCAAAACCAAGCAATTTCAGCTGTCGTAAAAGACTGTTTCGATTTTTGATCGAGCCCAGACAAATGTCCTATATATCTATCCTTGTACCTCAGAACCAAACTAGAGACTTGACCATCCTTCATTTTAATCCGACGACATCTACTGCGAGCCGAACTTCTTTCCGCTTCTTGTAACAGCCCTTATGATTTTTTCCCTCAGTATATGGAGCATCCAACCTCTTTGATATAATATGTCGAACATAACAAAAATTAGCCCTTTTCCTTCATCGCCAGATCGTTTTCTTACTCCAAGTTTGGCTCGTTGGAAGTTTGAGTTCATCGTCAAAATATGCAATTTCGCCATCAAGAAGGCATGGGCCAACTCGTAAAGGTTTCAGAAGCTCGACAATCTCCGGAAATAATGTTCCGAGGTTCAATTCGCTTTCCGAAGATCTCCACGCCACCCTGACCATCCAGAGGTGCCAGGGTGCGAACACCGTCCCATTTTATTTGATAGCCCCATTCTGAACCCTCCGGAATAACAGGAGAAGTTATAGGTGCCATCGGTACGTTAGGGAGAATCATACACGTTGATGGAATCATGCTGTTCCCTTAGCTGTCTTTTTGGTTGATTTACGTGTTTTCGGTTTTTTATCTCCCGGATCCGTTGGAGACTGCACTGCTTGCAATGACGCTTGTAATGCTGCCATCAGATCGATTACTTTGGTTGGACCGGTAGCTGCAGGAGCAGTTACTATATCTGGATTTTCGCCAGCAATTTTATCCTCAATAAGTTTGAGAAGTGCAATACGGTACTCATCCGTATATTTGCTGGCATCGAACGGCTCGCTAAGTTGCTCAACGAGCATTTTGGCCATCTCAAGTTCTTTGTCATTAATGACTACATTTTGCGGCAAATTCGGTACTTGACCTATATCTCTAATTTCATCTGGAAAATTCATCGTTTCAAGGCACAGGCAATTTTCCACGACTCTGATCGCAGCCAAGCTGCTCTTTCCTCGAATGTTAATTTTGGCGATCCCTATTTTTCCTGTTTGTTTAATTGCTTCCATTAATAATGTATACGCGCCAACGCCCGCCATGTCGGGAGATAAGTAGTAGTGTTTTACATAGTAAACAGGATCTATTTCTTGAAGATCAATAAAGTCTAATATTTTAATTGTTCTCGCTGATTCAGGCTTTATAGCATCTAATTCTGCTTCGTTGACTATTACAAATTTATCTTTGTCATATTCAAACCCTTTAATAATATCCTCAGGACCAATATCTTTATTACAATGGTTACACTTTTTATCATAACTAATTGGCATATTGCATTCTTTGTGTAATTGCCGAAAGTGTATATCTTTATCTTCTGTAGCAGCGTGCATCTTAACCGGTACATGGACAAGTCCAAAGCTAATAGCGCCTTTCCAAACCGTATGCATATTATTCACCTCATTCTTTTTCTATAAGATGAACATAAAGACGTATAGTTATACATTTCGAAAATAAGGAAGTTGTGATTTCAAATATTCACTAAACGCCATAAATAGCCATCTTTCATTTTAAACAGTGTGCCTAAAACACCTAATGTCCTAAAAGTTTCTATTTGCCCACTTTCATATTTATAATCTATTTCGTATGCAGCGTACATTCCAGTATTTCTAAAATGGGAAGATCTGAAGTCTATTTTTTCTCCATCTCTATAGCATACATTTCCTAATTTATAATCATACTCACAATTAATTCTGTATTCTTTTGCAATCCATTTATCAAATTTTTCATGTGTCGGTGTAGTCATTAACAAAATGATGAAAACTATAAACAGTCCTGTTAGGATTATTTTGATAGTTCTTCTTTTTTTCATATTCATAAATTTCTCCCCTCATACTAATTTACCAAATATACTTATTATATCCTAAAAATAAATACTGGTATCCTCGTATGGATAGAGCGTTAATTTATCATATGAGTTTTAATCTACTACGCTAATTTTCCATATTTAACATTATTAATGCAATTCAAAAGACATATCTTTCTTCACTATATATTTGTAACGACAGTAACAGAAACGTTTATTATTGTTATGTTACTCTTATAAAGGGATAACTTATTTCGGATGATAATGGAAAAATTAGCGGGAGAAAAGGGGAAAGATATGAGAAGGATGTACAGTAAATTTCTAATAGCTGTCATGATTTTAACGATGATTGGAAGCACGACGGTAGGAGCTGTTACAATGCAAGCTGCGCAGCCATCGAGTGGAAGGGATGAAATTCTGTCAAGCGTATCGGTGTTTGCAGGAAGTGGTGATTTTGATGATTGGGATGGATCAGCTAAGGAAGCTTCGTTCCGTATGCCGCAAGGAATTGCTGTAATGAAAGATGGTTCTATACTTGTGGCAGATAGTAGGAATCATCTCATCAGGCAAGTTAAGAATGGAGCAGTTTCTACTTATGCAGGTTTTATATTGGATACGGATGAGGCTGGAGTGCCGAGTGGAGGCTGGAATGACGGTGCTAAGCAAACGGCTGTATTCAATGGACTTTCGGGGATGGATACGGATATAGACGGCAATGTTTATATTGCTGATACAGATAACCATTTGATTCGTAAATTGTCCAAAGATGGCATGGTGTCTACGATTGCTGGAGATGGTATTTCTGGCAATACGGATGGAGTAGGTGCTGGGGCTAGATTTGATCAACCGCAAGATGTTGCAGTTGCAGCTGATGGGACGCTTTATGTTGCGGATACATTGAATCATTCGATTCGCCAAATAACTACGGATGGTCGAGTTACTACGCTGAACGCTTCATCTGATCGTGTTGTTGAAGTTATTGGGGGCTACCCAGTTCTGGCAGGTGACTATGCTGACGGGAAGTTATCGGCAGCGAAATTTAATGAGCCTACTAGCATTGCCATAGATAATAAAGGAAATTTGTATGTCAGTGATACAGGAAATCAAGTAATACGATATATAGATTTAGCGGAAGGTGTAGTGACGACAGTAGCTGGTTTACCACAAGGGAAACTGCCAGTATATGCGGATGGTGCACTATATGCTGCAGGTGGCTATGCGGAAGGATCTAGCTCAGAGGCTCGTTTTCATTCACCTCGAGGTATTGCCATAACAGAAGAACAAGGACTAGTTATTGCTGATAGTTTAAATCATTCGATTCGTTATTTAATGAATGGTCAAGTGAGTACCATTGCGGGTGTACCTACTCAGTTCGGTCAAGTAGATGGTATTAATGGTCAAAATTTAATTCATCGACCGACCGATGTAGCCGTGCTGCCTACTGGTAATTTGCTTATTGCCGATAGTTATAATAATAAGATTCGAGAATTAGAGTTTTATCAGCTTCCAAGTAATTTACCGCAAAATGGGCAAGTGAAGGTCGTGCTTCACGATCAAGTGATTAACTTTGACGCGCAGCCGGAAATTGTGAAAGGCCGTACGCTGATTCCGGTTAGAGCGCTAAGTGAAGCAATGGGGTATACGGTTGGTTTCAACGACGATGAACGTATATTTGAATTAACAAAAGGCGATGTAAAAGTAGTAATGGAAATTGGAAGTAAAGTTATTTCTATTATGAATACAGCTACAGGTAATAAACAACAATTAGAGATAGATGCAGCACCTTATATTAAAGCGGATCGTACTTATGTTCCTATTCGATTTTTCAGTGAAGCATTTGGAGTAGATGTGGCTTGGGATCAGCAGACGAAAACGGTTATTTTACGAGAGATAGCAGAAGCCGTAGAGAAGTTGCCACTAGCAGATCGCAATGGAAGAGCGGCAAAGCTAGAACAGATTAAAGGAACGGTCTGGATAAAGCAAGCAGGCGGTTCATTAACCTATCGAGCTTACGATGGCATAAGTCTTCATCAAGGTGATCATATCAGAACGGAGAATAATTCAAGCGCAGTTTTAAAAACGATTGATCGCAACGATGAAGTTACGATTGATGAAAATTCGGAGTTATATATTTCTAATTTAAATAACGCATCACAGGTCAAGCATACGAGCTTTGTTCTATGGAGTGGACTGGTTGGAGCTAGTGTGACCTCACTCGTTAATGCTAAGGATACATTCAAAATTTGGACGCCAACGGCTGAGACGAATGTTCGTGGAACAAATTTTATGGTTGGTGTTGATCCTGTTACGGGAGAGTCGAGACTATTTGTAAACAGTGGTCTTGTTCAGGCAGGCGGTAATGGTACCGGTCAGAGTTCAAATACCGTATATCCATCGCAGCAGTTGAGTTTTATTCCAGGATCAGGAGCTAATGATCCAGTTAGCCCGTATCCGATTGATCTAGCTGATATCGTTAATCAAGCTTCGCCAGCTGTCATCGAGGCATTGTTGAAGCAAAAGCAGAAGATTGATCAAGAAAATGAGGATATGTTACAAAAGATTAAGAATGGAGCAGCAGGATCTTACCCTAGTAATAATCCGTTAGGACAGTCTCCAGAAGATTTTGCACATTATCAAAATAATTTAAATAATCTGCTTGCTAATATTGCAAAGCAGGCTCTTGAGCAAAAGAAAATGGAAGAGGAAGGATTGAATAAGCTTTTAGGCTCAATTAATTCGCAAGCAGGTAGTAAAATCGATTTGGAGAATACTCCGCCATATCAATTATCGGAGCAACAAAAAAATCAGCAGCAATTACAAAGAAAATTAGAAGAACAGAGAAAGCTAGCTCAAGAGGAACAGAACAAGTTACGTGAGCAGGAGCGGCTAAAAGCAGCACAACAAGGCGCTATGTTGGAAAAAATTAAAGCAGAAAAAGATCGTTTAGAGCAAGGCAACAAGAAACAGCAAGAAGAGGCGATGAAACAAGCGGAACAATTATTAAAACAAAAACTACTAGAAGAACAAAAACAAAAATTCACACAATTACAGCAAGCGTTGGAACAGCAAAGGAAGCAGCAGGAAGAAGCGCAGCGTCCAAAAACGCCTACGCCAACACCATCAGTGTACTATATACCATCGCCTGATCCTGAGACAACACCGACTAACCATACACCTATCGTTAAGAAAGAGTTATCTGATAAGATGGTACACCCAGATGCAGGTGAGCAGTTCGAGTTAAATTTAAATGAAGTTTTCCACGATGAAGATGATGATATATTGACGTTCGACGTTTCATCGAGTAATCCTGCTATAGCAGAAGTTGAATTGTGGGAAGACAGCATCTTAATTGTTAGAATTAGTCCCGACCATATCGGCTCTACAACTATTACGATAACTGCAACTGATGGCCGAGGTGGAAAGGCTGTAACCTCTTTTGAAATTGGGGTTTATCCTACTATAGAATATTTAGGGGCAGAAACATCGCCAGAGTCTACTCAGCTTTATTGGGGTGGAGTTGGTTATGAGGATGAGCAAAGTCCGGAATATCACGTTTACGTAAACGATGAGCTATATGCTCCTACCATGGAAAGAACTATGGAACTAACAGGTTTAGAGCCGAACATAGAATACAGCGTGCGTGTAGTAGCGGTCGTTCAAGACCAGATTATCGCATTCGCTGATTATTCGTTTTTCATAATGGAAGATCAGGATTGAGCACCTGCTAATAATGCAACGTATCTGACATAGAAGACAAACTAGCTTGTCTTCTCTCCTAACTATTATTTCTGTAAGTGAAAAGAATAATCATGGTATACTTATAATAGATTTTGGAGAGAGGTGAAACGATTTGAATAGTGAAAACGAGTTGTGGAGCGGAAAGCCATTTAACTTTGGATTTCCCAGTTTTACTTCGTACAAACTGACGGATCGACGTCTTATTATTGAAAAAGGTTTTTTTACTAAGCGACGTGAAGAAATTCAGCTTTATCGTATTCGCGATATTTCTTTGAAGCGTAATTTGTTGGAGCGAGTGTTGGGATTTGGGGATATTATGATTCATTCGACAGATACAAGTAACCCGTCATATTTGCTGCGAAATGTGCGTCAAAGCACGGAAGTTAGTGATCAGATTGGTTTCGCTGTAGAAGAAGCAAGGCTTCGTTATCGTTCATATGAAGTTTCCGAAGTTGCTGTACCGACATAATGTGCAGAATGCAAATATTAGTTTTACAAAAAAATTAAATAGTGGATAGTTCCAACTTAAATACGTACAATCCAATCCATACGATAAATGCTAACTATGGAGGACAGGTTGCTAACTTTCTAGAGGAGAGGACTTTCGCTGTACAGCAAACAACAAAGAGGTTTCTCATAAGTTCATGTGAACTTGTGAGAAGCCTTTTTGTCGTTCGTTGCTTCGTCCATTAAACAGCATCTTTAATTTTAAAAATATAAAACCGGGTGACTAATGTTACTGATGACTTCGACTCTATTAGACTATAGTTTTTATAAGGAATGAGGAGAGGATGACAACTTTGAGTGTAACAGAAATGTGTGTAATCGTTCGAAACAGCGAAATTGCTTGTCATATATATGAACTAGTTTTAAAAGGTGAGCTTGTACAATTGATGCAAGAACCGGGTCAATTTGTACATGTAAAAGTAACTAACGAAACTACTCCTTTATTACGCCGCCCACTATCTATCGCCAACATCGACCATCACAATAATGAGTTTACGCTTATCTATCGAAAGCAAGGAAAGGGAACGGATATTTTAGCTACAAGAAAGCCCGGAGAATTAATAGATGTACTCGGACCACTTGGTCACGGATTTCCTATTACAGAAGCAAAAGCAGGGCAAACAGCACTCATCGTGGGTGGGGGAATTGGTGTGCCACCTTTGTATGAACTTTCGACGAGATTAGTGCAAGCTGGTGTGAAGGTTATTCATGTATTAGGTTTTCAGACAGCTAATGCTATATTTTATCGAGAAAAATTTGAACAATTAGGACAAACCTATATAGCGACGGACGATGGATCATGTGGAGAGAAAGGTTATGTTACGGACGTCATACAGCATTATGGACTTACAGGTGATATAGCTTATGCATGTGGACCGATTCCGATGTTGCAGTCTTTGAAGAATAAAGTGATGATTAAAAAGTTGTTTATATCATTAGAGGAGCGGATGGGATGCGGGATTGGTGCATGTTATGCTTGTGTTTGTAGAACAGGCGATTCTAATGGTGCTCTTTCGTACAAAAAAGTATGTAGTGACGGACCTGTGTTTGCTGCTGAGGAGGTTCAGTTATGAGTAGGTTAGCTATAAATTTACCTGGTTTGCAGTTGAAAAATCCAATTATGCCGGCATCGGGTTGTTTCGGTTTTGGACAAGAGTATAGTTCGTTTTATGATTTGAATAATTTGGGAGCAATTATGATTAAAGCAACTACTGCGCTTCCGAGATATGGAAATGAAACACCGCGCGTTGCAGAAACATCCGCTGGTATGCTGAACGCTATCGGATTGCAAAATCCTGGAATAGAACATGTTCTTGCTCACGAACTTCCTTGGCTTAATCAATTTTCTATTCCAATTATTGCTAATGTTGCTGGATCAACGGAGGAGGAATATGTTGAGGTTGCCCGTCGAATTTCGCAAGCACCCAATGTGCATGCCCTAGAATTAAATATATCGTGTCCGAATGTGAAACAAGGCGGAATCACTTTTGGTACTGATCCTGAAGTAGCAAAGCAATTAACGAAAAAAGTAAAAGAGGTAGCGGAAGTTCCTGTCTATGTAAAACTTTCACCTAACGTTACGAATATTGTAAATATGGCCAAAGCTGTTGTCGATGCTGGAGCAGATGGTTTAACTATGATTAATACTTTAGTTGGGATGAGTTTGGATATACGTACAGCTCAGCCGATTCTCGCTAACAAAATAGGTGGATTGTCTGGTCCTGCTATAAAACCAGTTGCTATTCGCATGATTTATGAAGTAAGTCAACAAGTGAATGTTCCTATCATTGGCATGGGAGGAATACAAACAGCAGAAGATGTTATCGAATTTCTCTATGCCGGAGCAAGTGCGGTTGCAGTCGGTACAGCAAACTTTGTAGATCCTTATGTATGCCCAAAACTGATTAATAGACTGCCACATCTATTGACGGAGCTTGGTTATGAACATATATCGGAATGTACAGGCAGGAGTTGGAAGAGATGAAGATAGGTAGATAGGTAGAAATGAAGATAGGTAGATAGGTAGATAAGCAGATGGTAGGACACAGGTATGTAAGTAAATGGATTTGTGAGAGACACCTACGAAATTGCGTGTGTATTATAGTAATGAAATAGTATAGAAACAGGACAACGGCTAAGTAGCTCGTCATCCTGTTTTTTTTTACTAAAAGTTAGTTAACCTTTGACAGAACCAGCAGTCATTCCTTCAATAGTATAGCGTTGTAAGAAAACATATAAGAGTAAAACCGGCAACGCCGCCATAATTAAATGTTCTTCTTTGTTTGGATAGACTAATAGTTCTGCTCCTTCTTCTATTTCTTTTATTCTACTACCCCTTAATTTTTCCGTCTGACTTAGTTTAGCCTATTCAGTACACCCCTTACTCCTATACAATAATAGATATAAACTTGCTAATTTTGATAGGATTTCATCCCTTTCTGACCATAAATTTCTGAAATTGGAAAATTACACGGACAAGAATTATAGGCCTATGGTAGGATGATGGGAAATTGTAGAATTTTGGAGGACGATATTTTGAAAAGATTAATGTTGATTATGATTGTAATTGTATTGGTTTTATCCTTAGTGATGCTACCTACTGCCACATATGCTGAAGTAGATCAAGTTTCGGACACTGATAAAATGGAGTCAATACGTTCAGGGATTGATAAACATGTAATAGACGGAATAAGCGATAATACGCTAAATTTATCTGCTACGGAAGCAATAATGTACTTAAACATCGATTCGGAATTAAATTTTCAGTATTTTAAGAGTCTTAGTGATAGTAACAAATTAGAATTAATGAATTCATTTGTTCAGGATAATTTTGGGGAAATTCTAGGAGTAAGTAATTGTTATACAATTGTAGTTTTTGATGGTCAAGCATATGCGCTTACTACCACTACCTACTATTCTAACATAAACAATCTAAGTCTTGAATATTATTCAGACGGACAATCACCCAACATAATGCCTGAAGCTAAGAAGAAAGCAGATGAAGAACAGAAGAAAGCTGATGAAGAACAGAAGAAAGCTGATGCAGAGAAGAAAAAGAAACAAGCTGATGAGAAGAAGAAGAAGGATGAAGCAAAGAAAAAGGCTGATGAAGCTAAGAAGAAAGCTGATGCAGAGAAGAAAAAGAAACAAGCCGATGAGAAGAAGAAGAAGGACGAAGCAAAGAAAAAGGCTGATGCAGAGAAGAAGAAGAAAGACGAAGCAAAGAAAAAGAAACAAGCAGAGGAAAATAAAAAACAAGCAGAAGCAAAGAAAAAAGCTCTAGCTAAAGAACTAAAGGCTAATAAGAATATACCGTTGAAAATAAAAAGTAAATCTGTTTCTTATAATTCTATTGGAATTCCTCAAGCCAATATTGAATACAAAAATGTAGGTACAAAAAAAATTATTGCCTTCGAAATAACAATAACATGTTATGATTCATATGGACGCTTACAAAGGCAAACGATTTCTAATAACAAAGCGTTTTATGGTATTTCACAAGGTGAAAATTTAAAAAGCGGCGAGAGTTCAAAGGCAACTTGGACGCTGAATCTTTTTGAAAATACTACTAAATTCAATGTCGTTGTAACATCGGTTTTATTCTCTGATAACAGTGTTTGGAGAAAAAAATAATCGAGTGAATATATGGTGCTTGATTACTTTTAATTAAAGCTGGACAGCTAATGAACGAAGAATTTTATCTAATCGTTGGAACGCTGAACTTATGTATGCGAGGAAAAAAACAGTTTTTACCTAATGCAGCAGCAACTCGAGCAGAAGCAGTAGTTATGATGCATCCCCAACGTTAGTTATTAATTCTAACTTGGGGCTGTTTTTTATACTATAGGATATGAAAGCTGGTCAAACAGCGTTAATGGTTGGTGGCGGAATTGGTGTACCAACTCTATACGAACTGTCGAGCAGATTAGTCGCATCTAGATTAAACGAGCAATCCGACTGTTAACCCAGCTTATAAAAAAACTTGTAGTGATGGTCCGGTATTTGCTGCAAAGGAGGTACTAATATAAGTAGGTTACAGAAAAACAAGGCGGTATTGCTTTTGGCACTAATCCGGATGTAGCTAAGTGGTTAACGAGTAAAGTAAAAAAAGTATCAGAAGTTCCTCTCTATGTAGAGCTATCGCTGAATGTGACCAATCTGCCCTCGGTTTATTTAATAATTTTATATGGATAAAATGTTTTTCAAAGATATAGCTTTCATGTTCGGTTACCAAAACCCCTTTTACTTCAGTAAACTGTTCAAACAAATAACAGGACAAACTCCCAAAGAACACAAAAAAGGCTGCTTAGAATAGCAGCTTCTTGCTATTTCAACTAAAAATATTACAAGTTTCTAATGATCTTACCAATTGCATTAATTCTGGATCTGCGAGGAATAAAAAGGATATAAAACAATAAATATTGTCCTAACTTCACACATTGTGTCGATGGTAGAATTGAAAGCGTATACCATGCATAAACATACAAAGGAGATATGAAATGAAACGAACGAAATTTTTATCAATATGTTTGGCAATTATGGTTGGTGTAACAAGCTTTATGCAAGCGCCACCGCAAACTGTACAAGCAGCATCCGAAACGACACCGATAGTTAAAAATACCTTTTGGGATAGACCTGTTATCGTACCCATCCCTAAAACGACTGCTGGTGTTGCCGACCCGGTTATAAGTTTGAATGGTGAGTGGGAAGCAACGACAGAAATAAACAGTGAAACATTAGGAGAAAAAGATAGTTTAAATGTAGAAAATCTTAAATGGAGACCGATTAAAGTTCCTGGAGAAATGAGCTTGCAGGGCTTTAATATTGAACAAGATAAAGAATATCCATATAAAAAAGAGATTGATATTCCGGCAGACTTTGCTGACAAAAAAATTATACTACGTTTTGATGCTGTATATAGTGATGCAAGATTATGGGTAAATGGTAAGTTTGTAAGAGAACATACTGGCGGATTTACTGCATGGAATGCCGATATAACAGAGTATGTTAAAGCTGGAGAAACGGCAGAGATTGTAGTAGGTGTAACAGATAAATCGGATGATATATCTGCTGCATCTAAATATGCTAAGCATAATATTGGTGGTATTCTTAGAAATGTTTCTATGATTGCACTACCAGAAGACTATGTAACTAGATTTCATGCAACGACAGATTTTGATGCTGAATATAAGGATGCAACACTGAATGTCATTCTAGCGATGGACTTTGATAAAAACGAAACAGCAGAAGTGTTGTTGAATTTAAAAGATCCACAAGGGAAGAAAGTAGATATATCGAATAATCGTGTGCAATTAGAGGCAACAAATCCAGGTCAAATAGTGAAAATTCCTGTGTCGGCTCCGCAAAAATGGGATGCTGAACATCCAAATTTGTATACTTTAGACGCTAGAATTGTTGTAGATAATAACGTATTACAAACCTTATCCAAAGAAATTGGTTTTAGAAAAGTAGAACGTGATGGTAAAAATGTTTATGTAAATGGAAATGAAGTGAAATTAAGAGGCGTTAATGCGCATGATGTGCATCCGGTTATGGGACGTGCAACGACAGACGAATTAGATGCTAGTCAATTGGAAATGTACAAATCTGCCAACGTTAACTTTGTGCGTACATCCCATTACCCTCGTACTGACGCATTCCTTGAAGCTGCTAATCGGATTGGTCTGTATGTAGAGGAAGAAACGGCAGTAGTATGGCAAGGTGGTCATGATGGGAATCAAATTACAGTTAATAATAAGGAATTTGAAGCGAGATATATGAATCAGTTAACTGAAATGATAGAGAAAGATTTATCCCACCCATCTATTATTATTTGGTCTTTAGGAAATGAAACGACTTGGGGAGAGAACATCCGTAATGAATTTGATTATGTGAGAGAGGAAGATCCTACTCGCTTAACTGTTTTTAGTTGGGGAGATAAAGTCGCAGATATATACAGTCAGCATTATCCAAGTATTGATGAAGTTAAGGAACCTTGGAAATATTCTGGAGATCAACCAGTATTATTTGATGAGTATGTTCATGTGAATAGTTATAACTTTGATACACAAAAACGCGATCCTGGTCTTCGTAATTATTGGGGCGAAAGTATTAAGCGATTTTGGGAAAATATATTTGAAACAGATGGGGCATTAGGCGGAGCAATATGGTCTTCACCAGACGATGTTTTTGAATCCGAGCTCCATGGAACTGTTGGATATGGAGAATGGGGGATTATTGATGGTTGGCGTCGAGAAAAACCAGAACATTGGTTAACGAAAAAAGCTTATTCACCTATCCGCATTGCGGATGAAGCTGTTGTTAATCCAGGAAACAATGAGCCACTAATTATTCCAATTAAAAACTGGTTTGATAGCACGAACTTAAATGAAGTTACTTTTGAATGGCAAGTTGGCAATGAAGCGGGTAAGGTAAATGGTGCAGATATTAAACCACATGAGAGTGGAAATTTAATCATACCAGCTCGACAGTGGACTGACGGAGAAATATTAAATATTAAAGTTAAAATAAATGATGAATTAGTAGATGAGTTTAATTTACCAATTGGGGATGCCATCAAAACATTTGCAGCTAATCCACAAGGAGCAGCTCCAGCAGTTGAAACTCTGGAAGATGAGATTATTGTAAAAGGAGATCACTTTCAAATTAATTTCAGTAAGCAAACTGGGATGATCACGAATGGTTCATATAACAGTGAGACGATTATTACTGGAGGACCGAGATTACATCTAGGTTATGCTAATTTGGATAAATGGTCGCTAACGAATATTAAATCGGCTCAATCTGCTAAAGAGGCAATTATTACAATTACAGGTAAGTATGGTAATGTCAATGTCGTATTTACGTTGAAAATTGATAATGCAGGGCTAATCACTAATGAATATACAGTGACCAATTTACCAGGTGGAGAAACAGAAGCAGGAATTATTTATAATTTGGTTGATAACGTGGACAAGTTTAGCTGGGATAGACAAGGATTATGGTCAGCTTATCCAGAGGATCATATTGGTCGAACGACTGGCTTTGCTAAGAAAGATGGCGGTCGTAAAAATGAGTATAAACAAGAGCCTACTTGGTCATGGTCAGAAGATACACAAGATTTCTTCCTCTATGGTGCTGGAGATAAAGGCGACCGTGGATCGAATGATTTCAGAAGTATGAAAGAAAATATTAATTACGGTTCTGTTATATTGAGAGATTCACAAAATAGACTTAGAGCAGAATCTTATGGAACAGATGCAGTTCGGATGATCACTTATAATACTGAGTTTATCGATGATCGCGATAGCCGAATTGTATATTCGTCAGGATGGGGCGAAAGTAATGGAAGTGCTGTATTCAAGGATAGTTTGAACGGAACAGAGAAATTTAGTAACGAAGCTGGAAAATCTGTAGAACTTACTTTCTCAGGTACTAGCATAAGTTTATATGGAGCTAAGAGCAACAATACAGGTAAATTTAATGTGTACATCGATGGTAAATTAGTGGATGAAAAGATCGATACGTACGCAACGGTTAAGCTCTATGAAAAAGTATTGTTTAACAAATCTGATTTAGAAAATGGAGAGCATACTATAAAAATAGAGGTAACCGGAGAGAAAAATAAGAATGCAGTAGATGCATTTATAGTAGTCGATGGATTTGAAGTATCGTCGCCAACTTCAGCAATGCTAGTAAACAATGAGTGGAGTTATAAAGATAATCATTACACTTGGGATTGGGGCAATTATATGCCGGAAGTGAAACTTTCGGATAAGTACTCTAATACGGTGAAAGTAAGATTAACAGATAACGATGATTTTGAGTATTACAGAGTGGATGATAATAACAATAACGTGAAATATAGCGGTACTTGGGGTGAACACGAGAGCGAATGGGGGATAAATCCAGGTTACAAAGGGACTGAACATTTCAGTAACGAGCCAGGTGCAACTGCTGAATATACTTTCAATGGTACACAAGTAAGATTGTTTGGCCATATGAGACCTGATATGGGTATAGCTGAAATTAAAATTGATGGAGAAACTGTTGGAGAAGTTGATTTGTATTCACCTACTAAACAGTATAGTGCACTACTTTTTGAAAGTAATAAACTTGAACTAGGTGAACATAAAATAGAAGTTAAAGTAACTGGTAAGAAGAATGAAAAAGCTAGCAATACTTATGTTATTGTTGATGCGTTTGAAAATGATGGTTTTGGTTTAGAGGGAAGAGTTTCAAAATCAGCTGTTCGTTTCGACAGCAACGGTGGGAGTGCAGTAGATTCCATTACGGTTGAAACTGGATCAAGGATAGCAGAACCACAAAAACCAGTAAATGGTAATCTCGAATTCCTTGGCTGGTATAAAGATGCAGAATTTGACGTAGCATGGGATTTTGCTAAAGATACAGTAGATGAAGATATCACACTGTATGCAAAATGGGAAGAAGATACTAAACCAACAGAACAGTTTATCGTTACATTCGAAAGTAATGGCGGTAGCAAGGTAGATACGAAGACGGTTAATAGTGGATCGAAGATAGCAGAACCAGCGAGACCAACAAAGAAAGATCATAAATTTATTGGCTGGTATAAAGATGCAGAATTTGACGTAGCATGGGATTTTGCAAATGATACCGTAGAAGCAGATATCACGCTATACGCAAAATGGGAAGAAGATACTACACCAACGGAACAGTTTACTGTTACATTCGAAAGTAATGGCGGTAGTAAAGTAGATACGAAGACGGTCTATAGTGGATCAAAAATAGCAGAACCAGCGACACCAACAAAGAAAGACCATAAATTCCTTGGTTGGTATAAAGACGCAGGGTTTGGTGAAGTTTGGGATTTTGCTAATGATACCGTAGATGCAGATATTACCTTGTACGCAAAATGGGAAGAAGATACTACACCAACAGAACAGTTTATCGTTACATTCGAAAGTAATGGCGGTAGCAAGGTAGATACGAAGACGGTTAATAGTGGATCGAAGATAGCAGAACCAGCGAGACCAACAAAGAAAGATCATAAATTTATTGGCTGGTATAAAGATACAGAATTTGACGTAGCATGGGATTTTGCAAATAATACAGTAGAAGAAGATATTACCTTGTACGCAAAATGGGAAGAAGATACTACACCAACAGAAACGGTTACTGTTACATTTGAAAGTAATGGTGGCATCACAGTAGATGATAGGATAGTTCAAAAAGGATCAAAGCTAGAAAACCTATCAAGTCCTACTAAAGTAGGTCATAACTTCTTAGGTTGGTACAAGGATAAAGAGTTGAAAGAAAAATGGAACGTTGAAACAGATACAGTAAAAGCAGATATCACGCTGTACGCAAAATGGGAGTTGAAATCAACACCAACACCAAACCCAACACCATCAATACCAACGCCAACAACTAAACCAAGCGATCCAAACACGATTCTGAAAGGGATTGGTGGTAAAGTAGAGGCAGAAGGATTAACGGTAAATGTACCTGCCAAAGCAGCGAATAGTGATGTACAAATTAAAATTAAAAAGTTAAAAGCAGAAGAAATTAAAAATGAGTGGAAATTACAACAAGAAAAATTAGTTGGTTCTGTTATTGAAGTTACTAAAAACACAAAAGGTTCTTTTGCAGCACCAATTACGATTACAATGAAGTTTGACCCTAAAACAGTTGATTCAACTAATACAAAACTAGTTATTGTTGGATTAGATGAGAAGACGAACAAATGGGTGGAACTAGATAATGTAAAAGTTAATTATATAACGGGAACAATTAGTGGCACGACAATGGATGTTACCAAGTTTGCAGTTATGAAAGAGCAACTAGAGATTAAACCAGAGATTAAACCAGTAGTAGAGTTAAAAGATATTGTAGGACATTGGGCTGAGCAAAATATTAACAAGCTGATTCGTTTAGGAGCAGTTAATGGTTTTGTAGATCAAACATTTATGCCAGATAGTAATGTAACAAGAGCACAATTTGTAACGATGCTTGTTAAAGTGTTGGACTTAGAAAAGTCATCCAAATTAAGAATGACAGATGTTAACGGACATTGGGCAGAGGATGCTATTGCAATGGCAGTAGAGCACGGATTTGTACAAGGTTTTGAAGATAAAACGTTTAGACCGGACGATGTTATTACGAGAGAGCAAATGGCTGTTATGCTTGTGAAGGCATTTGAGTTGGACCCTAAAGCAGGCGCGCTCGATAAGAAATTTAAAGATGCAACGAAGATTTCTAACTGGGCAGCATCTTATGTTGCTACAGCAGCAGAGCATGGTTTGTTGAGTGGTTTCAGCGATGGAACGATTAAACCGAATGCGAATGCAACTCGTGCACAAGCTGTAACTGTCATCATAAGAGCATTGGGGTTGTAACAATTAGATGCAATGATTGATAATGAATTGTTTTTGATCGTAGTGTAATGTAGTGTAGTGTGAAATGGTTGAATGGGCATTATCATTGGGCGTTCCCTTATGGGGCATGCACGGTGGTAATGTCTTTTATATGAACTGTCATTCCTTGCTTAATGCCATAAAGCTTGCTACTATGGGTGATGGGTAACCGGAATAATAACGTTGGATTTAATATAGGAGACAGGAGCATTATAATTCGATGAAAAAAGTGAAACTAGCTTTATTAGGTTGTGGACGTTTGAATGCGATAGTTGCTGAAGCACATGCTAATGGATATTTGCCAGAGTATGAGTTAGTAGGAGCTTATGGTAGAAATCCTTTGAAAACACAGACATTTGCCGAGCATTTCCAGTGCAAGCCATGTCATAGCATAGAAGAATTGCTAGCGTTAGAGCCAGATATTGTAGCGGAAGCTGCATCGCCAGAGGCTGTGAGAGATTATTCGGAAATAGTTTTACAAGGTGGAGCAAGCTTGGTTGTCATAACGATAGGGGTATTTGCAGATACTGCTTTTTATAATAGAGTGAAACAAACTGCGGTAGAAAATAAGCAAAAAATATATATTGCAAGTGGTGCTGTGGGCGGGTTCGATGTATTGCGTACGGCTGCGTTGATGAGCCCGATTAAAGCAACAATGACATCGAAGAAGTCACTACGTTCACTATCCTTCACCCCATTTTTCACAGAAGAACTACTTCAAATTACAGAACCAACACAAGTATTTAGTGGAACGACGAAGAAAGCGATCGAAGTATTACCTTTTCACTTTAATGTCGCTGTCGCTACAGCTTTGGCAAGTGCTGGTCCTGAACAGACTACGCTCAATATTGATGCTACTCCTAATTTCATAGGTGATGAGTACAAAATTGAAATTGAAGGAGAAGAAGTAAAAACCGATCTGAATATTTACTCCAGAACACCACGCATCGCTGGTTGGAGTATAGTAGCTGTACTTCGTAATATCGTGTCGCCTGTGGTGTTTTAGATCTACCATTTATCATGGATAAAATGTATACTTAATACAGATATACTAATATTCTATAGAAGGTGATTCACTTAAAAAAGTCAATAGTTGTCATAGTCATCATTTTATTATTTGTAGCTGTAATAACGAAACCTACGAAGGATGACTATATCGCTTGGGTAAAAGAAGAATTAAAGCAAGAGTTAAACGCAGAGATAAACAAAGGGAAAAATAAAGAAATAGGTAAGCAATTTGTAAATCTCGGCGTTAACATGGTTGGATCTTTCGTTGTAGACAACACCACTTCTTGTAAAGATTATTTACTCTTCAAAGTTTGCAATACTAATATTTTAGATTCGAAAGAGATGACCGCCCTTGGTCTATATAATAACTTTATTCGTTTGAAGTAAACGAGAAGTATAGTATTGCATAAGTAGATAAAACGTTTAAGAAACAGGGTCACAAGTGTAACAGCTTGCTATCCTGTTTCTTTGTTTTTTCTGATAGAATAACGGATTAACCTTTTACCGAACCTGCGGTCATTCCTTCAATAATATAGCGTTGTAAGAAAACATATAAGAGCAATACAGGTAATGCTGCCATAATTAAATCTGCGAATATATAGTGCCATTGTGATCCATACTGTGAAACGAAATAGAAGATAGAAAAGGGAATCGTATACATCGAACTGTCATTTATCAAAAACATCGGAATATAGAAGTCATTCCAAACAAACATAAATAGGAATACGGCTGTAGTCGCTAAACTTGGTTGCAATAAAGGAAGTACAATGGTAAAAAACGTTCTACTGGCGCCAGCTCCATCTACTGTAGCAGCTTCGTCCAACTCCCGAGGTACCCCTTTCATAAAACCAGTCATAATAAAGATGGCAAACGGGATTAGCAAAGCGGTATAGTACAGCACTAACCCATAGTACTCTCCATATATATGAAGGGAACGCATCACTTTAATCGTTGGAATCATACTTGGCGGAGCGATAAGTCCGACAACGCATAAAAAATACAGCAGATTCGTCCACCAAACATTGCGCCTAGCAATAATATAAGTAGCCATCGATGCCATAATTAAAATAGTAATGACAGAGAAAAGCGTTATAATGGTACTGTTAATAAACCCTCGCAACATATTGCCTTTGACAAACACTTCCGCATAGTTGCTAAAATTCCAAGACGTTGGCAACTGCAAATTCATTTGTGCTGCTTCCGCAGGAGATTTGACAGACCCGAGAAAGACCATCACCAGTGGAATAATAATAATTAAACTAAGGATTAACATAATAATGGTGCGAATCCAAGCTGCTGCCGTATACTTTTGTGTATGGGAAGAAAGGGTAGCTTGTTTGCTCATGCTTCCATCTCCTTTCTGCGAGTGAAAAATAAAATAAGCAGCGCTGCAGCAGTAATAATGAGAAAGAGTATTAAGTTAGCAGCAGTACCATAGCCATACATTCCACGTCCAAACTGTTTCAGTACAAAACTGTTCATTACTTCGGTAGAATCGCCAGGTCCCCCTTTGGTCATGACAAAAATAAGATCAAACACTTTTAGCGAAGTGACGGTGGAATAGACGATATTAATCGTAAAAGAAGGTGCAACAAATGGAATGAGAATACTCTTTAACCGTTGCCAGTAAGTAGCGCCATCTATTTCAGCAGCTTCTAACATATCTTTAGGAACTGTTTGTAATCCAGCTAAGTAAATTGCCATAGAAAAACCAGTTGATTGCCAAACACCTGCCATAATAACGGAATATAACGCTATATCCGCATTACCTAACCATTCTTGTTGCAGAAAACCTAAACCGATGGTGGATAAAAATTGATTTAGTAAACCTGTCGGATGATAAATACTAGTAAACATATAACCAACGATCAAGGCACTTAATATCATCGGTGTAAAAAAGATAGCACGTAGTAGTGTTTTACCAGGCATGACAGAATTAAGCACAAGTGCTAGACCAAAACCAAAAACGTTTTGTAACACCGTTACTAGTGCAGCATAAATAAATGTATGCTCTAGCGCATTCCAAATTTCACCGGATTGGAAAAGCATCCGAAACTGGTCGAAGCCGATAAAGCGAATATCAGTATCCCGTAGTAGATTCCAATCTGTAAAAGAATAATAAAAGCCAGACAACGTAGGGAATAGATATAACACGCCAAAAATAATTAAAAAAGGAAGGATAAACCATGCCGGATAGCGTAGTTTGATCAGTCGTTTACCCAATGTACTTTCCACTCCTTACTAGTCTTAGTATAAAGCTACTATGCCTGTTTGCATCTAGGTAAGCATGAAGCATACAGGCATAGTTGTTAAAGCTATATTTAGTTCGTAAACTCTGCTGCTCCCGCATTTTTAGCTGTTTCTTCCATACGTTGTTGCACCACTTGTGCTACTTCCGCAGGCGTTTTCTTCCCACCATAAAGGTCTTGCATTAGAAACTCATAATCAGGGAACGTATAACGTACGCCAGAGTTGAAACTGACTCTAGCATTTCCTTGCTCTAATAACGTATACATTTCTGCAGTACCAGGATTTAGTTCCGCTTCTACACCCGAAAAGGAAGGAATTCCTTTAATAAGGTTGTTGTATTCGTTTTGTCTGTCAGGATCAGCGATAAAACGTAAAAACTCAACAGCTGCGGCTTCATTTTTGCTATCTTTAATGGCGTAAGCTACAATTGGTGGTAAATATCCGGTATAGTTATCACCTTCACCATCCCAAGGAACAGGGAACATGCCAATCGGCGCATTTGGAAAACGTTCTAGTATAATTGGTATTGCCCAGTCTGCATTGACGATCATAGCGGACTTCCCAGTAGCCACTTGTTCAATGGACATATCGTAAGTAGCAGAAAATAAATCACTATTGGTGTAGCCTTTTTCATGTATTTCTAATTGTGCTGCAAGCATTTTTTCATATTCAGGTAAGTCAGTAAATTTCAATTGATTGGTGTTGATTTTGTCTAGTACATCCGGTTGTTTTTTAATAATGTTACTAAATGCACCTAGCGTATAGACTTGTAGAGGCCAAGCATCTTTACCAGCATCGTAAAATGGCGTAACGCCAGCTGTTTTTAACTTTTCCGCTGCTGCGAGCAGTTCCTCATGCGTATGTGGAATTTCAATTTGATGTTCTGCAAACACATCTTTGTTATAAATAATACCGGTTACGTTTAACGTGGTGACAGGTAGCCCATATATTTTGCCTTGCCCCATGGCAGCGAGATCATCTTTTACGACAGAAACAACTCTAGTAATCATTTCTTCATCCGTTAATTCGGCGAAGTTTTTCTCTGGTTGTAGCAAGGCGCCTTTCGCTCCTTCTCCCCAGTAAAATAAAACGTCAGGCAAATCACGAGTAGCAAGCCGAGTATTTACTAAGTTGCTGTACTGTCCATCAGGTACACTTTGCACATCTAACTTGTTGCCCGTTTCTTCTTCATAAGCATCGATAAAAAATTGCAATTTGCGACCTTCTATCCATTCCGTGTTCATTAGCACTTTGAGTGTTACCGGTTTTTTAGTTTCCCCTTTTGTATTATTACTCTTAGCTGAAGAATTGGATTGGTTGTTGTTGGAACTATTGGAACTGTTGGAATTACTACTGCAAGCGACAGAAAAAATCATTAAGCCTACTAGCAAAAAAGTAACGATACTACGTTTTGTTTTCATGATTTCTAATTTCCCCCTCATAAAAAATAATTTGCAACCCTCTGTTTACTTAAATTTTGCTAAAGTTTATATAAGAGTTTATAATTATTTTAACCGCTTTCATTGCTAACGTACATGGAACATCTCTTTTAAAAAACTTGTAGTTTTTCGTTTGTATCTCAAAATTATCTCAAAGGAAGAAAACAATGAAACGACGCACGCCAAGTCTTCGGACGAAATTATTTGTTTCCTATTCGCTTATTATTTCATTTATTATTTTGCTGTTAGTGGTTATCTTTTATTACCAAATGTACGGATCGGTATGGGAACGATGGAATGATTCTTCCAATCAATTACTGCAACGCATCGATACATCGATGTCGCAATTAGTGAAAGATATGGATCGTATTTCGGCACAAATCATTTTTAACGCAACGGTTAACACAGAATTTAGAAACTTAGCAGCTCAGCCTTCTCCTTACGAAATGGTAGAGATTAGAAAACGGATGGAAGAAATATTAATTACGCTCAATGGACCATCCTATATTGCCCAGCAAATAAATGTGTTTAATGATGAAGGGCATTTTATCGGTGTAGGTTTAAAACGTAATGTTGTATCTGATTTAGTAGATAGAGTGCTAGATGCAGATTGGTTAGCGCAAGTAAAACAGTTAAATGGTGACAAATGGTTGAGTCCGCCAGGGTTAGATCCATGGTATGACTCGGATACGGCTGTGTTTTCCTTAACTCGTCTATTCCCTGACAATAGGTTATATGCTCCGCAATATGTGGAAGTACAACAGAAATATGAGTTAATAGAACAAATTGTTGGAGAGGCTAGCCAGCAAGCAGATAGAAGTATTTATATTGTTGATGAACATGGTCGTCAGTTTTATCCACTGGCAACGGATGCTACGTCTGCGTTTGATGAGGATGTGATCGTAGGAACAGTGATGGATGAAATGGAAGAGAAAACGATAGTTTATGAGGGGAAAGAGTTTATTGCTCGTTCTATCCGTTCTTCTTATACGGGACTCACCGTTACTGCGATTCAAAATAAACAACAGGTACTAGAGCCAATAACGGAATTGCGTAATTTAACGATTGGAGTAGGAGTAGCGGCTGAATTGCTAGCATTGCTCATCGCATATGTTGTCTCGTTTAATATTGCTGCGCCAATTCGAATTATTCATCGTGATATTCGCAACTTTGAGTTAAATAATTTGAATGCCAAGTGGCCGATTACTACGAAATATTACAAAAATGCATCCATAGAAATGCAGCAGTTATTTGATGCTTATGTTGTCATGAAAGAGCGGTTAAACCAGTCTGTGACGGAGTTAATCGAAGCGCAGAAGCGTGAAAATGTCGCCCATACAAGAGCATTGCAAACACAATTACAACCTCATTTTATGTATAACACATTGACTTCGATTGGCATGTTAGCAGAGTTATCAGATGCGAAGGAAGCGGCTAGTATGTGCTATAAACTGGTTCGAATGATGGAATATATAGGTAGACCGATGGAAGAAGATTATACGATAGCGGAAGAAGTAGCATTTACGACAAACTATTTAGAAATGATGAAAATGCGGTATCAACAGTACTTTACATATGACATAGAAATTGATCCGCTTGTTGCTACATATTTTATTCCTAAGCTTGTTTTACAACCGTTAATTGAAAATTGTTTTGAGCATGGTTTTCGATCTATTCATCCTCCATGGTACGTTAAAATAATCGTCGCTTTACGACACGATAATCCGCATGATTGGTATATACAAATAGTAGATAATGGTTCAGGATTTTCAGAACAAGCGATGATTTTGAGTCAACAAACGATAACAGAATTAAACGAAGGACAATACGAACAGGTAGCGCACCTTAGTCAAAAAGGGATTGGCGGCATTGGGATGGAAAATGCACTTACTAGAATAGCGTTATTTTACAAAGAATCGGTTCAGTTTTCAGTAGTGAATTTGCTAGAAGGTGCTGAAATAAGGATAAGAGTGAACGATAAAGAAAAGGAGTATTGATAGGATGTTTAGAGTGGTTATAGTAGAAGATGAACCGTTAATTTTACAAAGTATACGAGAAAAAATAACGAGCATGGACAATCAGTTTAAAATAGTCGGGGAGTATGAAAATGGAGAGTATGCCTTGTTTGAGCTAGATGTACTTAAGCCCCATTTATTAATAACGGATGTTAACATGCCAGTGATGGATGGAATCCAATTAATTGAGCATGTAAAAATACGATATCCAGAGATGTTATGTACTATTATTACAGGCTATCGTGATTTTGAAATTGCGCATCAAGCACTACAATTGGGAGTCAATCATTTTTTAATTAAACCTCCTACGGCTGACAATATTGCTCCTTTTTTAAAACAGGTGAAACAAACACTATATGCTAATCAGCAGTTAATCGAAGAGGAGTTACTGCAACAATTTACGTTAACAAGTACAGCTCGTTCGCAGCAGCTCTCTAGCTTATTTACTATGCAAGAATACTTTTATTATGCTTATTATATTGTAGTTTGCATATGGCAGCCTATAGAGAAAAAACGGTTGATGCAAGTAGATGTATACGATGACGTGTTAAAAGAGACGTTGGAAAATGGTGAGAAAATTTATAATACCTATAATCGAGCGTCCAATGAAAAATTATACGTAGTTGGTGTATACAGCGTGGGTGAACAACGCTTGAACCGTTTGAAGCAACAATTATCGAGTGTAGCGGATCATAATGTCGCTATTACTATAGCGATGACTCATCAACTACAAACCAATCTGCATGGTACATTGCACAAAGTAAGAAAAACAGCGATGTTACGTTTCCCTTTTGAAGGATCATATATTGAGGTGATAGATGCTGAACCTGTTGTATTGGATAACTTACTTTTACCGATAGCAGAAACGACACAAAAGCAACTCGTTATTTATTTGACCATGTCACAAAAGCAGCTTTTTTTAGATGCTCTATTTGAGGTGCTGCAAGATGTGAAGTGGCAAGAAGCTAGCAGAAAACAATGGAGTGAAACCCTCTCATTTTTATTTCATTATCTACAACAGCATCAAAGCAAGGAAGGTAAGGAAATTGTAGCAAATCGTGAAGCTAGTTATGCATACTGGATTAATGAGGCAGAAGAAATTGTTTTTTCGGCAGATGACCAGCAGGAAGCAATTCAACTTGTATTAGAATTATTCGGTTATTATATCGATACTTACTATAGTGATATTTCAGTAGACGAAGGCTGGACGGTAGAACTTAAAACTTATTTAGAGAGTCACTTTACAGAAAACATTACACTTGCCGATTTGGCACAACGTTTTAATAGAAGTGCATCTAACTTGGGTAGAATATTCAAGCATAAATATAACTATAGTCCAATCGATTACTTAATTCACATTAGAATAAAGCAAGCGAAGCATCTCATTAAAACACAACCTCGTTTGTTTTTTAAAGATATTGCCTTCATGGTTGGTTACCAAGACCCTTTTTACTTCAGTAAATTGTTCAAACAAATAACAGGACAAACTCCCAAAGAATACAAAAAAAGCTGTATGGAATAACTGCTTTTTATTTTGGAGTAAGTGTAAGTTAGATGCGGACAAGGCCAGTATTTTTACAAAAAGACGAACGAATTAAGGCACATTTCCTCGTTTATTTCCTCTTCTTATTAAGTTACCGCTTAATTGAAAAAAAATTATCGAATTACGATACTTTCGATTTTCGAACCGATACGAAGATAGTAAAAATAGTACTCACTTTTGAGAACCCAAAAAACAGCGAGAATGCCTGTCAAATAAGCACTCTTGAGGTTTTCACTGTTAAAGATGTACTTTTCTCCGAGGAAAAACAACAACACCGCTTAAGATCATGGATTCGAGCACCTTGCCATTGAACTTGCATAACCATAAATGGGTTAAGTTTCGTCAAACAAAATCTGGCGTAAAGCTACATATACGACTAGTGTTTATGGAACAATGTTGCCCCTATCCCGACCGAGTCGTGCTTACGAATGCTATCGAACATGATTGGGGTCAACTCTAAGTGTTAGTTGACGACCGAGCATGCATATATGTATTCGACCGCGGTTACTTAGATTATGAACGATTCGATCGCATGACAGATGATGGATTTTTCTTTGTTTCCCGTCTACGAAAAAACGCGATTGTGCGCCAACTGGAAAGCTTTACTCTAGGGGGAAAATCACCGATCTTGCCGGGATGAAATGGTCGTGCTCGGTACCACACAAAATCGTTCTGAAAATGTATTACGCTTTGTACTGAATTCAAAAGGGAGCGAACTACATCTATTAAAGAATTGCAGGCTTCCCTATGGAAATCTGCTCAAAACTGGCTGCGTAAAATTCAAGGGAAAGGAGTTACTTAAACTATTTTGTTTCTGTCTCCCCAACCCGATGTTTACTACCTTTGATTACATGTTTTAATTTTTTCATTCAATCGAGAATGGATTAACAAAATTTTAGTTAAAATTTATAAATACCAGAAATTTTGACAATGTTCGACAAGTTGTTTGTGCTATATTTCGGTTAAGTAAGATATTACAAATATAGGAGTGATTTTTTATGTCGAAAGACAGGATAGCAGGGTTACGGTGTTGCTTTTTAGCTTTAAGTATAAAACATTTATTTTTAGTGAGGTGAATGACATGCATTGGGTTAAAAAGTTGACCTTGAGTCTCGGATTGATGTCGCTGATCGTAAACATGGCATCATTCAATGAACCAATCATTGCTAAAGAAAGTAGTAGTAATGACTATAGTTTTGTAAGTTTGGATCACACCAATAGCAAAAAAGAAATAGTTTCCAAAGAAGCAAGCTCTGAAAAAATATCACAAAATTCAAAATACGATATCCCAAGTAGAGAGGACAAGGAGATAATTGTTAAATACAAAGACGAAACCAAGGCTCAGGGCACAAAAAACAAAGTGAAAAGGGGGTTTTCAGTAAAGGAAGGAGCTGATCAAGCCAAAAAAATGAGCAAGAAGACAGAACTTTTGGTGGTCGAGGGGAAAGAAGACATTAGTCAAGTAATCAATGAATTTAAAAAGGATCCCAACGTTATTTATGCCCAGAAAAACTATCGGCTACTACCTGCTACATTTCCGACCGATTCCTTGTGGAGTAGCCAGTGGTCACTGCACAATAGCGGACAACATATCTCAGGTCAGGACGGGATACCAGACATCGATGTAGGGGCAGCAGAAGCATGGGGAATTTCAACAGGAAGTCCCGATGTTATAGTCGGTGTACTGGATACAGGGATTGATATTACACATCCTGAACTGAGTTCCACTATTTATATAAATAGTGGCGAAATACCAGGCAATGGGCTGGATGATGATGGAAACGGCTATATAGACGATGTATCGGGGTATGACTTTGCCAATGGTGATCATACTGTGTTTGACAACGACACTGCAGATTTGCATGGAACCCATATAGCTGGAATTATCGCTGCCAGTGCCAATGGTGATGGTGTTGTGGGTATTGCTCCTCAAGTAAAGGTTATGTCGCTGAAATTCATACATGGAAGCTACGGATACACATCCGATGCCATTGAAGCGATTGAATACGCTCAACAAATGGGAGTTAAAATTATTAATACCAGCTGGGGTGGATTGGACTACAACCAAGCGTTATTGGATGCCATGCAAAATTCGAATATACTGTTCGTCAGTGCCGCCGGAAATAACGGAAAAGACTTGAATACACAGCCATTTTATCCTGCAAGTTTCGAAATTCCAAATATAATCAATGTCGCGGCAGTAAATCAACGGGGCGACTTGGCGCAGTTTTCCAATTATGGTTCTAGTGTAGACTTGGCAGCTCCTGGAGTTCACATTATGAGTACATTGCCAAACAATCAGTTTGGTTTTTTAAGCGGTACTTCGATGGCAGCTCCATATGTTACAGGTACGGCGGCTTTACTTTTCTCGGCGGATCCATCTTTGAGTGTGCAAAATGCCAAGAGTGTATTAGAGTCTAATGGTTTGAGACTATCTACACTAACCGGAAAAATCCCTTCCGAAATGATGGTACATGCCCACAAGGCTTTAGCTCGGTTAGGCATCAGCGATTTCGTGTTTCCGGTGGATGAAAACACCCGCAGTGAGGGCAGTACTGTGGAAGAAGATTTGTATAACCTGCTGAATATCATTCCCACGCTGCCAGAATCCATGCTTCCGGAAGCGCCAAGTATAACCGACACTACCTATCCGGAAAATATGGAAGGCATTCAGGCGACCCCTTCCTTAACTGTGAGTAACATTACCGGCACTTCCATGACTGTAAACGCAACTTTCCCCATATCCGGTCAGTACGGGAATGGATTGTCTTATTATGACAATAAGACGGGAACTTGGATAGACATTACAGGTACTTGGTCCAGTGCAAGTGGGAGCTATCAAGTCGAAAATCTGGATGAGGGCAGTCATTACCTTGTAAAGTTATTCTGGTACACAGACAGTTCTAACTCTTGGCTACGAAAGGATATTTCTTTCCAGATAGAAACGCCATATGTTACACCAGAAGTGCTTAACAGAAGAGATGGGACGTATGTGTACACGAACTTGGAAAGTGTTGACACCAGTGTTATTACCTCCGGAAATTTTACGAGATGGCTCAATCATCTTGATACTGTTTATCTAGCTTATCAGGATTTGGTAGACATTGTTCCATACGGCGGTCAGAAGATTGAGATCAAGTCGACACGTAATAATCATCCAGGATATTGGGCGACATCAGGAAATCCGATTTTATGGAGCCAGATCGGGGTCAAGAAAGAACTGATGAGCATTAACAATAACGATGATTGGTCATTTGGTATTACACATGAGATATCTCACGAATTTGACCAGAATGTCTGGAACTTTAATGGAGAGTTTTGGGCAAACTTTAAAATGTATTATGCCATCGAGCAAAACAATGGCATTGTCTATCACGGAGGAGTCAAATATACTGGATCCCAACTGAAAAATTACTACAAGACAGACTCCCAGTGGAGCTACGACAAAACCTTCGCATTGGGTACCTATCACCATGATGCGCTTACATATAGTTTTATTAAGTTAAAAGATATAATCGGTTGGGCGCCATTTAAAAGCACATTTAGAGAACTGTCGACAATTCCTGCAAATCAGTTACCGACTTCCAATTCTGGGAAATTCAATTTATTTATCAGCACCTTGAAGCATTTCTCTAATTACGATGTGTTATCCGTATTCAGCGCTTCTGAAAAACAATTAATCACAAACGCCTTGGGTGGTAGCATTCTTTATGATGATTATGGCAACACGTTGCTTACCGCAGGAACTATCACTCTGGGAAATGGACTTGAGGCTACTATCAACTACGGTGGTGATCAGGACTACTTCAAGTTTACAGTGGCATCTCCTGGAATATATACGATAAGCACGACAGGTTCAACGGATACTTATGGTTATTTGTTGGATAACAACGGCAATCAGCTTACATTTAATGACGATAGCAATGGAAGCAACTTTGCAATTACGCATAACCTGAGTGCTGGACAAGTCTACTACATACACGTCAGACACTATTCAAGCTCTAACACAGGACCCTACACACTCTCATTGACTCAGCAGAATGTTTTGCCTACTGCAATTCATTTGAACACCATGTACAATGCCAACATAAGTGTGCCAGACGAAGAAAATGTATTTTCGTACCAACCTCTCACAAACGGGGTATATTCCTTCCAAACATTTGGCAATATGGATACAGTTATGGAGTTATACGATCAACAAGATATTGATATCGCCTTTAACGATGATTTTAACGGGCTGCTTACGTCTAACGTGACTGCTGAACTGTATGCCAACCGAACTTATTATTTAAAAGTGTATCACTATTACGAAGCATCGATTGGCAATTATAGTCTGTTAGCAACACAAGTGGATGACAATGTAGACGGAGAGAATATTTTGTTAAATTCACCTTTGAATCGAATGATAAATTATGCTGGGGATGAAGATATCTATATCTTTACTCCAAGTGTAAGTCGTGCGTATACATTCTCGACTTCGGGAAGTACAGATACAATGGGGTCATTGTACGATTCCAGTAAAAATGTCATCGCACATAATGATGATTCTTCAGGCAACTTGAATTTTTCGATCACACATTCCTTAACAGCAAACCAAACATATTCAATCAAGGTAAGAGCCTACCGTTCCCAGATATCCAACGTCTCTTACACATTAACCGTGCAATAGGAAGGAGTATACTATGAAAGCGTCTTTAATTAAGATACTGAGCTGGCTTATCATCAGCTCGATGATCATAGGATTAGGTGTTGTCTCAGCGGAACCAAATGCAACCATCGATCGCGATCAGCCATCCTCCAGCATCTATGAAGTAAATGATGGAAAAATTGTCAAAGAAACAATACTTTATCTGAATGGCGCCCAAGAAATTATTACATACACATACAATGCTGAAGGGGAGATAAATCAAAGTGTTGTTGTTGTACCTGCTCCTTCCGAAGGTTCAAACAACGGCATGATCACTATACAGGCTGAACCATTGGATGTTTATATCAAGGATCGTAGAATAACAGACAGAATTGATGCAATCTCAACTTCATGGCAGTTAGCAGAGAATGAATATGTGAATGGTCTTCGATCCTATTCGGAGAAAGTGAAGATACAGGAGCAATTGCACAATCTTGCCAATTTGTCACGGGTGGACTATATCATTATGAATCCATACTCAACTTATGCGGTTAATAAGTTAGGTGGAAATTCGAATTTTCCATTAAATAGAAATTTGTCGTATAATTCTAGTAATCCCATAAGCGGATTTGACGTACTGGTCATACAGCGGGTTTTGGAATTGTATGGGTATATTGATTTTCCAGAAGAGGACAGCGTATTTGGTGGTGATATTATGGAAGCTGTAAAGTTGTTTCAGGCATCCACCAGTGGACTTAGCATCACAGGCAATGTAGATGCAGCAACCTATCACGCTTTGTTTAATTCAGGGACAAGTAATGTTCGGGGATTGGGAGCGCTGAGTCAGATTAATTATTATCGGCAACAACATGATCTTGTGCAGCAAGCGGTCATTTATCAACTCCGAAATAACAGGTATAATTCTGGCGGATTATGTACGACCAGTTCCGGTGTATGCGCCGAAGTCAGTGTTCCCGGCGGTAGCGTGAATGGCGGGACGGGAAGAGCTGATATTGTAGACAAAAAAACGCGTGAGGTATGGGAGGTCAAGCCTGACAACAACAGATACAATGAAAATGCTTCTGCAACGAGCAAGAGGAATGGAGCTGTTCAATTACAACGATACATTATTCGCAGTGCTAATACAGTTCAGTCATACTTCCCGTTAAGGACAGGTAGGTCCATCCTGCCTATAAGTATAGATTGGTCGACGACAAAGTATTTGTATGTTCGCCCAGGTGGGAATAAAGGTCCTATGGCTAGTTACCAGAGCGGTATGGTTTACTATAGTGCTGTAGATAAAAGCAAAACACCTACAACACAACCGGTGCCTGTACCAAAAGCGAATGAAAATAAAGTGAAACAAACGGCACCGGATATCGAGACGGTTGCGGTTGCAGCTGGTGCTATAGGCGCAGGTTATGTGACCTATCGAGTAGGAAAAGCGGTTATTGGCATTTTACTTATCCCTGTTTCAGGACCAGGTGGACTTGCTATAATTTTAACTCCATAGAAATGATAGATACAGAGGAGTTTTGTTGCTGATCTACGAAACTCCTCGGCAAATAACAATAGTGAGGAGAACGAAATGACAACTATCGCGTATCAAGGCACAGCAGCTTCGATGGATCATGTTCATGCCATCTTAGCAAAAGTACAACAATTTACCCTTACGCATGGCTGGAAGGTTGAGAGTAGCGGTTCGGATCATATGGTTGTTACGCCACACCCTCGGTGCGAGTCGATTGCGATATGCTTTAACTCCAAGCTGCGATTTTCTGACGTGACAAAAACGGTCTATGCGCCCGTAGAAACGCATCATGAGATTGCTGAATTTTTTTTCGAGATTAAGCCGTTATTAAAGCGACTTCGAGTAGACGATGATACCGGCTACTGGTACTCGTTTCTGGAAGAGCGACTTAAGAAGAAATCGCGAGAACTACTTGTTTTTCCAGAAGTTCGGCAAGAGGAAATTATTAGCGGACAGCTCGCACTTCCTGCATATGCGACTCCGGCAGAGAGAGAGTTCTGGACTCTCGATTTTGATAACCGCAACCCCTACTACGGCAATGACAAACTGCTTCATTATGCTACAATTCGAAATAAAATCGGTAATGATTTGACTAATGGCTCAGGGCAGGCTTTAACTACCGCTGACCTTGTCGCACAGCAGGAGGCAGAAGGCCTTTTTACGTATGATTCGGAGTTTTACCAGATGTATCATTTGCACTATTTTCGAGATATGGCGGCATTATGGGCGTGGCGAAACTCTAGCAACAAACCAACGGAGATAAAACGCAATCGATGTAATACTTTTGCGTATGCGCTTGAGAGGGTTACGGATGGTTCACCAGCGGATGCTTACGGTGATAAATTGGAACGAGATGTTTTCCTTGCATTGGATAAACTATTGGAAAAGGAAGGTCCCGCTTCGCCTTATCGGAGTTTGCAAATCTTTTATGCCTTATTGGATTTTTGTCATCTGAATAGGAAGGATGTTCATTGAGGAAAAGCGTTTGTTGGCACCCACACGAATTATGAAGTTTTGCTGCCCTGTGAATCATGAAAGAAATGATTTACAGGCAGCAATAATTTAACAGAATATTCTGTTAAATTATTCTCGATTGAATGAAAAAATTAAAACATGTAATCAAAGGTGGTAAACATCGGGTTGGGGAGACAGAAACAAAATAGTTTAAGTAACTCCTTTCCCTTGAATTTTACGCAGCCAGTTTTGAGCAGATTTCCATAGGGAAGCCTGCAATTCTTTAATAGATATAGTTCACTCCCTTTTGAATTCAGTACAAAGCGAAATACATTTTCAGAACGATTTTATGTGGTACCGAGCACGACCATTTCATCCGACAAGATCGGTGATTTTCCCCCTAGAGTAAAGCTTTCCAGTTGAAGCACAACCGCGTTTTTTCGTAGACGGGAAACAAAGAAAAATCCATCATCTGTCATGCGATCGAATCGTTCATAATCTAAGTAACCGCGGTCGAATACATACATGCATGCTCGGTCGTCAACTAACACTTCCAGTTGACCCCGATCATGTTCGATAGCATTCGTAAGCATGACTTGATCGGGATAGGAGCAACCTTTTTCCATAAACACTAGTCGTACATGTAGCTTTACGCCAGATTTTTTTTTCGAAACTTAGCCCATTTATGGTTATGTAAGTTCAATGGCAAGGTACTCGAATCCATGATCTTAAGCGGTGTTGTTGTTTTTCTTCTACTTGCAAAATTAGTTTTTGCGCATGAATTTGTGCTACCAAGTTAAGATATATATTTCGAAAAAAACGGTAGGAATTTGATAAACGTCTGCCTAACTGTGAGAAATTAATTGATTTGAGATCCGTAACACTTTGCAATTCCTCGGAGAAAAGTACAATCAAATCGAAGGTATCGTAATTCGTTAAGTTTTTTTCAATTAAGTGGTAACTTAATAAGAAGAGGAAATAAACGAGGAAATGTGCCTTAATTCGTTCGTCTTATTGTAAAAATACTGGTCTTGTCCGCATCTCACTTACACTTTACTCTTTAAGCAAAAAATTACCTTCACAGGAGTAAAGTGTAATCATTAGCTTTGTTCTAGCTCATGACCACTTCTATGCCGAAGCATGATAGTCGCCGTTGTGGGCGGCTTATTTGCATTTTAACTCGTGTAGTTGGTGAGGAACTACCTGCAACCAATATTAAATATCGATTGCAACATATGCAATTTTAATTTACGCAACATGAGGGGCGACGCTGTCGATACGCAAGATGACCGTTTTGAGGTCATTTCAATCCACGCACCTACATGAGGTGCGACGTATGTTGCTGGCAGTAACTTAATAAATCAACGTATTTCAATCCACGCACCTACATGAGGTGCGACTTGATAACAACGGAGTTGCGAGTGCGTATGGTATTTCAATCCACGCACCTACATGAGGTGCGACTTATAGCAAGGCGCTTTATGACAGGTGGAAGAATATTTCAATCCACGCACCTACATGAGGTGCGACAATGATTAATTACCGTAAACATCGCCGACAAATCATTTCAATCCACGCACCTACATGAGGTGCGACGTGCCAGACGCAATCAAAGCCAGAATGCTAGGTTGATTTCAATCCACGCACCTACATGAGGTGCGACCGCGAAAGTGAGCAAAATAGCATAATTTTGCAGCTATGAGGTAGCTGTAAACTACTATGTTGGCTCCGTTTTCCACTTAATGTTTCCAGTATATCATATTTCATAGTGAAGTATGTTAAATATTTCTAGTTATTTGGTGCGAATCGCCCAGGGATTTCATGTGTGCCTCACATTCGCACCAAAGGTTCGCACTGATTTGTATGTTATTTTGCTATGGCAGGATATATCTATATTTTATCATTTTATCTTTTTATAATTGTAACTAATATTGTATCAATAGTTATTTTGAGTGTAAATATGATATGGCAAGATGTTATGCATAAGTGGTGAGAAAGGACAAGTGGTTGTGCTAGTTAACAAGGTTGTTTTTACTCTCCGTTATTATACCGAACGATTAGCTAAACTATAGAACGAATAGACAAAGACGGTTAGTTGATGCCGTGATAGGATGAGGTTAAAGCAATATGGTTATAAAAATGTGAGTAATGGTAAGTGGTAGCTAGCAGATTGTGAATGAAATAAAAAAAGGAGATGATAACTATGAAAGCAACACATTCAGAAGCACAGTGGTTTGCGGAAGCGAAGTTTGGTATTTTTATTCATTGGGGTCCTTATGCTGTTCGAGGCATTGAAGCGTCTTGGCCGTTGATGAAAGGCAATCATCAATATTTGGAAGCTGCTGAATATGAAGGTTTGGCGGACGAATTTCAACCAGATCAATATGATCCAATCGAATGGGCACGTGCAGCAAAAGAAGCGGGAGCAAAGTATATCGTACTGACTGCTAAGCATCATGATGGTTTTTGTTTGTTTGATACAGTTACTACAGATTATAATGCGGTGCAGCGAGGACCGAAGCGAGATTTGATAGCGCCGTTTGTAGAAGCTGCACGAGCAGAGGGCTTGAAGGTAGGGTTATATTTTACAACGATAGATTGGTATGATCCTGATTTTGCTACAATTCCGATTCGTCAAGGTATCCAGTCACCAAAAACGAACGTCTATGCACCACAGCGCTGGTGGGAGTTTCATAAACGGTTTGTTGAGCAATTACGAGAATTATTAACGAATTATGGTCGTATTGATCTTATATGGTTTGATGTACCGGGGTTTGGAGCAGATCGTTGGCGGAGTAGCGAAGTGAAACAAATGATGTTAAACCTCCAGCCTCATCTTGTTATTAATGATCGTCTACCGGAAGCAGGAGATTATACAACGCCAGAACAGTTTATTCCTGTCCATCCTCCAGATGGTTGGTGGGAAGTAAGTATGACGATGAACAAGCAATGGGCGTATCATCCTGACTCGGATGCCTATAAAAGTGTCTATCAGTTAAAAGAAACGTTACTTGAAGTTGCGACCAAAGGTGGAAATTTACTATTAAATGTAGGACCTCATCCGAACGGAACTTGGCCGAAGGAAGCGACAGAGCGCTTGGCACAAATAGGGGAGTGGTTAGCTCATTCTGGCGAAAGTATCTACGGTAGCTCTCCTGTACCTGTACATTACCCAGCTAGTTTTTATGGACCGATGACGAGGAATGGGAGTACGATTTATTTGCACGTTCTAGATTTTCCACGTTTTCCTGTAGAATTACGCAATATTGGGGGAACAGTGAAGCGAGTATATGCGGTAAATAGTGCGCAGGAGCTTACTTATCGTACGATAAATGTGAGTGGGTATTTGGGTGGTGGACAAGGGGATTTTGTGGTAAGCAAATTAGAAATTGATGTGCCAACCAACCTATGCGATACATGGAATACGGTGATAGCGGTGGAGTTTGAACAGCAACCGATATTTCCTGAATATAAATAAATAGTGGCTAAAAGCGACTAAAGCGTGAATTTTGCTCTTAGTCGTTATTTTTTTTGTTGATATCTGCAGGGTTTTTGGGAAATGTGTAGAATTATGTCAATACATATTCTGGTATTACGGTGAAAGGAGCGGGTCAATGTATATCGCACATATACGGGAGCAGGATCAGGCGATTCAATCGGTGAGAGAGCATTTGCTTGGCGTACAGCAGCTAGCAGAACAATTTGGTGCGAAGATCGGTGTGAAGCATGTTGCTGGTTTAGCTGGTTTATTACATGATTTGGGCAAGTATACAGATCAATTTAAAGATTATATATGGCAGGCGGTGTTTCATCCGGAGCGAGCACAAAAGAGAGGAAGCATCGATCATTCGACAGCAGGAGGTAAACTGTTGTTTGATCGCTATCATACGCAACATCATGATCAACCACAAGCGAAATATTTGTATATGGTAGCAGAAGTGGCAGGTAATGCGATTATATCGCATCACTCGTATTTACGAGATTTTCTTAGTCCGCAGTTAGCATCAGAATACTTACAGCGTGTGCAAGACAAACCAGCGGAAGAACTACAATATGAACAAGCTTGTCAGTTGTTTTTTGCAGAAGTAATGAGTGAAGAAGAATTAGATCGTTACGCGGCTAGAGCAGCAGAGGAAATAGAGTCTTATTTGCATAAATCAGTAGCCGATTCTCTGGAAAATAAACTATTGTTTTTGTCGAAATATGTGTTCAGTGCTGTCATTGATGCTGATCGGACGAATACGAGGCGATTTGAAGAACAGGTCATCGAGCCGATTCTATCGTTAGAGGAAGAGAAAGCAGAGCGCAAGCAGTTATTGGAAGGTTACTATGTGAAATTAATGAAAAAGTTAGCTAGTTTTAAAGAAGGTTCCGACCAGGAATCTGTAATAAATCAGTTGCGAGCAGAAATGTCGGAAAATTGTGATAGTTATGCAGAGAAAGCTACTGATATGTACACGTTATCGATTCCGACAGGTGGTGGAAAAACGTTAGCTAGTTTTCGTTATGGATTGAAGCACGCTATCTTGCATGGCAAACAGAAGATTATTTATATCATACCTTACACGACAATATTGGAACAAAACGCTCAGGAGATTCGGCAAATTATTGCGGACGATCAGCATTTGTTAGAGCATCATTCTAATGTGATAGAAGATAGTGGGGATGATGAACAGCTAGATGGCTGGAGTAACACTGTCCAGAAACTGCAACTTGCCAAAGATAATTGGGATGCTCCTATTATTTTTACGACGATGGTTCAGTTTTTAAATGTTTTTTATATGAAAGGATCACGTAACATTAGACGATTACACCAACTGAGTGAAGCGGTTATTATTTTTGACGAAGTACAAAAGGTTCCGATTCATACGGTCTCGCTTTTCAATTGGTCATTAAACTTTTTACGTAATTATGCAGCCAGTTCGATCGTGCTTTGTACAGCGACACAGCCAGCATTAAACTTTGTAGAACATAAATTGCAAATAAATAAAGAAACGGAAATAACGTCTCATTTGCCTGCAATAGCAACAGCGTTTAAACGAGTGGAAATGGTAGATCTGGCGACAAAAGAAACGATGGATTCGACGCAATTAGCATCCTTTGTCGTAGAGCAGTTAGTAGAAGTACGGAGTGTGCTAGTGATATTGAATACGAAAGCAGTCGTTGCTCGTTTATATGAATTGTTAGCAGATCTGTCGGTGCAGGTCTATCATCTGAGCACTGCGATGTGTCCCGCTCATCGAAAAGCGATTTTAGAAGAAGTGAAGCAACGATTGAAAGGGGGGCAACCGGTCGTTTGTGTTAGTACACAGCTGATAGAAGCGGGAGTAGATATTAGTTTCGAGTGCGTTGTTCGTTCGCTAGCTGGATTGGATTCGATGGCGCAAGCGGCTGGAAGGTGTAACCGACACGGCGAGTGGGAGCGGAGAAATGTTTACTTGATCGACCATGCAGAAGAACGATTAGATCGATTAACCGAAATAAGAGTAGGCAAAGAGATTACGAAACAGATATTAATAGATGTAACAAACGACCCTACCATGCATGGTGGTGACTTGCTGTCTGCTTCAGCGATACAGTG
The DNA here is from genome assembly GCF_042684845.1 of Paenibacillus yanchengensis. Taxonomy (NCBI): domain Bacteria; kingdom Bacillati; phylum Bacillota; class Bacilli; order Caryophanales; family Paenibacillaceae; genus Paenibacillus; species Paenibacillus yanchengensis. The sequence continues at coordinate 90,817 of NZ_JBHUMH010000014.1, read as the reverse complement.
GTATTTTGAACGATTTTATAGCAAATTATCTGGCGAGCTGAATTATCCAATCCAGCCATTGAGCAAAGATATGACGAGTTTGTTGTTAGGTCATCGACAGGAGCAACGTTCATATTATCAAGCTTATGTCGCGCAATACAAGAAAGCATTGCCTTTGTTTATGACGAGCAGTATGCGTACGGCAGCAGATCATTTTGCAGTGATCGCTAATTATACGAAGTCGGTTATTGTACCCTATCAAGCGAAAGGGAAAGAAATAATAGCTGCATTGAATGGTCAATTGGACATCGATGAGCTGTCGGATTGGTTGAAACTAGCCCAGCAATATACGGTTAATTTGTATGAAGGAGAACTACGGGCATTGAATCAGCAGGGAGGAATCGTCTCTCTTTTTGATGGAAAAGTATTTGCTTTATTGGAAACTTCGTATAGCGCTGAATTTGGTGTTGATGTGAGAGGGAATAGTGAAAGTGAGTTTTTAGCCTATTAAAGGAGAGAGGTGCGCCGGTTGAAAATTAGAAATGCGATTGAGTTTGAAGTGTATGGAGATTATGCCTTATTTACTGATCCGTTGACAAAATTAGGTGGTGAAAAGCTCAGTTATCAAGTACCTACTTATAGTGCGTTACAAGGTATTGTAGAGAGTATATATTGGAAACCAACTTTAATTATGTATATTGATGCGGTGCGAGTAATGAAGCCGATTCGAATGGAGTCGAAGGGGATGCGTCCATTGGATTACGGCGGTGGTAATACGCTGGCGCACTATGCTTATTTGCGAGACGTTCATTATCAAGTGAAAGCTCATTTTGAATTCAATCTGCACCGTGATGATTTAGCGTTTGATCGAAATGAACATAAACATCACAATATTTTGCAGCGAGCGCTCAAAGTAGGGGGAAGACGTGACATCTTTCTTGGTGCGAGAGAATGTCAGGGCTACGTGGAGCCATGTGTGTTCGGTGAAGGAGAGAGCTATTACGATGCCTATCCGGACATTTATCTCGGAACGATGATTCATGGGATCAACTATCCTGATGAAACGGGCAAAGAAGAGCTCGCAGTAAGGTTGTGGAATCCGGTGATGAAGCATGGCACGATTGATTTTATCCGACCAGAAGCATGTACGTTAGTTCGTCCGATCCGTCAAGCGGTCATGAAGAATTTTCAGAAGGAAAATATCGAAGCGGCTGATTTGTTATGGGATCAATTAAAGCAACAGGAGGGGGCGATATGAGCTGGCTACTCCAACTCTATGAAACGTACGAAGCGAATCAAGCTGCTATTGGGAAAGTAGAGAAAAAGTTTAATGGACAGGAATATGCACTACTACCTATCGGACATACGACGCAAAATGCGCATATTGAAGTGCAAATAACAGAGGACGGAAACTTCCATAGCGCAACGGTGCTTACCAAACAAGAGATGAGTACGTTAATTCCGACAACGGAAGATTCCGCCAGTCGATCAGGGAGTGCGAATTATCCGTATCCTTTGCACGATAAGTTAAGCTACGTTGCAGGTGACTACGGACAATTTGGACGTAACAATAAGAAATTAGAACATCATACGAAATATATAGAACAGTTACGTTTGTGGGCTTCTTCCCCACATGGGATCAATAAAGTGAAAAGTATGTACCATTATTTGCAAAAAGGACAGCTTATTGCTGACTTAGTTGCTCATGATATTTTATATGTAAATGATGATGGACGGTTGATTACAAAATGGGAAAAACGGCATGAGTCACTTGCTTCTATTAGACCAGCTATTTTTTCGATCGTTGCTGGCGATCAGGAGGATGCTTTCGTACGGTTTAACGTTTACTCGCCGACGGAGCATTTGACAGAGGTATGGAATGACAAGCAGATGTATGACTCATATATCGGATTTTATAGCGATCAGTTAAGTGAGCAAGATATCTGTTATGTGACTGGCAATACGCAGCCTGGAACAGTGAAACATGCTAATAAAATAAGGCATGCGGCAGATAAAGCAAAATTAATTTCAGCCAATGATTCCTCTGGCTTTACGTATCGAGGACGATTCGATATAGCAAATGAAGCGGCTAGCATCGGCTATGATGTATCGCAAAAAGCGCATAACGCATTGAAGTGGTTAATAAACAGGCAAGCGAAAGTAGTAGATGAACGTGTCTTTTTAGTATGGGGTAACGAGCAGCTCGATCTACCAGATATGATGGATGATTTTTTTTCGCTCGATCCGACAGCTGTATTAGAAGAAGGAGTGGCTGTTCACACCTACGAAGAATTAGCGCAAGAAGTAGCAAAAGCGATGAGTGGTTATCGTAATAGTTTATCAGCGATGCAACAACGATTGGAGCATACGCCAATTAATATTATGGTACTTGATTCAGCAACGACGGGAAGAATGGCAGTAATCTATTATCGCAATATGGACAAGGAACTGTATTTGCAGCGGTTAGAGCAATGGCATACGACCTGTACTTGGCTACACAGATATCGCAAAAATGAACAAGGAGAGTTCGTCCGTTTTTTTGGTGCGCCAGCGACCAAAGATATTGCCTTTGCCGCCTATGGACCCCGCGCAGACGATAAGCTCGTCAAAGGTTTAATGGAACGGATGCTTACTTGCATGATAGATAGCAGTCAACAAACGATTCCCCGTGATATTGTGCAGAGTGCTGTACAGCGAGCTTCTAATCCGGTTGCAATGGAACGATGGGAATGGGAAAAAACATTAAGTATTGCTTGTGCTTTAGTGAACAAACAGGAGGGAATGAATGTGGCGCTAGACAAGGAAAATGTAGATCGTAACTACTTATTCGGACGGCTACTTGCTGTAGCGGATGTACTCGAAAGAAACGCACTAGGAGGAGAGCAACGAGCAACGAATGCGATTAGATATATGAATGCTTTTGTTCGTCATCCAGCTAGAACGTGGTCTACCATTCAACAAAGCTTACAACCCTATCAAGCAAGATTGGGAACGAAGGCAACGTATTGGAACAAAATTATCGACGAAATTGGTGCAAAGATGCCGGTAGAACAGTTTAACAACCAGCCATTAACGAGTCTTTATTTGTTAGGGTTTTACAGCCAACGTCATGAATTATATCAAGGTGGCGCAAAAGCGGCAGCGGCTATCGAAGAAGAAACTGAAATCTAGGTGAAATTAGGTATGGAATAAATAAAACTATTAAAGGAGAGACAAATTATGACTATTCTTGATCATAAAATTGATTTTGCTGTTGTATTATCTATAAAAAATGCTAACCCTAACGGTGATCCGCTTAACGGTAATCGTCCCCGACAAAATTTTGACGGATTCGGTGAAATTTCGGATGTAGCTCTCAAAAGAAAGATTCGCAATAGATTGCAAGATATGGGAGAAGCGATATTTGTACAATCGAACGATCGCAAAGTAGACGAGTTTACTAGTTTACGAGAACGCGCAGATGCTGTGCCAGCATTAAAAGAGCTGATGAAAGCAAAAAAAAGTTCTTCTGATCAATTTGCTCTAGCAGCATGTGATCAATGGATTGACGTTCGTGGATTCGGGCAAGTATTTGCATTTAAAGGTGAAAAAAGTGGTGATAGTGTATCGAAAGGTGTGCGAGGACCAATATCGCTTCATCCTGCAACCAGTCTTGATCCGATAGATATTACGAGTACGCAAATTACAAAAAGTGTTAACTCAGAACCAGGTGATGCCAAAGGATCGGATACGATGGGCATGAAGCATCGGGTAGATGCTGGTGTGTATGTTTTTTATGGGAGTATCAATACGCAATTAGCGGAGAAAACAGCATTTACGAATGAAGATGCTGAGAAAATAAAGCAAGCGTTAGTTTCACTATTTGAAAATGATGCGTCGTCTGCTCGTCCCGAGGGGAGTATGGAAGTAAATACGGTTTATTGGTGGGAGCATACGTCTAAGATAGGGCAATATTCTTCTGCAAAAGTACACCGTTCGCTTACGTGGGAGAGATTAACGGAACATGCGAAGCAATATACAGACTATGATTTTACTGTACAACCATTAGATGGTTTGAAGGTAGAAGTAATAGATGGGAGATAATTCAGATAACAATTATTTGTTACTATCTGGTATACAGCATTTTCAGTTTTGTAAGCGACAATGGGCGCTCATTCATATTGAACAACAATGGGAAGAAAATGTACTGACGATAGAGGGGCAGCATCTCCATCAAAAAGCGGACGAACCATTTATTCGTGAAAAACGAGGCGATAAAATAATTGCTCGGGCCATGCCTGTACAATCCAGGACGTATGGCATTACTGGTAGATGTGATGTCGTCGAATTTGTGGCAGATGAACAAGGCGTAGAACTAGCGGGGTATGGTGGGAAATATATAGTCGTTCCCGTAGAGTATAAACGAGGCAAACCAAAAAGAGGCAAGGAAGATATCGTACAGATTGTCGCTCAAGCGCTTTGTTTGGAAGAAATGTTAGTGACCGAAATTAGTACAGGGTTTATCTTCTACAATGAAACCAAACAACGCATACAAGTTAATATTACGGAACAGCAGAAGCAAGAAACAATCGCAATTATTACCGAAATGCAACGATACTATCAAGCAAAACATACGCCAAAAGTAAAAACGGGACCATTCTGCAAAAGCTGCTCGCTGAAACATATTTGTTTGCCCAAATTGATGCGCAGCTCGTCGGTTCAAAGTTATATTGATGGGAGAGTGAGCGAGTGAAAAGGTTGCTAAATACATTGTACGTATCACAGCCGAACAGCTATCTCACCCTCGATGGTGATAATGTCGTATTGCAAAGAGAACAGGAAGTTGTGGCGAAGCTGCCACTGCATAATTTAGAATCTATCGTTACGTTTGGCTATGCAGGGGCAAGCCCAGCTTTGATGGGATATTGTGCAGAGCGCAATATATCAATTGTATTTCTGACGATGAATGGGCGGTTTTTGGCTAGAGTAATAGGTGAAAGCAAAGGAAATGTCGTCTTGCGAAAGACGCAATATTTGTTTTCAGAAGATACACAAGCTTCCGCGCGTATTGCTCGTAATTTTATCGTGGGCAAATTGTACAATCAAAAGTGGATGATGGAACGAACTATTCGTGATCATCCCTTGCGTATATCGGTAGAGGACTTCAAAGCGACATCAAAGCAGTTTACTCAAACGATGAAGTCGGTGCGAGCGTGTGAGGATTTAGAAACTTTGCGAGGATTAGAAGGGCATGCGGCAGTTAGTTATTACAAACTATTCGACAGTATGATATTGCAACAAAAGGAAGATTTTTATTTTAAAGTTCGCTCTCGAAGACCACCGTTAGATAACGTAAATGCTCTATTGTCACTTGCTTACACGTTACTTGCCAACGATATGCGATCGGCATTAGAAGGAGTAGGACTGGATGCTTACGTTGGTTTTTTACACCGAGATCGACCGGGGCGGGCATCTTTAGCTTTGGATGTGATGGAAGAACTGCGTGGCGTATATGCGGATCGTTTTGTGCTTTCGCTCATTAATAAAAAAGTAGTAAGTGCACCAGACTTTGTAAAAAAAGAAAATGGTGCCGTCATATTGAAAGATGAAGCGAGGAAGAAATTTTTGCAAGCGTGGCAACTGAAAAAGCAAGACAAAATAACCCACCCGTTTCTAGGTGAATCGATAGCATGGGGACTCGTTCCGCACGTACAATCATTATTGTTAGCACGTTATCTGCGAGGAGATTTGGACGAGTATCCACCATTTTTATGGAAGTAGTTGAAGGAGGTAGTTGAAGAGCACAATAGATAAGTAGGTGATTACAATATTAGTATTAATTACATATGATGTGAGCACCATTGATCATCATGGTCAGCGCAGATTGCGTCAAGTTGCAAAAACATGTCTCTCATATGGACAACGCGTGCAAAATTCCGTATTCGAATGCATAGTTGATCAAACACAGTTCACCTTGTTAAAATTACAATTAATCGATATTATCGATGAAGAGCAGGACAGCTTACGCTTCTACCAACTCGGAAAAAACTATAAAAGTAAAGTGGAACATATCGGTATTAAAGCATCGCTAGATTTGGAAGGACCACTCATTCTATAAAACAACAGATCTCTCTTAAATCCCACAATTGGAGAACTGGTTTATGAATTCAATAAAGGGATAGTATGAAAAATAATAAAATAATACTCAATACCAAAATAGCATAATAACTAGTGCGAACCTCTGGTGCGAATGTGAGGCACACATGAAAACCCCGGGGGATTCGCACCAAATAACTAGAAAAATTAAACATACTTTACTATGAAAATATGCTATACTGAACACATTAAGCGAAAAGTAGAGTCAACCTAGTCGTTTGAAGCTATTCCGTACTACGCAACAGCTACAAACTTATGCTATTTTGCTCACTTTCGCGGTCGCACCTCACGTAGGTGCGTGGATTGAAATGTCTGTGAAAGGCTTTTTGCTTGTTTCAGGTATTGGGTCGCACCTCACGTAGGTGCGTGGATTGAAATTAGGCAGAAGTCTAGGGCGCTATTTTTATTTAAGTCGCACCTCACGTAGGTGCGTGGATTGAAATCCAATAGGAACATCAAGATAATCGGCAATTGTTTGGTCGCACCTCACGTAGGTGCGTGGATTGAAATATTTAATAGTTTCGGTTGTTCTACTTGGATTACGTCGCACCTCACGTAGGTGCGTGGATTGAAATCGTTATCATTACATGTATTACCTGTAATCGTATTATGTCGCACCTCACGTAGGTGCGTGGATTGAAATTTGACCAACAAAACGCGACTCTGGCACTAATGCAGTCGCACCTCACGTAGGTGCGTGGATTGAAATAGGTAAATCATCATTGTCTGAACTCCTGAAGCAGTCGCACCTCACGTAGGTGCGTGGATTGAAATGGGCAACGTAGGGATGCTTTGGCTAGGATAAAGTCGCACCTCACGTAGGTGCGTGGATTGAAATTTTTAAAAGCAATTGTGATTGCCCACTCCAACCAGTCGCACCTCACGTAGGTGCGTGGATTGAAATTACAATAGCTAATCTAGGGGAATAAGAATATTGTCGCACCTCACGTAGGTGCGTGGATTGAAATAGAAACGAAAGTGAATCAGCTATTGAAGTCATTGGGTCGCACCTCACGTAGGTGCGTGGATTGAAATACAATAAAAATTTCAAAAATCGTCGGACGTTTTAGTCGCACCTCACGTAGGTGCGTAGATTAAAATGAGTTGGTAAGTAGTTCTGAGCCAAGGGGATACGCTATAAAAGCTTGAAAAAACAAGAATATTATCAGCGAACATCCTTTAAATTCCAGAAAAAAAGCTAGAATTCACTTTCAGAGGCTTATAACCTCTCCAGTGTTTTCTAACTCTTTCTTTATTTATATAGTTAAGTTGAAACGATATTAGGAGCGACTAATCCAGCCACCATCGACAACTAATTCGAGACCAGTAACGTATTTTGATTCATCTGATGCGAGATAGAGGTATGCGTTGGCAATGTCCATAGACTCTCCTGCAAATGGTTTTAAGGCAGAACGTCCTTCATAGTTTGCACCCATTTCTGCTTGTGATGTGATACCAACATTTTCAGCCAATCCTGTGAAAATAGCTCCCGGATGAACCGAGTTTACGCGAATGTTATCGCCACCAAACCATTGAGCAGCGTGTTTTGTTAATGAGCGAACTGCTCCTTTCGAAGCACTATATGCTGCGCCATGCCCATCGCCCATCCCACCAATAATCGCTGCAATGGAAGCAGTATTAATGATGGAACCGCCACCTATTTTTTGCATATGAGGAATGACAGCTTTCATACCTAACCAAACACCTGTAGTGTTGATGGACATTACTTTATTCCAATCATCAAGTTCCGCTTCCAAAATACCTTTGGCAATGTGAATGCCTGCATTATTTACGAGAATGTCAATTTTACCGTAGGTTTCAATGGTTTTATCGACTACTGTATTCCATGACGTTTGATCGGATACATCTAAAGGCAATACCAATAAATCTCCGCCGTTTTCCGAAATTTCTTTCGTATTGTTGATTAACTTTTCTACATCCACATCTGTAGCAACTACTTTTGCACCTTCTTTGGCAAATAGCTGTACCCCTGCTAATCCCATCCCACTCGCTGCACCAGTAATAATAGCAACTTTTCCTTCTAATCTAGCCATATAAAAAATCTCCTCCAATATGATTATTTATGAGTGTAATTTGCTTAGTAGACAACACAGTGTCTATCATTTATGTTAGGAGAAGCGCTTGAATTGTTCAATCAGTAATAAGTGAAAAAGTGTTGCATAGTAGACAAAACTATAAAAATTGATGATAAAGTATCGGATGAAAGGAGATTTGATAGTGGTTAGAAGTGTTGATCCTAGAGTTATTCGTACACGACGTTTATTAATAGATGCTTTAACCAAGTTAATCATTACTAATGGGGAAGAAGCCATTTCAATTAGAGATATTGTTCGCGAAGCAGAAGTCAATCGGTCTACCTTTTACCTTCATTTTCAAGATAAGCAAGATATATTAATGCATTTATATGATGATTTGTTAAGTAAATTCATTAGTTCTTTGAAGTATCCACAATATGTTTATGAAGTGGCAGTTCAGGAATATAAAAGTCAGGAGAAGCCCATCCCAGCTCATACCGCTATGTTTGATCATATAGAAAGATATGCCGAGTTATATCAGAAGGTTTTGAAAGAAAATGAGTTTCGAGAGCGGGTAAATGAAGTGATTAAAAGGGAAGTTTTACTGTTTACAGATAATGTGATGGAAGCAACGTTTATGGCCAATGGATCTGTCGGTCTTATATTGTATTGGCTGGAGAATGGAAGGAAAGAATCAGTATTAGAAATGAGTAGATGGCTGACACATATTACGTTATTTCCATTAGGCAAGTTTAACAAATCAATGTAATGAGGTCAGTACATAAAAGAAGGCTAACTTTTATTAGCCTTCAGTGAGTGCAGTGATGAACCTGTGATGCATCACCACAACTTTAATTTAAAAGATTTTTTCCAAATGGGAAATAACCATTTGACACCACTTGGTGTTAGCGTATCGGCGATAAGGTGAGAGAGGTAGCCAATCATCGCTGTATTTGCTAATCCATTAATCGCTAATTGTTGTTCCAGTCCCCAGCCAATCCAGCCCCACATCGGTATGACCCAAATCGTATGAGTTAATCCCCGATGCTTGAGCCAAGGTGCCCAAGCGATAAATATTCCCAGACCAACCAGCCATTGCTGATTGTTAGTAATGCCATGATAAATACAGTAAAGACCAATGACACTAACTAGCGCATTACGAATAATGCCTTGCTTCATCGTCAGACCGATTAGAAGTGCAGCAATAGCTCCCCCTGCTAGAAGTAGTGGTACATGCATGCTCATAAAGTACATATAGGCGATGATAGCAAAGTAGATGATACTGCCCCACAGAGCGAATGAACGGATAAATTTACTTAGTTTAGTAAGTTTACTACTTAATATACTTGGACCATCCAAATCGGCAGCAAGTGCAGAAAAAGCAGCTACACCAATATAGTAAAGACTGTTATTTTGTTCTGGCAAATGATGCATAGCAGCTATTGTACCAATTGCGACTCCGATGATGAGATGCGTTTTACCTTTCATGTTTCCCCCTAGTTGTTGTAATAGAAACGTAAGTTAAGCTGCCTTGCAGTAATAAAAAACTGTCTATATTACAGGATGATTAGCGAACGTACGCTTCTATTATATAGGAAGAATGCTTTAAAGGAAATGATTATACTAGTAAAGCTAGTATTTAAGTTTATGTTGGATGAATAAAAGTAACAACGGGCTGAGATAGTGGTCGATTAATTTCCTCCACTCGATAGCCAAATCCATATCCGTCCAACGTTTGTAAGTCTATTTTTCCGTTTTTTCGATCATATAGCCCGGGATGTATAACAGCTTCATAGTGGGAAGCAGCAGGGTAAAATTGCATGCCATTCGTTTCTACTCCCATAATGGTGCCTGCATAATAAGCGAGTAGCAAATGCGGAATTTGGGCAAGCATTGGATTCGTTAAATCTTGTACCATCAGCGTCATCCCATGCGCTTTTGCCCAGCATAAACTTAGTAGTGCCCCGGTTTGTGTTTTACATGTTTTCAAAGCGACACCCGTCCAGCCCAGTTCCCGACCCAACTTTACCAGATGCCAATCATGCGCACTTTCGTCCATAAATAATGGCTTGCGGGCGCTAACGCTCCGAACATCAAGTTGATTTTGTTCCAAATCGTAAGGAAATGGCTGTTCAATATACAATATCATCTGATAAATACGTGGATGCTCCATCATCAACTGATCGAAAATATCGTTGACATAGGCGCAGTCTGTAACTTGACAGTTAAAATCAGCAGTAAGCCAAGTAACGTTGCTCTCCAGCGATATATTTCCTACCTGTACGAGTCGATCATAATCCCAGTCCGCATCGTTACCGGTTAATTTTACTTTTAAACATTGCAACCCATCACGCTCGATCCAATCTTCTAACGTATAGGGATAGCCGTCATCATCATTGGTAGCATCCCACTCATGACGATACAACAAGTCTTTACCACCGACTAAGTGCCAAGCGAGCAATTGTTTGCTAGGGGCTGTCTGTAAAAAATGCTCTGGATATAATGCTGTAAAATCAACATTCGTACCAGCAGCAGGCTGCAAATAAGTACTCAAATCAGCATTCATATAGTTGCTATTATACGTTTCATAGATAGGTACTTCGTTAACGATACCGAAAGCGTCATGCAATGCAATGTCAAATGGAGAGAAGCAAACTAGTGCTGCTAAATGCGGAATAGGTTCCGGCAATTGTTCGCCTTTATTAAATTGATCCAGTAGCTGAAACAACCGTTCTTGCTGATAAGTAAACCCAATTTCGAACGAGTGCCCAGCATCTGTCCAAGTGACTAAATCTTTGGCGATCCACTGACAAAATTGTTTGAGTGCTTGTTCCCGCACATGATAACTCAAGGAACTAGGCCAGACCCATTGTACACTTAGTGGAGTTTCGCCCCAGCCGATCCCGTCTTTTCCATCACGATTAGTTACTTGGACACTTACTCTAGCACAGGTTACAGTTGTTAATATTTCAGCGCCAAATTTCAGTGGAACTCTCGTTTCAATCGGTAATTCATACAAGGAAACACCGTTGATGGTCATATCTGTTTGTTTCAAAAGTTATTCACCTCTTTGTAGTCATTGCCTCTCTCATGTAAGCTACTTCTTGTTGCAAAGTAGGGATAAGGAGATTTAAATTGCTGTCATGATAAAAAGGTTGGAAATTCAGTACGCCGTCGAAATGGACCTTGTGCAAATGTTCCGCAATATGATGCCAATTCGTAACACCTTCCTGACAAGGTGCCCAATGTTTGCTCCATCCTTTACTTTCCGTCGATGTAGCTGTTTCGTCCCACCGATAACGTCCATCTTTTATTCCAATGGCAGCCAAATAGTTGCCTAACGTAGCAAAAGCACGTGGCCAGTTGTCGCTACCTTCAAAAAATTGATTGCCAGGATCAGGCATCACTCCGATATATTGCGATGGCAATCCATCGACTAATGCCAAAGCAGCATAGGAATGATGGATGAGCATCTGATCACCATGATGAATATGATAGACAGCTTTTATATTGTATTTTTCACATAATTCGGCTAATTGCTGCATTTCTCTTCGAGCTTGTTCTACTTGTGCAAATAAAGGCTGGTGCTGGTCATATACAAAATAAGCCATGCGAAAACTTCGGATACCGATGTCAGACATTACTTTTAATGGTGTTTCATCGTTAATAAGCATAGTAGGTGTATAAGCAGTCGTGGCAAATTCTACTTGTAGTTGTTTGCGCTGCATTGCTGCTACAAAAGCTGGAGCTTCTGTTACTAGTTGTTCCGTTGTTACCCAGTATTGGTCACGAATCATCAGATCAACCGCGTCAAATCCGCATTCTACCGCAATATTTGCTAGCTGCTCCACACTACATTTTTGAAAAAACTTTGGAAACAAGCTATATAACATCTTACTCATCAATATCTCTCCTTACGAACGTATGTGCGATCTGTTTTACGCTAAATGCTCAAGCATATCCCACGTCACGATCATTTTCGGTTTATCCCCTTGGATAAAAGCTCGAATATCTTCGACTGCTTGATTACCGATATGATAACTTTCACCACCAGCAAGATGGGAAGTGTAGATACAATTGCTTAAGTTACGAATCGGGTTATTCATTTCGGCAGGTTCAGGGCTAGATACGTCTAAAAATGCAAACAATCGTCCTTTTTCTAACTCTTGAATAAGCGCTTGTTCGTCAATACAATCTCCACGAGAGGAATTGATAAATACGGTATCATCTCTCATCGCTTGGAATTGTGCTTTGCCCATCATATGACGAGTACTTACCGTCATTGGAGTATGCATCGTAATCGCATCACAGCGCTTACATAGCTCCATTAAGTCATCGACTTTGGTCGCACCTAATTCCGTAGCAGCTTCTGCTGAAAGAAACGGATCGTAGATTAAAATATTAGCACCGAATGGACGAAGCAGCTGTAGCACTTGACGACCAACTTGTGAAGCTCCAATAACACCGATAGTGGAAGCAGCCAAATACAATTTGTTAGGTTGCGGTTGACGGAACTCGGTTTGATTCGTCTGAGCATTAGGAATAATTCGGCGTAGCCCGATAATTAATTCGCCTAAAACCATTTCAGCGACTGTTTTACCGATAGCGGGAGCACAGGAAGCGATTTGCAAATTATTTTGTTCCATTAGTGGTTTGATATCCGTGGTGAAAAAACGTTTTACCGAACCGGCTGCATGTTGCCACAGCTTTAAAGAAGGACAATTTTCTAGTATATATCTTGTTGGCGGTGCTGTACGCCAAGAGCTAACAGCTACCTGACAATCCTTTAATAATTCAGCTGCTTCTAATTCGGAGAGATGTTGATCGGTCTCATTCCATTTTACCTGTGCCATTGCTTCTAATTGTTTACGACTTTCTTCAGAAAATATAGTAGACTGCATACTTTTGGGTAATAATATACCTACAGTTGTCATTGTTATATTGCCTCCTTAGAGATTGGATTTATAGTCAATATAACAGATCGATAGTCTAGAACGAATGTCATTAAAGATGCATTACTTGTCATTTTGTTCGAAACGTCAAAAAATTGCTAAAGTAAATGATGATGAAATGGAGGTTTTACACATGTTTATAAATGAAGAAGGAAAAACGTATCAACCGGGGGACATTGTTTATATTCTTTATCGTAATCCTCATGTACAGGATGTTGCTAACGTGCAAGCCGCAGCGGTTGTTAGTCATCCGCAAAATGCAGATGAGTTAGCTATATTTTTGTATGATACGTACTATCCGTTAACAGAAGAGGTTGCGGTGTTTGCCACAGAACAAGAAGCGGAACAAGCATTTCAAGATAGTTTTGGTTTCAGTATGACAGAGGATGGTGAATGGCAATGAGAGGACCTTTTGTACCACAACTTGTCTATTTTGAACCGAAAGCATTGGACTATCCACTTGGACAACAATTGCTAGAGAAGTTTACTCATATGGGATTAGAAATCCGCTATACGACATCACATAACCAAATACGCAATTTACCCGGTGACTCCGATGCTCAGCGCTATCGAATTGCTAAAGCAACTTTAGTCGTTGGCGTTCGCAAAACGTTGAAGTTTGATACATCAAAGCCATCTGCAGAATATGCGATTCCATTTGCTACTGGTTGTATGGGACATTGTCATTATTGTTATTTGCAAACAACGATGGGCAGCAAGCCGTATATTCGTACCTATGTCAATGTCGATGAAATTTTAGCAGCAGCAGATGAATATATGTTGGAGAGAGCTCCGGATATTACAAGATTTGAAGCATCTTGTACTTCAGATATCGTCGGTATCGATCATCTGACACACACTTTGAAGCGGGCAATCGAGCATTTTGGGCAAACAGAACATGGGAAATTACGGTTTGTTACTAAATTTCATCATGTTGATCATTTGTTAGATGCAGCACATCACGGTAAAACAAGATTTAGATTTAGTATAAATGCTGATTATGTCATTAAATATTTTGAACCTGGCACCTCATCGTTAGAGCAACGCATTCAAGCAGCTGGGAAAGTGGCTCGAGCAGGTTATCCGCTTGGTTTTATTGTGGCACCAATTTATTTACACGAAGGTTGGCAAGCAGGATATGAAGCAATGTTTGCACGGTTAGATGCAGAATTAGACAAAGAAGTTCGTAGCGATATAACATTTGAGTTTATTCAGCATCGGTTTACGAAGCCTGCCAAGCGAGTGATTGAGCAGAACTATCCGATGACGAAATTAGAATTGGATGAAGCAAAAAGGCGCTACAAGTGGGGGAAATATGGGATAGGTAAATATATATATCAAAAAGATGAGGAAGAACAAATCAAACAAGTACTTCACTCTGCGATGCAAAAATACTTTCCACAAGCGAAGCTAGAATATTTTACATGAATATGGCTATCCTCAGCAACAAGTAACAAAAACTCGACTTTTTGCTGTTACTCGGAGTATACTATTAGCAAAGGAAATGTCCAAATAACTTTCTTACCTTAGTAAGCTAGCGTTTGGCATAGTATTTTGCAATAGAAAGTGAAAGGAAAGTATCATGTCAAAGAAACCGATTACTATACATGACATTGCAGAGATAGCTAAAGTATCTTCGGCAACCGTATCGCGAGTATTAAGTAATAGCAACTACCCTGTTAGCAAAGAGTTACAAATAAGAATAAGAAAAATTGCTGAGGAATCCAATTATATTCCCAATATGTTAGGCAAGCAGCTGAAAAATAATACGAGCACGACGATAGCAGTTATTATTCCATCTATAAGTAATCCTTTCTATTCTTCGGTTGTACAAGGCATTGAGGAAACGGCTAGAGAAAATAACTATACTGTTATTACTTGTAATTCTCAGCAGGACCCTGCTTTGGAGGAAGAATATATCCGCACGATTATGCAAAAACAGATTAAAGGGCTTATTATTTCATCGATTAGTGATGATAAAACATTATTGCGTAGTTGTATGCAAATGGGATTAAATGTTGTTGCGATTGACCAAGTGATTGAAGAGGATCAAGTTTCTCAAATTAAATTTAATTATGAGAAAGGCGGTTACATGGGAACGAAACATTTGATTGAACTAGGTCACCGCCAGATTACTTATTTAACCTCTAAACTTGACCGTCCAAGTCGAAGAAGCATTTACAAAGGCTATAAAATTGCGATGGAAGAAGCTGGTTTAGCGCCGGTATCGATAGAATCTGGAGCAGAAGAACTATATAATGCTATCCATGATTTCGATCTAGGGAAGAAACTAGCAGATAAAGTATTGGCGTTGTCCGACAAACCATCGGCATTATTTGTATGTAACGATATGATGGCATTTGGTGTTATTAATCGATTAGCGGACAAAAATATGCAAGTACCTGAGCATATATCTGTCATTGGTTTTGATGGTATAGATTTTGGCATGATGATTCATCCCGCACTAACTTCCGTGAAGCAACCAGATTATGAAATGGGAAAAATGTCTTGCAAATTGTTATTCGATAAAATTAATAATGAAGCAGTAGCTGCCTATGACATCGTATTGCAACCACAATTAGTCATTCGAAAATCGGTGAAACCATTACAGTAATTTACTGACATTAAAATATCTAAATTATGAACATTATTAGAAAGTCCAAAAAAAACTAGACAGTCTTACAAGAGTTATGTATCATAAGTGATAGAAATCGATTTCTATAGAAGGAATTGCTGGTGCTAGGAGGTAGATTGGAACAATGAGCAGAAGCTGGCGAGGAAGAGATATTATGACGGGAGACGCTGTAGAAGTAGTTGCTGAACAAGGAGTCATTACTTCTATACGTCCAATAAAAGTAGATCAACAACAACTTCCTTGGCTATCACCAGGTTGGTTTGATCTTCAGGTGAATGGTTTTGGTAGTTATGATTTGAACAAACAAGAAATGACAGAAGAAGATATTGCCGGAACTACGAAAGCGCTCTATAAAGAAGGCACTGCCTTATATTTGCCTACTGTTATTACTGGAGCTATGGACAGAATGAAGCAAGGATTGGCAACCATTGCTGCTTATCGCAATTGCTCAGAAGTTAATAGAGCTGCAATACCAGGTATTCATTTGGAAGGACCTTTCATTTCGAGTGAAGATGGTAGTAGAGGTGCACATCCAAGAGAACATACCTGTGATCCAGATTGGGAGAAATTCGAACAACTGCAAGCAGCAGCTGATGGATTGATTCGGATGGTCACATTAGCGCCAGAGCGAGAAGGTGCGATACCATTTATTGAGAAATTAGTTGCTGACAACGTCATTGTAGCAATTGGGCATACAAAAGCGACCGGGGAGCAAATTACAGCAGCCGTTGAAGCTGGCGCAACGGTCAGTACGCATTTAGGCAATGGATCGGAGCCGATGTTACCAAGACATCCCAATTATATTTGGCAACAGCTAGCGGAAGATCGACTATGGGCGACATTTGTTCCAGATGGACATCATTTGAGTCCAGAAGTATTGAAGGTAATGCTACGAGCAAAAGGAAAGCGTTCTATTTTCGTTAGTGACACGACCCAATTCGGTGGCATGAAGCCTGGTGTTTATCGCAGTTTGATCGGCGGTGAAGTACGACTAACGGAAGCGGGAAGGCTGCATACACTGAGCAATTCGAACATATTAGCAGGATCGGCGATGTCTTTTATTGATGGATTTGAAACGGTATTGCATAAGACAGATATGGATATGGTTGAGTTAATAGAAGCGATGACGAGCAGACCAGCGCAAGTGATGCAGATGGACGATAGAATCGGAAAACTGCAAGTGGGATTACAAGCTAATTTGACGATATTTCAATATGAGCAAACGATAGATGCTAGGCCTACGATTGTAGAAACAGTTGTTCATGGTGAAAGCGTATATAAAGCCGAGAATGGAGTATAGTAGGATTTTATACGATAAAACGTACAAACATTCAATTAAGTACTGGAGGAGTTCAAGTTTATACGAAATATCATATAAAGCGACTCCGATAATAGGTTAAGCATAAGGATTTTATACGATAAAACAAACAAACAACCACAATTTGGTTGATCGGAATGCAACTTTATAAGAAAAAACGTACAAACTTACTGTTCCATTCATTGATCTTGAACATGACCTAGTTATAACATGAAATAACCATTAATCGTTTATATGTTTATAAATCGAAAAAGTAAACAAACAATAACTAATCAAGTAATCGATTACTAAAATAATATCTAAACATTTAGTATAATTGGTATTTAAAAGAGTGTAACTATAAATTTAGGATAGATTGAGATGTATTTCTAAAAAATAGTGATTGTTTTGTATGACGTAATTAGTAAGTAGGTTTAAATAGTTAGAAATCGATTACTTTGTTGTAATCGTTCTCTATATAGAATTATGGATGATAAAAAAGGAGTGATTAGTTTGAACAGTAAAAAAGGGTTGTTTCTCGTACTGCTTTCTATGATGTTGGTATTAGCAGCATGTGGCGGAGGCGGTGGAAGTAGCAATGGAAATGAGACAAATGGAAGTGCTACGAATGGGTCAGGGGAGTCAAGCGGGCAAAAAAATAATGAGACTGAAAAACCGGCTAAAAAAGTAAAATTAAAAATTGGTTTGCCAGGTAGCTACGATGTTACGAGTAAAGAAATTATGGATAAGTTTATTGAAACTCACCCGCATATTGATGTAACGATTCAAGAAGCGCCTTGGGGAGACTTTACTTCAAAAATTGCAGCACAAATTGCTGGTAATACGATGCCAGACGTTTGGTTTCAAGAAAACGCAGCAGTTCTCGGTTATGGAAAACGTGGCGTTGCAGAAGATTTGACACCGTATCTTGCACGTGACATTGATGCTGCTCAGTATATTGATGGTTTGTTCTCTGCTCGTTCACCAGAAGGTAACGTTTGGGGAGTTCCACATGGTATCAATCCGGTTGCGCTAGCATTTAACAAAGCTGCATTCGAAAAAGCTAACGTAGATTTGCCAACGGATGAATGGACATTTAATGATTTGATTGAAAGTGCGAAGAAGTTAACGATTGGTACAGGTAAAAATGTCGAGCAATATGGATTTATCGGCTCTTATGCGATTACAAATGGTTGGTATCCGTGGATGAAACAAGCTGGTGGATCAGCACTAGATGAAACAATGAAAAAGTCTAATTTTGATAGTCCAGAAACACTTGCAGGATTGAAGCAATTAGATCAAGGAATTAAAGAAGGATACTTCACAAACAATGATTTTGTAAAAGCTAATGGCGGAGATATGGAAGTATTTGCAGGTGGTAAGGCTGCTATGTTCTTTATGCAATATAGTTTGCAAGTGAATATGAACGAAAGTTTTGCTGATGTAGATTGGGATGTTGTGAAAATGCCAAAAGCGGTAGATGGCAAACGTTATGTTCCGATGGTAGCAAATACTTGGTTAATTTCTTCTCGAGCAAAAGATGAAGCAAAAGAAGCGGCATGGGAGTTTTTGAAATTTTATTTAGGTGATGAAGCACAACAAATAGTAGCAGAGAGTGGTTCCACATTACCTGTCAAGCAGTCTGCTTATGATGTTATTGAGCAAAGTACAACAAAACCAGCGAACAAAAAAGCTTTCACCGATGGTATTGCTGAAGGTGGTACAACGTTAGATGAAAACGCATCATGGAGTGAGTGGCGCCTGATTGTACAACAGCAAGTAAATGAAGCAATTGTTCACGGCAATATTTCAGTGGAAGAAGCTTTAGCTGACATTCACCCGAAAGTGCAAGAAGTACTAGATCAAAACGAATAAGCTGATCGTCGAAATGATAAACAAGGAGGGTGTCCTATGATACCCTTCCTATGAAAAACATAAACTTATTGCTAGCTATTTTAATTCTGTTTATCGGTAAGTTTTAGGAAAGGTGGTCGGCTTATGCATAAACAGGGATATTGGGGTTATATTTTTACCTTGCCTTTTATATTGAATATTTTGGTATTTGTATTATTTCCGTTTATTTTCTCTGGTTATATTTCGTTTACGCAATGGGATTTGTTTAACGCGCCAGAATGGGTAGGTCTGGATAACTGGATAAATGTGCTGAAAAAAGAAGAGTTTTGGATTTCGATGCGTAACGTATTCGTCTTTGCTTTAATTTTCGTACCGATCCAAACGTTATCTGCCTTTTTAATAGCCTTTTTGCTTAATCAAGCCATTCGTGGCAAGTCATTATTCCGTTTATTTTATTTCTTACCGGTTGTTACTCCTTGGCTAGCTGGTGGTGTCGTATGGTCATGGATGTTTAATTACCAGTATGGAGTTATTAACTGGGTGCTAGAGTTTATCGGGTTTGATCCGGTGCGATGGCTCGATAACAAAAACTGGATCATCGTTATTACAACGATTGCACTCGTTAATGTCTGGAAAGGTGTCGGTCAATCAATGATCATTTTACTTGCCGGCATGCAGAATGTTCCGAAAGAAGTGTTGGAAGCAGGGCAAATTGATGGTGCTTCTGGGTGGAAGCAACTTACTCATATTGTGTTCCCAATTGTTACACCGATGATTTTCCTTGTCATGATTTTATCTACCATATCTGCTTTCCAAGCGTTTGACGTATTTTTAGGATTGTTCGGCAGTATTACTACAGGAATTTCTGAAGCGAATATGGTACCAAACTTAACGATTTATCGTGATGCATTTTTATTGTTCAAAATGGGTCCAGCATCTGCAACAGCTTGGCTATTGTTCTTCGTTATTTTAGCCATCACTTTGTTCCAACGTTACTTTGAGAAAAAGTGGGTGCACTATGACTAAGAATACTCCTTTACCAATAAAAATAGTGTTGTATATATTGTTGCTAGCGGGAGCATTTGTGATGGTATTTCCATTTATATGGATGCTCTCCACGTCACTAAAAACAGTCGGAGCCATTGCAGAAATGCCACCTAAATTAATTCCTAGTCCTATCGATTTTAGCAACTATGTGACAGCGTGGAATAAAGTAAACTTTGGTCGATACACACTAAACAGTTTCATTATCGTTGTTTTTGATTTGGTCGGGGCACTACTTTCGTCCGCTATGGTGGCATTCGGACTGGCGATGTACCAATTTAAACTCCGTGGACCACTATTTGTCATTATGCTGGCAACGATGATGGTTCCAAGTCAAGTAACAATGATTCCTACGTACTTTATTTGGAAGGAATTAGGTGGACTAGATTCATTCGCACCTTTAATTGTTCCTAGTTTCTTAGGAGGAGCATTCGGCATATTTTTGATGCATCAATTTCTTAAGTCACTTCCAAAGGAATTGTATGAGTCGGCAACTATTGATGGAAGTAGCCCGCCAGGAATTTTCTTTAGAATATATTTACCATTGGCTAAGCCAGCTTTGGCGGCACTTGCAGTCTTTACATTTATGGGTGCGTGGAACAATACTTTGGGACCACTTATTTATTTACAGACAAAAGAACTATATACGTTGCCACTTGGTTTACTTTATTTGAAATCAGAGAACGTCAATCAAGCACTGTTGATGGCGGGATCGGTTATTACAACAGCTCCAGTGGTCGGTGTATATTTAATTGCCCAAAAACAGTTTGTTGAAGGGATCGCTTCTACAGGTATAAAAGGTTAATAGCAAAAAAACAGTAGTTACTAGACGTTACGTTCAGGAGATGACATTCGCTATGAAAAAATATGTGCTGGTCGGAGCAGGTTCACGAGCTTTATTTATGTTTGCGAAACCTATGGCAAAGGATTGGAACCATATCGTTGATTTTTGCGGAGTATTTGATACTAACCTAGTACGTGCTAACTTGCTAAGCAAGGAGTGCGGTGGTATTCCAGTATTTACTGATTTTCACGATATGCTCGCTAAAACAAGACCAGATACAGTAATTGTTGCGAGTACAGACGATACGCATCACTACTATATAATAGAAGCTTTGCATGCTGGTTGTGATGTTGTATCGGAAAAACCGATGACGATTGATGAAGAGAAAACGAGACAAATTTATGCAGCAGAACAAGCAAGTGGTAAGCAAGTGACGGTGACGTTTAACTTACGGTTCGCACCATACTTTTCGACGGTGAAACAGCTATTGCAAGATGGCATTATTGGCGACATTTATCATATGAACATGGAATGGTTTTTGGATCGTGATCATGGTGCGGACTATTTCCGTAGATGGCATGCAGAACTGGGCAAAAGCGGGGGCTTACTCGTTCATAAGTCGACGCATCACTTTGATATTTTAACTTGGTGGGCAAATAGTGCACCTAAACAGCTACAAGCTTTTGGAAAAAGAAGAGTATATGGTGATCATGGTCAACCAAAAGGTGAGCGTTGTATGACTTGCGATTACACTGCCGATTGCGCATTTTATAAAGATATTACGAAAGACGATTTTATGAATCAATATTATGTTGGTGCTGAAGCAGAGGATGGGTATTATCGAGATCGTTGTTTGTTCGATGAACGAATTGATATTTACGATACGATGAGCGTCAACTTAGAATATGCCAATGGTATTTTGTTGAACTATTCTTTAGTTGCTTATAGCCCTTATGAAGGATTCAGAGCAACGATTAATGGTAGCAAAGGTAGATTGGAATTAAGTAACATTTATCGTAGTGCAGATATGAAAGAAGCGGATCAGAACACGATTGTTTTATATAAAGAAGATGGTTCAAAAGAAATTATGGAAGTTGTTTCGGAAGCTGGCGGTCATGGTGGCGGAGATGCGAAGCTACTGCAAGCTATTTTTGAAGGTGGTGTAAGTGATCCATTAGGGCAACAAGCAAATAGTTCAGCAGGTGCAGAATCATTGATGATTGGTGTAACTGCCAACCGTTCGATTGCCGAAGGAAATCCATTGTTGCAAATACCAACGGTTAGTGAATTACGAGGTTAATCGTGGCAGGCGTAAGACGGCTAATAGTTTGCTTGTGCAGCGAATAGATGGGAGAGCAATAGGATGAACAGCTTGGCAAACCAACATCAGAGCCACTTAGAAAAATTGGAGCAATATGTGTGCACCTTATATGAAACGAAAGATCAGCTACGTGATCATATATACAAACGAGCAGAACGAGCATTTCGTGCTGGCGAAGAAGCGAGAGCAGCTATTACTACGATTGATTCGTGGAAAAATCGTAAACAACAAGTGAAACAGGCATTCTATGAGTCAATTGGTATGGAAGAGAAGCAGCAATCAGTTAAGCGACCAATAGCTCCACCTGTGCAACTAGTGACAACGATCGAGCATGATGATTACATCGTCGAAAAGCTGCTGCTGGAAGTGCGACCGAAACATTTTGTTACAGCACTTTTATACAAGCCAGTTTGTACGATGGATATAGCTCCAAATACGTATCCGGCAGTGTTGTTTTTAAGTGGGCATGAATATGAAGCGAAGCATTCGGACTATTATCATCGCGTATGTTTACGGTTCGTGCAAGCTGGCATGATCGTACTAGCCATCGATCCAATCGGGCAAGGAGAACGGATAAGCGGTATGACCGATAGCGAAGATCAGCCCGTATGGGGTACTGGTGAACATCAGCGATTAGGCGTGCAATGTTATGCATTAGCAACTAGTATTGCTCATTATTTTGTCGATGATGCGCAGCGAGCGATTGATTATTTGGTTAGTAGAGCTGATGTTGATTCGAGCAAAATAGCAGTGACAGGAAATTCTGGTGGCGGAACGCAGACGGCAATGATGATGCTGACCGATGAACGGATTGCGGCGGCAGCTCCAGCTACCTTCATTATGAATCGAGAGCAGTATTTGCTTGCTGGTGGAGTACAGGATGCAGAACAAGTTTGGCCTGGCTTCACGGCTGCTGGCTTTGATCATGAAGATATATTACTAGCATTTGCACCGAAGCCGACGTTAGTTTGTGCTGTTGCATATGATTTCTTTCCTATAGAAGGGGCGGAGCAAACGGTGGCAAATAGTCGTAAGTATTGGGAGATGTTTGCCAAAGCAGAGTTATTACAGCTAGCGACTGATCAATCACTCCACCGCTATACCGATCGATTGGCTTGTCAGGCAGCGACATTTTTTATTCGTCACTTGCAAGCGAAAGAGCAACTGCCTTCGGAATTGTGGCTGACATCGTTTGCAGCTGCCGAGATTGAACCGTTACCAGCGATGACAACGGAACAACTGCTTGTTACAACAACGGGGCAAGTGCGAACGAGTATCGCAGATGCTCGACTGATTACAGATGAGCTACGTATTTTGGGGCAACAGCTTGGTGAACAACGAACAGCACAATATGAGCAGCAGCCGTTAGATTATGCGCAAAAAGTATTCCAGTGGCTAGAGCAACGAGTAGTAGATCATTGCGCCCGCAAGCCAGTCAATTTTAAGCCACGCTTTGTAAAAGTAGATACGATAGATGAGATTGAAGTGCAATATTGGTTGTGGTGGTCGCAAAAAGATGTATTAAATAGTGGCTATTTGTTTCGCAAAGTACCATCGAGTAATCGGCAAACGTCGTCTTCATCGCAACCGATAGCAGTCGCTGTTTGGCCACGTGGTACGACTATGCTGCAACCATATTGGACATGGATCGAAGCACGTTGTAATGATGGGGAAGACGTATTAGTTGTTAATGTATCTGGCGAAGGACCGCATGAGCCTCATCCATTGTATAACAAACCAAACTATCTCTTTTTTGGAAAAGTACACAAGCTTGCAGATGAATTGCTATGGCTAAATGATAGTTTGGCAGCTCTGCGAACGTATGATGTTGTACGAGCGATACAGTTTGTTCGAGAGCATCTAATCAAAGACGAGCAGCAAAAAGTTGTGCTATATGGATGTGGATTATTTGAATTGTATACGAAGCTAGCAGCTGTACTAGCAGTTGTGCCGCATCATTTCATAGAACGGTCTGATTTTACAGTCGAGAAGTGGATATTTGATCATATGCAAGCAGAAGAAGATGTAATGAGTGTTATCTTTCCAAAGATTTTAAAATATATAGACTTAGAGCAGTTGCCTGAAAGGGTGGGAGAAAAACAATGACAAAGCCGATAACCATTACGCTAATCGGGGCTGGCCTTAGAGGGATGATTTACAGTAAATATGCTGCCGATCACAAGACGGGAATGAAAATAGTAGCAGTAGCGGAACTGGACGAATTTAAACGTAATCGAGCAAAAGATCAGTTTGGCATTGCGGACGAGAAAGTGTTCCATAGTTGGGATGAACTATTCACACAGCCGAAACAATCAGATGCCGTATTTATTTGTACACGAGATAAGGACCATTATGTGCCAGCAAAGTTAGCATTGGAAGCAGGCTATGATGTCATGCTAGAAAAACCAATGTCACCAGATTGGCAGGAATGTATTGAATTAGAGCAAATAGCTGAGAAACACGATCGTATTTTGACGATTTGTCACGTACTACGCTATTCGCCGTTTTTTCAAACGATCAAAACGTTGCTTACGGATGGAAGAATAGGAAAACTAGTAACGATTCAACATAACGAAAACGTTGGTTACTGGCATCAAGCGCATAGCTATGTACGTGGTTATTTTAACCGGGTCGAAGATTCTTCACCGATGATATTAGCGAAAAGCTGTCATGATATGGATTTAATTCAATGGTTTGCTGGTGGAGCATGCTCTAGCGTTGCTTCCTATGGACGACTATCTTATTTTCGACCAGAAAATGCGCCTCCAGGTGCGCCGAAATATTGTATCGAAGGTTGTCCTGTACAGGAAACTTGTGTCTACTATGCTCCGGATACGTACATGATTGAAAACGGGGGGTGGAAAGCGGAAGCAGCAACTCGTGATCCAAGCTATGAAGCAAAGCTTAAAGCGATGCAAGAAGGACCTTTCGGTCGTTGTGTGTTCCACAGTGATAATGATGTTGTCGACAACCAAGTAGTTGCGATGGAATTCGATAACGGAGTAAGTGCTGTATTTACGATGAGTGCTTTTACGGAAAAGTCCAATCGTACGTTGAAATTGATGGGAACCGAAGGCGAGATTAGAGCTACGATGGAAACAAATGAAATTGAAATTCGTCGTTTCGGTAGCGGGAAACAAGAAGTAATTAAACTAGTTGATCCGGAAGGTCATATCGGTCATGGCGGTGGAGATCGCCGATTAGTCGAAGATTTTGCACGTACGCTAAGAAATAGAGATAGCAAAAGCAGTGCAACATCAGCAAAAGCTTCTGTACAAAGTCATTTGATGGCCTTTGCGGCAGAACGTTCAAGGGTAGAGAAAAGAATGGTTCAACTGGATGAATTCAAACTGGAGAGGGAATGAATACACGATGCAAATTAACATTTTTGGTACAGCAGATAGAAGTGGATTAGAGGCAGCAAAAGTAAGTGCGCAAATATTAGAAGCAGCCATTGCTAAACAAGGAAACGCACGTATCGTATTATCAACAGGTGCATCACAATTTGCTTTTTTGGAGCACTTTATTAAGATGGATATCAAATGGGACAAAGTTGAAATGTTCCACTTGGATGAATATATTGGTTTGCCAGAGTCACACGTTGCGAGTTTTCGTAAATATTTAAAAGAAAGATTTTTGCAATTTGTGTCTATTAAACAAGCTCACTTGGTTAATGGGGAAGTGGATCCTGTACAAGAAGTAGCACGACTGAATGAAGAAATCTCTAAAGCTCCTATTGATCTAGCATTGATTGGTATAGGCGAAAATGCGCATATTGCATTTAATGATCCTCCGGCAGATTTTGTAGATGAAGCACCATATAAAGTAGTAAACTTGAACGATACATGTAAAATGCAACAAGTGGGCGAAGGCTGGTTTGCTACGTTGAATGATGTACCAAAACAAGCGATTACGATGGGTGTGCAACAAATACTGAAAAGTAAGCATATCATTTCTGTCGTTCCAAATTTGGCAAAAGCGGATGCCGTAGTAAATACATTGAGCGGCAAAGTAGACCCACTCGTACCGGCTACTATATTAAAAACACATGACAATTGGCAATTATATTTGGATCAACATTCCGCTTCGAAAGTAGTGCAGTGGTGTGACGAATAATTAAATAGAGCAAGTATAATGCGCTCCCAAGCTAATATCATTTAGCAAGGGAGCGTTATTTATTGTATGAACATAAGAAAATATGTCCAAGCACTGTTGGCTATCTTCACATATATTACAGCATACGTAATAAAACCAATTGCGTATTAATATGTTAATAAGCAGGAGGCGGTTGGTGTGCCTGACAAGGAGATCCAGTTAGAAATATTACAACGATTAACTAGAGTAGAAACACAACTTGGTGATATGAATAAAGAGTTTGATAGAAGTAGACATGCTAATCAATTAGTTATTGAAGCGATGTCGCTTGTTAAAAATTCTATTAGCCGTTTAGAGAAAATAGAAGATAATCAAAAATGGTTATGGCGAACTATCACTGGAGCTGTCGTCGTTGCTGTTGTCAGTTTTATTATCGGTGGCGGTTTAAATTTGTAACCAATAGTAAAAATAAATGGTTGTGGTAAGCGCAGCGCACTATATCACAACCATTTATATGCAATAGTATATTATCTACTTTTGTACATTAAGGACTTACTTCTAGCAGCTTGGTTTTGTTTGGCAAATGATGAATAGTACGAATAAAGCGGATCGTTCTCGTTTTGGCACGCATAACGAGCGAGTGCGTTTCGGCTGACTCGTTGGCAAGGTAACGGACACCTCCAAGAAACTCCCCAGAAGTAACCCCTGTTGCTGCAAAAATAACGTCCTCTGTACCAATCATATCTTCCATCGTCAAAATGCGATACGGATCATGGATTCCCATTGTAATGCATCGTTCATATTCGGTAGCATCTGCTGGCATTAGTCTTCCTTGTAATTCTCCACCCAAACATTTGAGCGCAGCGGCTGCTAATACTCCTTCGGGAGCGCCTCCTGAACCAACGTAGAGATCAACGCCTGCTTCGCTAAATGCTGGTGCCATCGCTCCTGCAACATCACCATCGCTCAAAAATTTAATTCGAACGCCAATTTTACGCAGCAATTTAATAATGGATTCATTACGAGCACGATCTAACACCATAATAGTCATATCCGCTACATTTTTTTGGAGCAATTCTGCTGCTCTATATACGGTAGTTTCGAGTGGATCAGCTATACTTAGTTTGCCAGCTAGTGCCGGACCACATGCAAGTTTTTCCATGTACATATCTGGTGCGTGTAATAGCTGTCCTTTACTGGCAACTGCGATAACAGAGAGCGCATTATTTAACCCTTTGGCAACGATTTCAGTTCCTTCCAAAGGATCGACCGCTACATCAACTTCTGGTCCCATCGTATTTCCGACTTTTTCACCGATATAGAGCATCGGTGCTTCATCCATTTCACCTTCTCCAATGACAACGGTTCCATCAATAGATACAGAATCAAACATGGCCCGCATAGCAGAAGTAGCCGCTCCATCAGCACTGTTTTTATCGCCTCTCCCTAGCCATGGTGCTGAAGCGAGCGCTGCCATTTCCGTTACTCTCACAATTTCTAATGCTAATTCTCTCTCCATTATTGTTCCCCCTAAGTTTTATACAACAATAAAGATAGTGCTTTGTATTAGTTCAGTTTTAACATAGAAATTTGCAAAAAACAATGTTGGTTCTGATCAAACGCCCTTATACTAGCGCCTTTATAGCACATCAATTATGATACAATAAATGAAAATTGATAAAAAGGGAGGAATTTAGATGCAAATCGTTGTACTTGATGGCTATACGCTTAATCCTGGTGATCTAAGCTGGGCAGCGTTGGAGAAATTAGGGGATGTTACAATCTACGACCGAACTGCTCCAGAACAAGTAGTGATGAGAGCAAAAGATGCAGCAATCGTCTTGACAAATAAAACAGTGCTAACAGCAGAAATATTAGCTCAGCTTCCTAAGCTGCAATATATCGGAGTCCTTGCTACCGGCTACAACGTTGTGGATATCGCCGCAGCAAAGCAGCGTCAAATTATTGTGACGAATATTCCAGATTACAGTACTTATTCAGTGGCACAATTAACATTTGCTTTACTGTTTGAGTTAACGAATCGTGTCCACGATCACGCTAGTGCGGTGCGCAGTGGTGAGTGGGCGAATAGTATTGATTTCTCTTTTACAAAAGGAACGATAACAGAATTATATGGTAAAACATTTGGCATTATTGGTCATGGACAAATTGGGCAACAAGTAGGGCGGATCGCCCAAGCGCTTGGAATGCAAGTGATTACCGTGCGCCGAGCTAGTTCTCCTGCTGAATCACTATATGGGGAAAGCTATGTGACAGAAGAGGAATTGTTAGCACAATCCGATATGATTAGTTTGCATTGTCCACTTACCGTACATACGCAGCAAATGATTAACGAACAAACGATAAGTTTGATGAAGCAGTCGGCTATTTTGATCAATACAGCACGTGGCGGACTTGTAGATGAAGCAGCACTTGCTATGGCGCTGAATAAAGGTCGATTAGCTGGAGCGGCACTTGATGTACTATCGACGGAACCACCAGCAGGAAATAATCCGCTACTTACTGCGGATAACTGTATCATCACGCCCCATATCGCTTGGGCAAGCAAAGAAGCACGAGAACGTTTAATGCAAATTTGTATAGATAATATTGTCGCTTTTCAAGCGGGCGAAGCTAGAAATATAGTGGGGAACTAACTATTTATACTAGGTAAAACAGACTGATCATTTGGCGAAAGTTTCAAAAATGTTACAACAACAACTGTTCGTCTTAGTAATCAAAGAGAATCTTAAAGTTAATTTTACTATTATGGAAAAAATTTTTATTAAGTTTAATGACCTCATCATTATTGGTGAGGTGTATCAAGTTTATATTAATCCTAGTAGTCTTACTTAGCAAGAATAAGAATTAGGTTATAACAATAGATGAGGTTGCCCAGAAAGTCAATGAAAACGGACTACTGGCAGCTTTTTGAGTTCTCTTATTACGCTATTTTCTAGAATCTAGAAGAGCATCGTAGCGTTTGTGTGAAATAACGTATAAACGGTCATGGAAAGTGGCTAGTAACGAAGCGTTTGTGTGAAAAAACGTATAAACGACTTGGGAAGTGGCTAGTAACGAAGCGTTTGTGTGAAAAAACGTATGAACGACTTGGGAAGTGGCTAGTAACGAAGCGTTTGTGTGAAAAAACGTATAAACGGTCATGGGAAGTGGCTAGTAACGAAGCGTTTGTGTGAAAAAACGTATAAACGGTCATGGAAAGTGGCTAGTAACGAAGCGTTTGTGTGAAAAAACGTATAAACGGTCATGGGAAGTGGCTAGTAACGTAGCGTTTGTATGAAATAGTAACAGGTAAGCAACATGCACGAATGCGAAAGGAAACCACCACGGTACTTTTCTAGACACGATAGGACAAACGAAGCTGGATGGAAAAACAATACGTTTTTCTAACCAGCTTTGTTTCATTTTAGGACTTAGTAGATAGCACCTTCTAATATCAATACGTAAGTTATGTTGTCAAGAACTCTATAACTCTATAACTCTATAACTCTATAACTCTATCGTACAAACAACTGGGTAATGATCGGAAGGATATAGTCCTTTGACAGAGTCTCGTCTAATTTCTGTGGATGTTATTGTTAAATCGCTGCTGGCAAATATATAATCGATAGGTTCTCCGTTGAAGCCACCTTCGAACCCATGAAACGTATTACCTGGCTGTAACGATTGTTGATAAAAATATTGATGCCCGTCCTGAACGGTTATCGTATTATCTCCATCTTGCATCGTTGCTTGATGTAGCCATTCCATCGTTGCTGATTCGGCAACGTCGTTAAAATCTCCGGTAAGGATGAACGGTAAGTGATCTTGCTGTCTCTTTTTTGTTATAATCGACCAAATATATTGCATTCCTTCATAACGAGCCAAGCCGCTAAACACATCCAAATGTAAGTTATATATATGTAGTTTTTTACTAGTATCGACTGTACTTTCTACTGTAATCCACGAACAAATCCGAGGCCAACCTGCTCCCCAACCGAGACTTCCAGCTACTTCCGGTGTTTCCGATAGCCAAAACGTCCCTTGATCTACTAGTTTCCACTTATCTGCTTGATAAAAAATGGCGCAATGCTCATCTTCGCCTGTGTCGCTGCGACACTGACCATACCACTTATAGTCTGGTAGTAGTCGTTCCATATCTTCGAGCATATACAGCAGACCTTCTTGTGTACCTACCATATCTGCACCGCTATGTTCAACTAGTTGACATAACTGTTCACAGCGATAACTCCAAGCATTCTGTCCATCGTGAGGTGTTTTGGTTCGAATATTAAAACTCATCACTCTAATTTGCATGGAAAACCCTCGCTTCTATAAATTATGGTGTACTATAGGAAATAATGATACAGGTTTATTTAAGCATAGAGAGAAAACGTTGTCAAAGCTAATATTTTTCGAAATTTACTGCTATAATAGAAGAATAATAAGGTTTTGTAAATACAATCGATGAAATAGCAACAAGAAAGGAAGCTTATGAGCGAACAAAGTGAGTTAGCGAGTCCGTCAGGTAAAGCTGCTGCGAAACAACAACAGCCCAAACAAGTGGTTAAAACGAGTCAGTTACTTTCCTTCTTTTTACCGTTAGGCTTGTCGTCTACATTAGTTACGATTTCTCATGTCATCATTAATAGTACGTTAGCTAGGGCACCTAATCCAGAATTTATTATTGCTAGTTATGCTATTCCGCTTAGTTTTACAACGTTGACAGAACGACCGTTAATATTGTTGCGCCAAACGTGTTCCGCACTAGTGCGAGATCGGGTATCATTTCGTGCTTTGTCGAATATGAGTCTCTATATTTTTGCCAGTATTATATTACTTTGTTTATTAATAGCCTATACACCGCTTGGTGAGTGGGTTTTTCTTTACTTATTTGGCGTTGATGATGCACTATTGCAACCGATTATACAAGTGTATCGTGTATTGATGTTTGTAGCGGTATTTTCGGGAATACGTGGATTATATCATGGTATTATTATTTCCAATATGCGAACGAAGTGGTTAACGATTGGGATGATTTTTAGACTTGCTGCTATGTACGGATTGTCGCTTTACTTTATTCATATTGGGTTGATTAATGGTATAGTGGGAGCCTTTATCTTCTTGGTTGGGATGATGATAGAAGCTGCGATGGCGGTATGGGAAGGCAGAAAATTATTGCGAAAAGTGATTCCCGAAAAGAAAGCCGATCACCCTATCACATCGAAAAAACCAATTTTTCAGTTCTATCGCCCGTTATTATTTTCTTCTTTTTTGGCAGCGATTATTGGTCCAGCAATTAATGCAATGTTAGGTAAAACAAGCAATATTGAGCTGGCGATAGCATCTTTCTCGATAGCTACTAGTGTCAATATGTTAGTACTCAGCTTTTTTTCTTATTTGCATCAAATAATATTGAACTTTTATCGTAAAGATGCACAAACGTCGAAGCGTTTTGTGTTTATCGTTGCATGGATTCCTGGAATACTGAGTTGTTTATTGGGCTTTACTGCCATCGGTCCATTTATATTGACACATGTGATGGGGGTAAGTGGTGATTTATTAACTGCTAGCTTACATACGTTGCGAATCCTTGCTCTGTTTAGTTTAATTTTTCCTTGGATTGATATTTGCAATGGTTATATTATGTTGATCGGTCAGACGAAAGCGATGTTCCGTTCTCAGGTAATGAATGTCATTACGACAGTAACGTTACTTGTAGTCTTCGTATTTCTTGCTCCGGGCTGGAATGGTATGATTGGAGCAATTGCGCAATCGCTCGGTTTATTAGCGGAATTAGTCGTTCTTCTATTGTTTATTCGTTCCTTGAAAAAGGATAGTGCCTACTTATCACCCTAAAATTTTGGTACAATGAAAGTTACTATACTTTTAGGAGGTAGAAAATGAAACGGTTGCCAAAGTATATTCAACAGACACAGGGTAAACTGTGGTTGACCGAGGACGATAGGGACAATTTGAAAATTAGTTACAAAATTAAAGAAGTATTGTTTGAAGCAACTAGTGATTTTCAACATGTGATGATACTAGATTCTGATGATTTTGGTCCCATGCTCGTCTTAGATGGAGCGGTACAAACTACTGCCGAAGATGGTCACATTTATAATGAAATGATTGCTCATGTTCCACTTATTCTTCATCCGAATCCGAAACGTGTACTTATTATCGGTGGTGGAGATTGTGGTGCAGCTCGAGAAGTCGCCAAATATAAGCAGGTCGAACAAATTGATATGGTGGAAATAGATGAACTGGTTGTAAAAGCGAGTAAACAATATTTGCCGCAAGTATCCGGTAATTTGTCCGATCCACGTGTTAACTTTATATTTGCCGATGGCGTAGCGTTCGTGAAGTCAGTAAAGGAAAAGTATGATGTTATTATTGTAGATTCCTCTGATCCAGTAGGACCAGCAGTGCAATTATTTGAATCTGCTTTTTACGAAAACTTACACCGTGCGCTGCATGATGGGGGAATAATGGTTTGTCAAAGTCAATCACCTATATTCCAACCCGATATTATGAAGCAATCTTATGATCGAATCGGTAACATATTTACACATCACCAATTATACACGGCTGTTGTGCCGACGTATCCGGGTGGACTATGGAGTTTTACGATTGGCTCCAAACAACCGCTTCGCTCCGTAGAACAAGTCGTTTTTGATAAAGAAACAAAATATATCAACCAAGCTATTCTAAATAGTTGTTTTCAACTTCCACAGTTTGTGCAAGACTATTTGCAGGGAGAGTTAGTGAGTAGTAGATAGGATTGATGTGTGAGCAAGTGAGTGGTAGATAGAATTAAAGAGTCGGACTAGTGAGTAGTAGATAGAAAGAGAATCCGCTACGAATAGTAGATTAAATGAACGAGCAAGCAAGTAGATGGTAGAAGGAGCGTGTCAGCTGACTGATACGCTTTTGTTAAATTGTGGATAGTGATTGCGAGCTTATAACAAATAAATAATAGTTACTAGTCGATTTTGGCTAGATACATAAAGAAATTTTCTCCTAAAGTGTGTTTCTCATACCAATCGTTCACTTTCTCGACCAGTCCCTGCCCATTTATACGTTTTTTCACACAAAGCTCTAATATTATCGCTAATCGCTGTCCTTTTATACTATATTTCGTATAAAGTCTTTGTTCACGTCGCCGTTAATCGAAGCTCATGCATGGTCAGAAGAATTATTAGGAAAACATACAGAGGAAGGTGAGCAACTAATGGAACTAATGCCAGCTTGGAAACGATGGGGCTATGAAGAAGGTCATCAAGAAGGACGAATAGAATTACAAAAGGAAATAATCGGGAAAATGTTAAACAAAGGGCTGACACCAGAAGATATAGCTAAAATGTTAGAGTTGCCGCTGGACGAAGTAAAAACACAATCAAATAAATAATAACAAACCGTTGTCGCTACATAAATAGTTGGCAGCGGTTTGTTTTGTGGTTGGGGGATGGTTGCGGGCAATTTGTTTCTTTGAACGTGTATCCCCATCGCTCAGTGACCCGAAATAATATAAAATTGTACGTTGTATTGTTGCTGAGTGAAAGGGATACGCTTGTAAAGAATGGATTGGCATAGATAGTAGTTGTTAGGTTGATTATAATTAATTATAAAGATTAGTTTGTAAACCTCACTCCAACTTACGCCGATACTCATTCGGCGAAATTCCCACCATTTTTTTGAATACTTTGCTAAAGTATTTTTCGTCGTTGTAGCCGATCATGTCCGCAATTTGGATGATTTTTAAGTTTGGATTTGTTAGCAATTGTTTGGCATGGTCGATGCGAATACGTGCAATATAGTCGGAAATGTTTTCGGTTGTATCTTGTTTGAATTTGCGGGAAACGTATTCTTTGCTAAGTGAAAAGTGTTCGGCAATTTGTTGCAACGAAATGTCTTGCTGGTAGTGATCTGCAATGTAGCTAGCAATTTGTTCCGCCATATTCATTGGTGTCTGTACGTTAGATAACTGTTCAGCAAAGGAATAGAGATATTGCGTTAATCGCTGTTGCCACATCGCCAAAGATAGATGTCCATCGGCATGAAGTGGTACTACAAAGGATGACATAGTCACCGCTGGTTGTTGCGTGGGCTGCGTATGACAGCTCGTACAGAAAACAGTAAATTCATGTGTCCATAATTCTAATTGGTCTTTTGTAATGCAAGTCAGTTGTTGTAATTGTTGAAACCAGTCTGCAATCGTATTGGCGAGCTGTTGTTTATTGTTGCTTTGTACGGCAAGCCGTAAAGGGTGCTGGTATTTTGAAAAATGTAGTCCTGTAAAAGTGGATTGCTGTGCATCGTAATGATGGATCGTTGTTTGCGTATCTAGTAAATTATGTTGTTGTAAAGCGGCGTTTGCTTCTTGCCATGCTTGTGGTAATTTTAGTGGAAATGGCTGAGGTAAACCAAGTCCAAAGTTGAAGCGGACACCGTATGTAGCGAAAAAAGCATGATTAACCGCAGTTATCAATTGCTCAGCATATGTTAGATCATGCCAAATAAGAAATACTAATTGCTCGGGTTTGTTCGTATTGCGGAAGGCATAACCCGATGGATCTCGTCCTAACAGTTCATTTGCAATATTGGCTAGTGAGAAAATCAGTAAATCCAAATTGGAAGCAAAGCGATCTTTGAACAGTTGCGGCACTGTATCGAGCGAAAGACAAGCGACTTGCATCCATGCAGTGGATGGGGATAACGCTATTTCTTTCTCTAGTTCGGCAGCAAATGTCGCATATAATTGTCCATCATCTAATAAGGAACTTAATATTTTGTCACGATACATCGGTTTAAGCTGGTTAATTTGTATCGATTGTTGTTGTTGCTGCTGCAACAGTTGTCGTTCCTCGTGGATGCTAGCGACTGCTTTTTGTACCGCTTCGTTTAGTTCTGCTTCATCAATCGGTTTTAATATATAGTCCATCCCACCATATTTAATTGCATGCCGCATATAGCCGAAATCGTCGTGCCCGCTAATAACGATCGTTTTGCTAGCAGGGTGATGTATTTGAATCCATTCCAGTAGCTCCGAACCATCCATCATCGGCATCAGCATATCGGTAAAGATAAGATCGGGCTGTTCTTGTTTAATAATTTCGATAGCGGTAGCACCTTCAGGTGCAAAAAAAAGTTTCGTTATCTGATAGCTTTCCCAATCGATGAGTAGTTCGATCGCTTCCCTTACATGTTTCTCATCATCAACAATTAAAGCAGATATCATCGTTGTTCCCCTTCCTCCGCCATCGGAATGATTAAAGTGACTTGTAAGCCATGTGGTGTTTGTTGTGCTACCCGAATAGCTGCTTGTTCGGAAAAATATAATTGCAAACGTGCTAGTACATTGACTAGTCCTATGCCACTTTGCTCTGTCGCTGTAGGCTGCGCATGTAGATGATTGAGTTTAAATTGTAGTGTTTCGAGTGCCGTTCCATCTATTCCTATTCCGTTATCCATAATCGTTATCCGTAGTTCCGACTGCCGTTGCATCATAAGCTCCGCATCAAGCTCCCCTTGTATCCATTCACTCATAATCGTTATTTCTCCCATATTATTTTGCGCAATAAATCCATGCTTGAAGCAGTTTTCTACAATCGGTTGCAAAATCATTTTTGGTACTTGCGTCGCTTTTGTTTGTTCGTCAATATCAAAATGGAACGTTAGTTTATCATCAAACCGTTGTGATTGCAGTGCCAAGTAGGCACGAACGTAGTCGAGTTCACTTTGGAGCGGGACGAGCGCTTCGTTTGTATTCATTTGATAACGCATCATTTTGCCTAGGGCGGCAATGAGCTGGTATATTTTCTTTTGCTTATTTTGTAATGCTAATGTGCCAATGGATTGTAGAGCGTTATTCATAAAATGAGGTTGAACCTGTGCTTGCAGTGCTTTAAGCTGGTTCGTCCGATTGGCTAGTTCTAGTCGATATTCTTTGTTGATATGTAGGTTTAGGCGCTGAATAAGCTGATGAAAACGGCGAGAAAGGATGCCAATCTCATCGGTTCGGTTAGTATGTAATGGTGCTTCCATCTGCCCAAATTCAATTTTATTCATATAGCGTAAAAGCTGCTTGATCGGTGCTGTAAAATGAACAGAAATATAAATGGTGGCAATGACTGCCACGATTAAACAAGCGACAACAATTAAACTGTTAATAACCGTTAATTGTTTGGCATTTTGAGTTAACACGAATGCAGGAATGCGCTTTAACATAATAAGATTAGCAAATGGTGTTTCGATCGTCTTGTATAAATGTATCCCGCTAAACTGCTCATCCGATACGTGCAAATAACCGGACGGTTGCTCGTTTATATCAAGTTGATTTAACCAATCAGTCGTTATCGCAAGCGGTTGTTCCCCAAGCGATTCAGAGGCATAAAGAACAGAACCATCTTCGTGTAACAAGTAAAATTGTTCTTGTTCTTTGGCATACAGTGATGCGCTAATTTGATTAATCATCGTTGGTTTGACATCCAGTGCAAAAGTGCCAATCGTTTTATCACTCGGACTATTTAAAATTTGTTGATGAAACGTCATGACTTGTTCAGGAACTTCAAACGAGAATTTATTAATGTCATAAGTATGGCTAGTATGGGTCGGTTGCAAATAGTAATCGGTCGTTGTTAGTGATGTTTGTTTCCCCATATAATCGTCAATATCGAACGTTTCTCCTGTGGCAGATCGCAGTAAACTATAGGAAAAACGGTAAGATTGCTGTGGTCGATCGAGATGAACGTAGACTTGTTTTGCTTCGGCAACAGAGTTCATGATGAATTGTAAAGCAACATAGAGCGATTGTTCATCGGCATAGGATAACTGCTGCTTGCCAGCAATTTGATAAAAACTACTTTTATTACTGGCATCTTGATAAATGAGCATCATCACTTGATGAATCCGCTGCATGTAATGCCCAATATTAGAGCTTCCTTGATTAAGTAATGCTGTATTGTGGGCGATGGATGTTTCCTGTACATTTTTTTTAGTGTAATGATACGTAACGAAAATCGAAATCGAGATAGGCACGATAACAGCAGTTAGTAAAAATAACACTAATTTTTTTTGTAAACTACTTTTTATCAACTGCATCATGATCCTCCTCCCGTTGTCTCCGCAATTATCGTACCCAGGTCAATATATTCCACCTTTTATGTCATCTTCGTCAGTGTTCACTACTCACATTCCAGCCTATACTTAGAAAAAAGCAAACAAAATGCTGATCATAAAGGAGTGTGATCGTGTTGCCAAATCGAAAGAAGAATCGTTTATCGACTAGTTTGCAACAATTGGTATTTATGGGGCCGGCAACATTGTTCTTCATTATTATTGTCGTTATTCCATTTTTGATGAGCATTTATTATGGCTTTACGAGTTGGAATGGCGTGACATCGGAAGTAACGTTCGTCGGCTTTAGTAACTATAAGTATATTTTGTTTGAAGATAGCGCATTTAGCAACTCTTTTTGGTTTACAGCCAAATATATGTTAGCAACGTTAATACTCATTAACTTGGTTGGGTTTCTACTTGCTCTATTGTTAACACAACCGCTCAAAACGCGCAACGTACTACGAACAATTTTCTTTATGCCGAATGTTATTGGCGGATTATTGTTAGGATTCATTTGGTCCTTTATCTTTGTCAAAGGATTTGCAGCAGTGGGTGATTGGACGAATATTGGTTTTTTTCTACTTCCTTGGCTCGGAACAGAAGCGACTGCCTTTTGGGGTATCGTTATTGTAAGTGTGTGGCAGTTGTCAGGCTATGTGATGATTATTTATATCGCTGCACTCGTCAATGTTCCAAGTGAATTAGTGGAAGCGGCAAAAATAGATGGCGCAACGAAATGGCAAATGTTAAAAAGTATTTTATTACCGCTTATTATGCCTGCGATTACGGTCTGTTTATTCCTAACGATATCTTGGGGATTCAAAGTGTTCGATATTAATTTATCGTTAACCAAAGGTGGACCGTTCGGCTCGACAGAGTCGGTAGCGTTAAATATTTATAATGAAGCGTTCCGCAATAACAGATTTGGTATTGGTACAGCAAAAGCGTTAATTTTCTTTATAGTCGTAGCGATTATTACGATGACGCAAGTGTATTTGACGAAGCGAAAAGAGGTGGAGAGTTAAGATGAATAAAGTATATTCCCCTCGGCATTTTGGCTTAGAGTTAGTCGGTATAATTGTTGCCATTATATTTTTAGTCCCGTTTTACTTTGTTATCGTCAACTCGGTCAAAAGCTTTGCTGATTTGATGAGTAACGCGGCAGGTTGGCCAGAAGCATTCGTCTGGAGTAATTACAGTAGAGTATGGGAAATTATGAAGTTTCCTAGTGCATTTCTCAATTCGTTTCTGATTACAGTCTTTAGTAACGTTGGGCTAATCGTTATTAGCTCCATGGCAGCTTATCGGATGGTTCGCTATCCGGGACGCTTCAATAATCTGATGTTATTTTTATTCGTGGCAGCGATGGTTATTCCATTTCAATCGATTATGATTCCACTGGTAAAAGTAGCGAGCGAAATTCATATTATGAACAGCACATGGGGACTAATCTTAGCCTATTTCGGTTTTGGAGTATCATTGAATATCTTTTTGTACCACGGTTTTATTAAGTCGATTCCCAAAGAAATTGAGGAATCAGCCGTCGTTGATGGAACGAATGATTATGGGGTGTTTTGGCGAATTGTATTTCCGCTGTTGAAGCCGATGACTGTTACTGTAGTAATGCTTAACACGCTTTGGATTTGGAACGACTTTTTACTGCCATCGTTATTTTTATACGATCCGGGACTACGGACTATACCGCTGGCTACTTACTCTTTCTTTGGGCAATATACGAAACAGTGGGATATGGCGCTGGCTGGATTAGTGATGGGAATCGCACCAATTATATTGTTTATGCTAGTATTGCAAAAGCAAATTATTGAAGGAATTACAGCTGGATCGGTCAAAGGATAATGGTCGTGAAGCAAGGGAATAGTGAAAAATATAGGGGAGGTCATGAATAATGAAAAAATCAGCAGTTTTTATGATGAGTATGTTGTTAGTATTGATGGTAGTGTTAGCGGCGTGTGGTGGAGAGAAAAAAACAGAGACTACTAATAATGGCGCTGGAGCTGGAACGGATGGAGAAAAGCAAGTAGTGATTAAAATGTTTCAGTTCAAAGTGGAAATTGCTGAGCAGCTAACGCAGTTAATTAAAGAGTACGAGAGTTTACATCCTAATGTAAAAATAGAAATAGAAACGGTTGGCGGTGGTGCTGATTATGGCGCTGCGCTCAAATCAAAATTTAACTCGAAAGATAAACCAGATATTTTTAATAATGGAGGATTTACTGATCTTGACTTGTGGGTAGAGCATTTAGAAGATTTGTCGGATCAACCTTGGGTAGCCAATTTAGTAGACGTGGCGAAAGAGCCGATGACCAAAGACGGCAAGTTATATGGTCAACCGCTTAATCTAGAAGGATACGGCTATATTTATAATAAAGATTTGTTCGAGCAAGCAGGAATTACGGAAAAACCAACAACACTAGAAGAGTTAGATGCGGCAGCACAAAAGTTGCAGGCAGCTGGTATTACACCTTTCGTGAATGGTTATGGCGAGTGGTGGGTACTCGGAAATCACTTTGTTAACTTGCCATTTGCACATCAAGCTGACCCAGATAAGTACATTTCTTATTTGAGCAGTGGTGCAGAGAAAATAACAGGTAATGAAGTATTTGCACAATGGATGGATCTATTTGATTTAACATTGAAGTATGGTAACAAAAACCCGCTACAAACCGACTATAACTCTCAAATTACGGAATTTGCTACAGGAAAAGCGGCGATGACGCAACAAGGAAATTG
Organism: Paenibacillus yanchengensis; assembly: GCF_042684845.1. Taxonomy (NCBI): domain Bacteria; kingdom Bacillati; phylum Bacillota; class Bacilli; order Caryophanales; family Paenibacillaceae; genus Paenibacillus; species Paenibacillus yanchengensis. The sequence continues at coordinate 50,813 of NZ_JBHUMH010000014.1, read as the reverse complement.
GACGCAAGTTGCGTTATCACAAACGAATGCAGACTTAAATATCGGATTTTTGCCAATGCCGATTAATAATGATAGTGCAGCGATGGATAAACTACCGGTAGGCGTGCCAAACAACTGGGTTGTGCACAAAAATTCAGCCGTGAAAGAAGAAGCCAAAGCGTTCTTAAATTGGATGGTAAGCTCTGATATTGGGAAACGTTATATTACAGAGGAATTCAAATTTATTCCAGCATTCGATAACATTACTGCAGATAATGAAGTGCTTGGTCAGCTAGCGGCAGATATTGTGGAATACAGCCAAGCGGGCAAAACGTTAAGTTGGAATTGGTTCAAATTCCCAAGCGGTGAAGCAGCTAGTAACGAGTTTGGTAATGCGATGCAAGCTTATGTAGGCGGTCAAATGTCGAAAGAACAAATGCTCGAAGCATTCCAAAGCACATGGGAAAATTTATCGAAGTAATCAAATAACAAACGACTGTCATTACTACTCATTGGTAGTAGCGGCAGTCGTTTTTTTGTGCAAGAAAAGTCGGAGCAGTTCGTTTAAATAATATAGTAATCATCAAATGAGATGACTTCATCTTCTAATGTATACTGTTTTTGCTTTAGTCGTTGTAGAATGCCGGCAGAGAATTGTTCAAAAGATACAGCGGTTACATGTTCATAAGTCATTCCGGGATAATATTGGAATATTTGACCGACAGTACCGTTTCTCCCAGGGCATAAGTCTAAAACAATCGAAGAGTGAGCTTCGAATTCCGTAATTGGAATCCAGTTATGTGCCCATAAGACAGGCTTGATGCGATCTTCTTTTACCCACGTTGCTCGGTCTTCTTCTGTAAAAGCACTACGCCAAAATTGCGTTTGTTGCAAAATTTGTTCGCAAGATAAAAAATAGTTATATCCCATAAACGGAATATGAGTAGATTGTCCATTAAATGTCGTCAAGTATTGTTTAAAGCTAATTGGTAAAGCTACTTGTAATGCTTCTTCCAATTCATCTAGTTGTATCTTCGTTGCTGGTTGTTGGATCGATTCATAAATAGGTTCTGAAATGTCACGAATGATAGTTAAAATTTCTTTCCATGTGGAGCTTTCCAATGTACTCATCGCCACCCTCTAATTTCCCCTATATTTGTTAAGATTATCTATATCATATCAAGTTGTTACAATATCGTAAACAGGCAATCTCATATTTTTTTCTATTTTATTATCAAACGTTATAACGTTATTTACTTTAAAAAAACAGTATGTTATGCTGATTTTATTCCAGTACTCTTTTATTAATGAGAATAACAACAACGGTAAGTAGGAAGTGGAGGGAAAAACGTGAGTGACGAGCGGATTGTATTATGCAATTGTCGATTAGTAACAGATGAGCAGTCGTTAAAAGCAGAACAGCTTCATCCGTTTGTTGATATATTTATAGAGCGAGGTATGATTACGCATATTGAACGAACGGGAACGAGAGCTTATACCGGTTACGTTGTGCATCAATTAGCGGGACTCTACGCTTCTAGTGGTTGGATCGATATGCATGTACATGCATTTGCGAAGCATCAGCCATATGGTGATGAGATTGATCAGATTGGTATAGCGCAAGGTGTCACTACTGTAGTTGATGCTGGTAGCTGTGGAGCCGATCAAATAGCGGAATTGTATGACATTGGTCAAACAGCACAAACGCGATTACTCGCATTTCTTAATATTTCTCGTATTGGATTACAGCGTGTCGATGAATTAACCAATATGGCTTGGATGGACGAACAGTTAGTTGCTGAAGCATGTGAGCAATATGGATCATTTATTGTTGGTTTGAAAGCAAGAATCAGTAAAACAGTCGTTGGCGATAGTGGTATTAAACCATTAGAAATAGCTAGAAACCTGGCAGTAGCTTGTAATAAACGTCTGATGGTGCATATTGGATCGGGACCGCCTGCGATTACAGAAGTGTTGCCGCTACTTGCTGAAGGCGATATTATTACTCACTTTCTGCATGGCAAAGTGAACAACTTGTTTGCTGCTAGTGGTGAACCGATAGCGGAGCTGCTTGCTGCTTGGCAACGTGGAGTGATGCTAGATGTTGGACATGGCAGTGCTAGTTTCTCATTTGCTACTGCGGAAGTTGCCAAGCAGCATGGTATTCATCCGAATACGATTAGTAGCGACATTTATCGCGTAAATCGATTAGAAGGTCCAGTGTTTAGTTTGGCTCATGTGATGAGTAAATTTTTGTATTTAGGTTATCAGTTGGAGGAAGTTATTGCGGCAGTAACGACAAGAGCAGCAGCTTGGTTACATAGACCAGAGCTAGGTAGAATGCAAGTGGGAGAAGCCGCAAATATAACACTATTTGCCATAGAGCAAGGGGAAGTTGATTTTGTAGATAGTGGTGGAGAGAAACGGCAAGCGAATCAATTAATAGTTCCGAAAGGGGTAATGATTAATGACAAGTTCTTTACTTGCTAAGTATGGGTTGAAGCGAGTGGTCAATGCTAGTGGCAGAATGAGTATACTCGGCGTTTCCGCACCGACAGATACGGTAATGGAAGCGATGAAGCAAGGTGGGCAAAACTATGTAGAAATGGCGCAGCTTGTGGAACGTTCAGGTCAATATATTGCTCAAATGATCGGTTCAGAGGCGGCAGTAGTCGTTAACTCTGCATCTAGTGGTGTTGCATTATCAGTAGCGGCAGTAGTAACGGCTGGAGATGAGCGAACAAGTATGCAGTTGCACCAGCAACCGATTGAAAAATCAGAAATAATTATGTTCAAAGGGCATAATGTTAATTACGGTGTTCCTATCGAAACGATGATTTATTTGGGCGGCGGTAAAGTAGTCGAGGTTGGTTCTGCTAATGAAGGAAAAGCTCATCATATAGAACAAGCGATTAATGAACGAACGGCAGCTATTCTTTATGTTAAGTCCCATCATGCGGTTCAGAAAAATACGATTTCGGAAGTTGAGGCATGGGAAGTAGCGCAGCGTCATAACATTCCGTTTATTATTGATGCAGCGGCGGAAGAAGATTTGCAGCGTTATGTTGCTTGCTCTGATCTCGTTATCTATAGTGGTTCGAAAGCAATTGAAGGACCGACTAGCGGACTTGTTTGTGGAAAAGAGCGTTACATCGATTGGCTTCGTGTCCAGTTATATGGTATTGGGCGGAGTATGAAAGTTGGAAAAGAAGCGATTTTTGGATTGCTACAAGCGTTAGATGAGTACGCAGACAAGCAAGACAATAGTGAACAAGAAAAAGTAATATTGCAGCAAATGATGGTGCTAAATGAATTGCCAGGCGTTACTGTAACAATCGTACAAGATGAAGCGGGCAGACCGATCTATCGAGGTAGAGTACAAATTGAGCAACAAACAAGTGGTACAACAGCTGTTGAAGTAGCACAGTCGTTGCAAGCAGGAGACATTGCCATTTATACACGTGATTATGGTGTGAAGCAAGGATTTTTTGATATTGATGTTCGTTCGTTGCAGGGCGATGATATGGATATTATCGTAACAACTATTCAACAATTGATAACAAAAGGGGTATGAGTGAGATGAATCAATTAAACAATCGGTTATATAAAGGACGAGCAGCACTAAATGTATTGGCAAACAGTGTGGAAAATGCTAAAGCAATTTATGAAGCAGCAGAAGGATACGTAGTTGTAGGAGTGTTGTCCAAAAACTATCCGACAGCAGAAGCAGCTACTGTTGCAATGAAAGAACATGGTGCTGTCATTGATGATGCGGTTTCAATCGGGCTTGGAGCAGGCGATAATCGACAGGCGTCTGTTGTAGCTGAAATTGCTAAACACTATACGGGCAGTCATATTAATCAAGTATATACAGCGGTTGGTGCAACAAGAGCGAATGCTGGGAATGATGATAGCTGGATTAACAGCTTGGTTTCACCGACAGGAAAGCCAGGTTATGTCAATATTTCGACTGGTCCAATCAGTGCTGCGGAAACAGAGAAAGCGATTGTTCCTACGAAGGCAGCAATTGCACTTATTCGTGACATGGGCGGCAATGCACTGAAGTTTTTTCCAATGGATGGATTGAAAGCAGAAGCGGAATATCGTGCTTTGGCAGAAGCTTGTGCAGAAACTCAATTTGCTTTGGAGCCAACAGGTGGGATAGATCTAGAAAATTTTGAACCGATTGTACGGATTGCTCTAGAAGCAAATGTGCCGATTATTATTCCGCATGTATACACTTCTATTATTGACGCAGCTACTGGTGAAACAAAGGTAGAAGATGTGGCATATTTAACAGCTATTTTGAAAAAATTGGTGGATGAGTATGAACGCTAACTATCGTGTTGCGGCATTCGGTGAAGTGATGATGCGTTTGGAAGTTCCTGGGCATGCACTGCTAGTACAAGCCAATTCATTAGCGTTATCCTTTTCTGGTACGGGAGTAAATGTGACGGCTGCACTTACTAATTATGGGCATGAAGGATATTTGGTGACGACATTACCGAACAATCCACTTGGCGATGCAGCTGCATCGGCATTAAAGAAGCTTGGTTTATCGCTCAAGTTAAGTAATCGTGCGGGGCAATATATCGGCTCTTATTTTTTGGAAAATGGGTTTGGTGTTCGTCCATCACGGGTGACGTATACGAATCGTCAAGAAAGTAGTTTTAATACTGCAAGTACCGATCACTATGATTTTGCTGCAATTGCGGAGCAGATCGATGTCATTAGTTTTTGTGGAATTACGCTAGCGATGAATGATTTAGTAAGAAGTCAAATGTTTTTATTAGCAGAAGAAATGCGTAAACGAGGAAAGTTGATCGTATTCGATTGTAACTATCGACCTTCGTTGTGGGGCAAAGATGGTTATGAACAAGCGAAAGGGCATTATGAAAAAATGCTACAACTGGCGGATATCGTCATGATGAACGAAAAAGATGCGTTGTTATTGCTTGGTTTTACGACAGAGCAGGTGGATCGTAAAGAGCAGTTACTCGATGTTATTCCACAAGTGGCGAAGCGTTATCAGATTCCAATTATTGCAGGTACGCAGCGAACGATCTACGGAGATAACAAACATGAGCTAGCAGCGTATATGTACAAAGAAGCACAATTTTCCTTTTATTCTACCGAACCATTTGCTGTTTATGATAGAATTGGTGCAGGCGATGCCTTTACGAGCGGCATTATTCACGGGGAATTGACCAAAATGAGTCAGCAAGAGACGATTGCTTTTGCGGCAGCTGCCGGTATGTTAGCTCATACGACTGCTGGCGATACACCGCTTGCAAGCATTGCGGAAGTAGAGCAAGCACTAGTGCTAACGGTAAGTGATGTGCAGCGCTAATAATGATCGATATAGATTAGAGGGATAAGGAATGCAATTAAGCCGACAAAAAGGTCCGCTATATATACAAGTGCAAAATATTTTGCGAGATCGTATTTTACACGGCGTATATCCGCTCCAAGCTGATTTTCCTTCCGAACCAGAATTAGCAGAAGAATTTAAGATTAGCCGAATTACTGTGCGAAATGCGGTAAAAGAGCTGGTGACAGAAGGTTACTTGGAGACAAGCAGTGGCAAACGAACGAAAGTGATTCGTAATGAAATGATTGCTGGTCGGGTAAAAGGGAAACGATTTACCGAACTATTGCAAGAAAAAGGGCATACGGTCCATAGTAGATGGCTGTCCGTAAACCAAGGGGATACGTTTCCTAGTGGGCAAGCGGATACGATAGCGATTGTTATGCAGGCAGAGCGGGAACAGCACCACGATGATGATGCGTTGGCGGAGCTGTTTGCAGATCGGTATACGACAATCGAACGATTGTACTACTTGAATGACCAGCCATATATTCATTACACTCACTTTTTGGCAGGAGATGTCGGTGATCTCGCTTTATCTACGTTGGAGCATATAGATTCGCTATATGATCTCATTAAACAACGACAAATAACACTGATGAAATTTCAAGATCAATTTACGATTCGGGTAGCTTCTACTCATTTGGCGGAGCAGCTACAGGTAGATGTTGGGACACCACTGCTGGAAAGGCAGCGTTATTCGTATGATGATCATGGTCGTTTAATCGAATTTAGTATTGGTCATTATAATACGATGATCATGCCCTATCACGTGGACTATATTTAAGCTTCCGTTTCTAAATAGCGGTACAGCGTTGACTTGCTTATTCCCGTTTCATCTTTTATTTCCCGCAAGGAATGCTGACCGCTATGATACATAAGCATCGCTTTTTGTAATTTATCATCTGGTTTACGTGGTCTGCCGAGCACGACACCGCTTTGTTGCGCTTTGGCGAGTCCAAGCTTCGTCGCTTGTCTGACAATTTCGGTCTGGAATAAAGTGAAGTGACCGGTTAACTGAAGCAAGCTACATTTCTCTATAGAAGTCGAACTAAACTGTTCTTTTACAAAATGAATCGTAATATTATCCTTCCTCGCCACGTACAGCACATCTTCCAAATGATGTAGTGAATCCGCCAAAATCGCTAACCGCTCTACGATTATAATATCTCCGCTAGTAGCATCCAAAAATAATTTATCCAGTACTTCTCTATTTTTTGCAGAGCCATGAGCTTCTTTATATAAGCTATCGATTTGTTGATTTTGCAATTGATGTATACATTCGGGGTCGTCAATTAATGGTCGCATATAGCCATAAATCACATTTTCAGCTCCTAAATTATAAATGAAATATAAAATCGTTCCCAAAACGGTTCCTTATTGGGAAGAATGATGGTATGCTTATACTGTTCATTTTACATTTTGGGGGATAGTTATGCAAACGATGAAACAGCAATGGTTCGGCAATACGCGAGCAGATATTTTATCAGGGATGGTTGTGGCACTAGCATTAATACCGGAAGCGATCGCATTTTCTATTATTGCCGGAGTTAGCCCGATGACAGGACTTTATGCTTCATTTACAATTGCTATCGTTATATCATTATTTGGTGGTAGACCAGCGATGATATCGGCAGCAACCGGAGCGATGGCATTAGTACTAGCACCTTTAGTACGACAATACGGCATCGATTATATGCTTGCAGCAACGATATTAACTGGTTTGTTACAGTTTCTATTTGGTGTATGTAAAATATCGAGGCTACTAAAGTTTATTCCGAATGCAGTAATGATCGGCTTTGTGAATGCGCTTGCTATACTCGTATTTATTCCGCAATTAAGACATATATTCGGCGATGATTATGTGCCATATTTGTTTGCGGGATTAACACTACTTATTGTTTATACCGTGCCGAAGTTTATTAAATCAATTCCAGCACCATTAATTGCAATCGTATCTTTAACGGCAATTGTTATTTTTACCGGACTGGATATTTCAACAGTGGGCCATATGGGGCAGATTACAAAAACACTTCCTTCCTTTTTATTGCCACAAGTGCCGTTCACGTGGGAAACATTACAAATTATTGCACCTTATGCCTTTGCACTTGCGATTGTAGGGTTATTGGAGTCATTGATGACCGCATCGATACTTGATGATATGACCGATACGACAAGTGACAAAAATAAAGAAGCAAAAGGGCAAGGGATTGCTAATATCGTTACTGGATTTTTCGGTGGAATGGCTGGTTGTGCGATGATCGGTCAGTCTGTCATCAATGTGAAATCAGGTGGGCGTGGTAGATTATCTACGTTAGTATCTGGCTTGTTTTTATTATTTTTAATTTTAGTATTAGGGGATCTCGTTGTAAAAATTCCAATGCCGGTATTAGCTGGTATTATGGTTGTTGTCTGTATCGGTACATTTGATTGGGGAACATTTCGTTATGTGGCCAAAGCACCGCGCAGTGATTCTCTCGTTATGATAACGACAGTAGTCATCGTTGTTATGACAGACAATTTGGCAATCGGGGTTGTTGCAGGTGTTATATTAAGCGCCTTACTATTTGCAGCTAAACTATCGAGAATAACAGCGACGAAACAAGGAAAGCGACTGCTTGTACAAGGGCCATTATTTTTTGCTTCTACTACATCGTTTCATAAAGCGATGGAACAAATTGCGGATGACACGCAAGAAATTGATTTTTCGAATAGCCATCTGTGGGATGAATCCGCTGTAGCTGCTGTGCAAAAGCTGGAGCAAAAGCTAGAACAGCAAGGGAAACAGGTGAAAATTGTTGGATTGAATGCAGCCAGCAAAGCAATCTATCAGCAAATGTAAACGAATAGAAAAACAGGCATCGTTACGTAATGATCGTTGATAATATCACGATTCGTTACTTATCGATGCCTGTTTTGTTATAAGAGCTATTTGATAGCTGCTATTTTGCTGTAATCCAGTAGGTGTTGTTTGATTTTAAATAAGAACTCCAATCGATGGGAGCCGTTTTGTCACTAATGATATAGTCAATTTCTTTTAAATCTGCAATTTTGTAATAATCACGTACACCAATTTTGGAATGATCGGCAACGATAATTGATTCCTTCGCATTAGCTATCACTCTACTAGATAACGTAGCTTTGGCAGCGTCAAGACTTGTTATACCATGCTTCATCGTCATACCATCAACAGAAACAAACGCTTTGTCTACATGGAATTGTTCTAACATTTTTTCAGAAAAAGTACCGCTCACCCGTTGATGATAGGCGTTTACTTCTCCACCCAAAAAGATCAGCTTGCCCGTAAACGCATTTTGAAGCGTGTAATCTTTAATTAAATTGGCAGTCGAAAAGGAATTCGTAATAATCGTTAAATTAGTAATATCAAGTAGATGCGGCACTATTTTCATTGGCGTACTACCTTCATCAATATAAATAAATTCATTAGGTTGTACTAACTCCGCAGCTTTTTTTCCGATCAGTGATTTTTCTAATGTATAGTGAGTTTCTCGTTCCGTATAGGAAGGTTCGACTTTACCATACGCAATTCGTATTGCTCCACCGTACACTTTTTTCAGCTTTCCTTGTGCTTCTAATTCATTGAGATAGCGCCGGATTGTTTCGCGCGAAACGGAAAAGGTAGAAGCGAGTTCATCGACCGATACTTTTTCTTCCGCTTCTATCCGTTCCATAATATGTCTTTTTCGCTCTTCGCCTACTAGTGACATATGAAACCTCCTAAAAAATAATTGCTTTGTTGAATGATGTGGTTTTGCTTATTTATAAAGTAATAGTTTCATATATCTAAAGTAAAAGCAAGTGAAAAAAGAGGTTCACCGAGAATATTGTCATTTTATTTGTTATTAGTCGTCATTCCATAATCCATCCATTAATTGTTTGATCTGTTGACTGCGCTCTTTGGTCGCTGCGGCATCTACTTTCCAACATGATCCATCCCACGAGACAACATCACCAGCAGTTGCTGATTGTTCAACCAGCTGTTTCTCGACATCTAACATGTCGTTATCTACTTCTATCACATAATAATTTCCTTCTATTCTATCAATAATTCCGCGCATATAAGCCAATCCTTTCACTTCTATTGTGGAGTAAATTGAACGGTTGCTTCGTTTTGTAGTTGCTGATGCGTGACATGGACGTATCCTTTGACCGCAAAGTCTTTGGCAGCACCACCGATTCTTACTTGAAAAACAGCTTGACCATTTTCATCGGTCGTTGCTTCATAGGTAGAAGTCGTCGTTTTATAATGAAGTGTCAGTTCAGCTATAGCGTTAACGATTGGTTGGTCCTGTTGATCTGTTGCCTGTGCTGTAATAGTTATGATACTATTTTGCGCTGGTTGATCGTTGTCGATAGTTGCAGCGATCTGCATCGATTCTATCAGATCAGAAGATGACATCGCCGCTGTAGGTAACGAATAAGTTCCAGGTGTTACGCCAGTTGCAATATGAAAATTTTCTCCATCACTACTGATCACAATATGACCGTCACGATCGTTACGGAATACGGATACGTTGGCTTGTTTTAATCGCTTTAATATATCATGATTAGGATGCCCATATTTATTGTCTTTACCAGACTGAATGATCGCATATGTAGGTTTTACAGCTTGCAAAAATGGTGCGCTTGTAGAAGTATTGGAGCCGTGATGACTAACTAGTAAAACATCAGCTGTCAGCTTTTCTCCAGATGCCAACAGATCTGCTTCGCTTTTCGCTTCAATATCTCCTGTTAATAGAAAACGATGCTGATTGTAGACGACTTGCAATACAGCACTCATTTCATTAGTATCCTTATACGTTTGTAGTGGAGCTAGTAATTTCGTAGCAACTTGTGGCTCCCAGTCGATGGCTACGCCATGTTTTGCAGTGTTAATAGTTAGCTTTTTACGTTTAATAGCAAGCAACACATCTTCAAATGTTTTTGTATTCGCTTGAATTTTAGGCATATAAATTTCACCAATTTCGAAGTGATCAATGACAGCGTCAAGCCCGCCAATATGATCAGCATCGGGATGCGTTCCGATTAGTACATCAATTTTTTTAATTTTTTCTGCTTGCAAATATTGCACGATAAGCTGTTCCTTATCATTATTACCTGCATCGATTAACATCGTTTTCCCGCTAGGACCAATTAATAGCTGGGCACCGCCTTGACCAACGTCAATAAAGTGAATGGTAACATGGTTTTCATTAAGCTGCTGCAACGATAGCGCTGGTTCGGACTTGGATGCTGGTATATCTATGAAGCTACAGCTCGTTAACAGAAGCGATATGCTAATAATAAATAAACAAAAGCGGAAGAGTGTTCGTTGTTGTAGTATAGATTGCATAGTTAAAGCCCTTTCTAAGTAACTCTTCCAGTTGACTGAATGTTCCTATACAGTGCTGCTGGATGATTATTTAACGTAATAGTAGTGGTTTAAATTGCTCATGATTCAATATTTGTTCTATCGGAATAGCTAGTCCGACATTTTTTGATTTTTGATTAATAGTCATTTTGGTTGTAGCAAACACAACGCCAATTACTTTTCCCTGCTCGTTAATTAATGGGCTGCCGCTATTGCCTTTGTAGATAGGGGCATCAATGACTAGCGCGTAGGATTCCAGACTGTTAGTTAACGTTTTTCCAATAAGTGTTCCTTCGTTAGCAATGTGGCTAAAAAAAAGTGGATTACCAACGACATAGACGGATTGCGCTATTAAACTAGCTTCTTCCATACTATTAAACTGTAGATCAAGCGGTAAAGTAGGCAAATCAGTAATCGGTTCTTTTGACTTTAATTGTAGTAGTGCTGTATCTAGTTCCGGTACGCTAGCAATTAATTCCGCCGTATAGGTCTTTCCATTGGCAAAAGAGACAAGGTGCTGCTTCGCTTCATCGACGACGTGTTCATTCGTAATAATAAGCCCATTGGCAGTTATATTAAAGCCTGTTCCTTTGCTATCTCCAGATTTTATAATAACGACAGCTTCTTTATAGTCTTGAATATGTTCTTCGGCTGATAGTACGTTATTTTTTATTAAAAACTGAATGGAATTCCAATTATATACTTGTGGCCAAAACGCCAGAATATTCCCAACTAGTGTAATAGCAATACCCCAAATAATCAGATTGCGTATCCAAGAAGGTCGTTTCTTCGCTTTTTCATCAGACGATGATTCATCGCTATCTTCGTATAAGCTCGGATCGTTGGGATCGAACTCTTCATATAAATCTTGATCGGGATCATATCGTTCGATAGTTCATCTGCTCCTTTTGTAATTGATACTGCTATTATAGCAAATGAAGCTGTCATTGCGATAATTGTTATAGTGGATTACGATATAAGAAACGAGCGGAATTTTTGTTAGTAAAATGAGAAATGAGTTTGTTCGTGAACAGTAAGAGGAGGGAACGTGATGGACCGACAACAGCTGAACCAAGGAAATGGTGCAATTATCGTCATTGATGGCGAATGTGCGCTGTGTCAACATATTACGAAGTTTCTTATACGGTACGATCATCAGCAATTGTTTTCGTTCGTTACATTACAGTCAGAGGCGGGGAAGTACTTGTTACAGCAATATCAGTTACCTGCTTCTTATGAAGATAGCTTCTTGTTTATTGATTTTAAACGAAAACGAATGCGGATGCGTTCTGCTGCCGCGCTTTCCATTTGTCGCAAGCTAGGTGGCTGGTGGTCCCTTTTATATCCGCTCATCATTGTCCCACCGTTTATCCGAGATGCTGTATACCGCTTAATTGCTAAATATCGTCATCGTTTTTTTGCAAATGCTGATCATTGTTTACTTCCTACACCGGAAATTAAAAATAGATTTATTGAGACGAAACAACAATTAGAGCACATACAATCATCATAAAAGGCTTTGCTATATATGCTACAAACGGGAAAGTGTTATAGGCACTCGTACCGTAAATTGAAAAATCAGCTAATGCACAATTTGTAAAAGCGCCTATACACTTTGTGGAAATCGACATAGGATACTGTACATTCAAATAAAGGAGATGACCAAATGAGTTATGCAAATGTTTCTGGTGGCGCAAATTCGCATTTTCCTGTAGGTAATCATTGTGATGGTAACGTAGGTGGAGCTTTCTCAAATGCTGGTAGTATTTTAGTATTATTCATCTTGTTAGTTATTATCGTTCGTGCACTTTGCTGGTAATATGTTGATAAGGCGAGGCTACTGCAAAGTAGCCTTGCGCAATCGATTTACATCTCAGTCAACCTAAGGGCGCTTCTTTGTAACCATTATGGTGCAAAGAAGCGCTCTTTGCTTTGTTTAATAAACTAAACCGCGAGCAGCAACGTTCCATTGATATAACTTGCCGTCTTCATCTTTTACATAAACGAAGTTATGCAGATTGATGGTAGTACAAATATGGTTTGGAATAATTGAAATTCGATCTCCAATAGCATAAGTTGCTTCAGGTCGAACGGTGACCATTCCATGTTCTTCATTCATTCGCTCGATAATAGCATCAGCGTCACCGACAATATGCCCGAAGCCATGCAAAAAAAGCTGATCTTGCTGCGGCTGGATATCGGCAGCTAATGACTTGCTACCAGTATCGATAATGATTCGATCTGGTGCGGGACGGCTAACGATCGTTGCCCAGAGCAATGCGGAACAGTCTTCCAGTTGGCAAACGCCATAGGCAGCTTGCATTCGATCATAAAAAATGTAAGTACCGGGTCTTACTTCGGTTACTCCTTCCGTACTGGCAGCATGTAGGGCAGATGGCGTTGAACCGACACTAATATCTTGAATAGCGATGCCAGCTTCTCGAAGTGCTGCAGCCACCTTGATCATTATATCGCTTTCTTCTTTGCCAGCGGCAGCTAAGTCTGTCGTTGGCTTTTCGGCGAGTACTGCCCCTTTATAAGTAAAGATTCCGGTAATATGGATACCTTTTAATGTAGCGATTTGCAAAGCTAATGCAACGACTTGTTCTTGTGTCACACCAGTTCTCCGGAGTCCTGTTTCTATCTCTAACCTTATTTCGAATGTAACGTGATGAATACTTGCTGCGCGTGATAATTGTTGTGCACCTTCTAGACTGTCGACTGCGACAATTAATCGTACCCCTGCTTGTAGTAATTTTGCCGCCCGTTGTAAGCGAAGTTTACCAATTAGAGGATAACCGATAAATATATCGTTAATACCAGCCGCCGCCATTACTTCGGCTTCTGCTAATTTGGCACAAGTAATACCGATTGCTCCCGCAGCTAATTGCATTTTGGCTAGTTGCGGAAGTTTATGTGTTTTAATATGTGGTCGTAACGTTACTTGTGGGGAAATATTTTGCAATGTAGTGGTCATATGATGTATATTTCGTTTCGTTCTTGCCAGATCAATCATAACATAAGGTGTTTGCAATGATTCTGGGTCGATTGGTAAAGTAGAATCTATTCTATGATGCTGTTCCGTTGTAACAAATGACATACAGAGACCTCCATTTTTATAAGTCTAAATAACTACGTCAAGTATCGCATGAGTAATAAGAGGATACAAGGGATTTAGCTTCTCAGTTCGAATGATTCTCGTTATAATAGATGAGCTATATATTTTTTTGACAATAGAAGGGGAATGCGCGTTTTTATGAAAAGAAAAGGTTTTACGCTACATTTTTTAGTTGCGATGACCGTTGTCATATCCATCTTTATTACATTAGTGGTCAGTAGTATAACGAGTTATGAAAGTAACAAGCAAGCATTGGTGACGAATACGTTGGAATTAAATCGAATAAATGCAGAAAAGATAGCGGACACAACTAATGAATTACTTGTTAATGCCCAAAACACATTAGCAAGTGCTGCATCTAATATTGCGACTACCTTTTCATATGATAACAACGTTAAGATGCTGCAATTAATTAAAGATAGTAGCCAATTTTTCAATGTCGTATTTATAGCGGACGAGACAGGTACTGTTAGAGAAGTTTTTCCAAATACTAGTGAGTTACTTGGGGAAACGTTACAAAGTGACATAGTAAAATTATCGTTACATCAGCAGCAACCGCTTATTTCCGAGCCTTATATCGGTGTATCTGGTCGCTATCTTGTGTTGGTAACGCAGCCTATATTTGATGAAAAAGGTGTATTTCGTGGATTGCTGGCTGGCAGTATTTATTTGAGTGAATCCAATGTGTTTGAAGTGTTGCTGAATAGCCCAATGTCTTTCCACTCGGGTTCTTATTTTTACGTTGTATCGAAACAAGGCTATATCCTTTTTCATCCTAATAAAGAACGAATCGGTGAATCGGTCATAGAAAATGCGGTCGTTCAGACAGTGTTAAATGGTGAGCAGGGCGAACGGGTCATTATTAATCGAGTAGGTAAGCGCATGCTGACTGGGTTTGCCCCGATTGAACAAGTAGATTGGGGGATCGTTTCGCAAACACCTTATACGAATATAACCGAGTCATCGAATAAATTAGTGTGGAATGTCATCACTGTTTCGGTTCCTATCATTATTATTTTACTATGCTTTGTTTTATTATTTACGAAATTCATATCTAATCCATTATATAAATTAGCTAATTTTTCTGCTGAGATAACGAATGATAGTGAGCGCGACTTGCAAGTACCACGTATTCATAGTTGGAATTACGAAGCGAATCAATTAAAAAAGACGATTGAAAAAATGGTTTTATCTATGCAGCAACAAATTGATATTTTGTCTGATCAAGCGAGCAAAGATACGCTAACAGGATTATACAATCGAAGATCGATGGATAGAGTTTTGCAGGATTGGGAAAAGCGAGAATTGATGTATAGTTATATTATTTTGGATATTGACCATTTTAAACAAGTAAATGATACATTTGGTCATCACATGGGAGATGAAGTGCTACAGTTTTTGGCAATAAAGTTGAAAGAGTATGCTGGAGTGGACAATATTTGCTGTCGGTATGGTGGAGAGGAATTTGTTATTTTATCACCTGGAAGAGAACCAGAAGAAGCATATGCTTTGGCTGAACTGATTAGAACGAATATAGCTAGTAGTATAACTCCGATTGGTAAGCCTATTACGATATCTATAGGAATTGCTGGCTCGATGAATAAACAGGCGGTAGAGCTCACGAAGCAACAGGCAGATGCAGCATTGTACATATCCAAACAAAATGGTCGTAATCGCACAACAGTATCTTATCAGGAGCAATATTCATAAATTGTTTTATTATGGAGCATAGTAAAGGTTAGTAGCGTCGTTGAAACAGCCATTTGGCTAAAAGTGCAACATTTTTTTAATTAGCTTCGTCAAAAGTAGTGTAGTCGTTATAATTTAAGGAGAGGTGATTTTACATGAAGAAATGGATAGTGATGGGGAGTTTACTACTGATATTAAGTGGGTGCAGTGCAACAGGAGCAAACGACGGTGGCACACCAGGAACGTCTCCGGGCTCATCAACGCCTCCAGCTACAGAAGCACCTTCCAATGAATCAACTGCTACACCAGTGAGCACATTAACGAAAGAAGAAGCAGCTGCACAAGTATTGAAAGCATTGAAGGAAAAAGACCACGCTGCACTACAAAGCGTCGTTCATCCGGAAAAAGGAGTACTATTTGCTCCCTATGTTTATATTGACAAAGAAACTGCTTTAACGTTTAAGGCTGCTGATTTGCCTACATTTGATGATGAAAAAGTTTATGAGTGGGGCGTGCAAGACGGAACGGGAGATCCGATTAAGCTCAACTTTGCAGACTATTATAAACGATATTTGTTTAATCATGACTTTACGACTGCCGAAGAAGTGAAAGAGAATGAGGTCGTCATGTCAGGTGGCATGATAGTGAATATGAAAGATATTTTCCCGGATGCGCAATTTTATGATTATCACTTTAGTGGCTTCGACGAAAAGTATGAAGGACTTGACTGGGCTAGTCTGATCGTTGTGTTGGAAGAACATGAAGGTAGCTGGTACGTTGTAGGATTAGTTCATTCTGAATGGACAGTTTAATAATAAATAGAGTATAGATGCAGATGCGGATGAAATAACAAATATGTCAGTTGTAAAAGAAGTAGAATAGTATGAGGCTGTCTAATCAGTCCTACACGAAAGAAGAAGCTGGATGGAAAAATATATTTTTATTCCATCCAGTGTAATCGTGTGTATATGCTGAAGCGTCTCATGTAACCTTTCTTCAAGTTCCAATCCAAATTTATATGTTTTCTCGTACAAACCCTACGTCTCTAACCATGATCATTTATACGTTTATTCCTACAAATCCTTCGTTTCTCACCCCTTCGCATGTCCATTTATACGTTTATTCCTACAAACCCTTCGTTTCTCACCCCTTCACATGTCCGTTTATACGTTTATTCCTACAAATCCTACATATCTACCCTCTTTGCATGTCCATTTATCCTTTTCTCCTACACCTCCTATGTTTCTCGCCCCTTCGCATGATCATTTATCCGTTTTTCCCTACAGATCCTACAATCCTAGTTAGTCGTTAGTTTTAATCTGTTTTTCTAGATAGCTAGACCTATACTTTTTTTGCGAAAATATTTTGTTGTAAAAAAAACTTGCGCTTGACGTTACGTCAACACTTATACTGATGATGAATCAGAAAGGGAAACATATAGAGAATAAAATAGAGAAGAATATTAAAAGTTCAAGAGGAGCTGGTGATATTGGAAGTGAAATTGCCATTATCATATTCGATTGGTGCATTTGCCAAATTAACAGGTGTGACTGAGCGAACGTTACGTTATTACGATCGAAAACAATTGTTAAGCCCATCACACCGTAACGAGCATGGGCATCGCTTTTATTCCGAACATGATTTATTACAGCTGCAACAAATTTTAACGTTAAAATATCTTGGTTTTTCTTTGGAGGAAATAGCGCAGCAAATGTCTAAAGAAGGTGAGGAATTGCAAGCTAGTTTACAGGAGCAGCATCGATTATTACTAAGAAAACGGCAGCAACTGGATCGTGTTATTACTATTATAGAACGAATGCAAGGAATGGCAGTAGGTATTGAACAGATCGATCGAAATTTAATGTTAGTTTTAATATATAATTTGCAACACGAAGAAGCACAACGAGCATGGTTTGTGGAACATATATCAAAAGAAGCTGCTGATTTATTCTTTTTAACTCATTGGGAAGAAGAGCGTCGTTTGGAAATGGAACAACAGCTGACCAATATGCTGATGCAATTAGTAGAATTTTGTAAGCAAGGAAAAGACCCCAAAGATGAAGATGTACTTGCGGCTGCAAGAAAAAGTTTACCTATATTATTTGCAGTATTAGAAGAAGCAGCTGAGAAATTTAATGTTGAAGAAAAAACGAAATTGATGGAGAAAGCATTAGATCCAGTATTGTTTCCGACGACTTTTCTACCAGAAGAAGAAGTGTTTATTGGGCAAGTATTAGAACAGGTAAGTGAAGAATATTCATTTAGAAGCTGGTGGGAGGATCATGATGAATAGTAAACAGTTTATTCGATTAATATGGCAGCATAGACCCAAAACATGGATTATAGCTGTCGCTTTAGTTGCTGGAATTGTCGAAACGCTATTAGCATTATTTATTCCGCTCGTTACGATGGGACTTGTGGAAGAAATTGCGGTGACTGGCTTACAGGTAATGACAATAGGTATATTAGCCGCAGTATTTGCTATTCAGACGAGTATGTCAGCCGTTAGCATCTATGCGATGTCCTACGTTGGAGAATTTATGATTCGTGGCTTACGCAATAAATTGTGGGAGCGAATGCTCCGCTTTACTGTACCGTATTATGACAATAATAGTACGGGGGAGACGATGAGTCGACTGACGAATGATACTAATGTTATGAAAGATTTTATTATCGGGCATGTCATTTCATTTTTAAGTGGAGTCATATCGATCATTGGTGGAATTAGTATTTTACTATGGATGGATTGGCGCATGACGCTGCTTATGTTAATCGCTATTCCGGCTGCATTTGTTATATTATGGCCACTCGGTAGTAAGATGTTTTCGATTTCGCAAAAGACGCAAGAAGAAACAGCTTTACTGCAAGGAGATTTGGGACGGGTGTTAGGTGACATTCGACTGGTGAAAGCATCCGTTTCTGAACAGTTGGAAGAAAAACAAGGGAAAGGACGAATTGCTTCCTTATTCCGCTTTGGGTTACAAGAAGCAAAAATTATGTCCATCGTATCTCCATTGATGATGACGGTAATGTTAATTATACTCGTATTACTTATCGGTTATGGCGGTGTGCGAGTGGCACAAGGAGATTTGTCTAGTGGACAGCTTGTCGCTATTATATTGTACATGTTTCAAATTATTATGCCCTTTACACAGATGGCATCCTTCTTTACGCAGTTTCAAAAAGCACAAGGGGCTGCGGAGCGCTTGGCGCAGTTATTACAGCAACCGTTGGAGCAGGCTATCGTTATTGCCGAAAATGATGCGTATAAAGGGGGAGCAGAAGCTATCCCATCTCTTTATTTTCAACAACTACAATTTCGTTATAAAGAAGATCGTCCGATATTACAAGAAGTTGATTTTGTAGTGGAAGCGGGGAAAATGACGGCTATCGTAGGACCAAGTGGTTCAGGAAAAACGACGTTATTTGCTCTGTTAGAACGTTTCTATCTACCTGATCACGGGGAAATTCGCTATGGAGCGCGCGCAATACAACATATTCCACTGGATGAATGGCGCCAAAAAATAGCTTATGTCTCACAAGATAGCCCCGTTATGGCAGGTTCCATTCACTATAATTTGACGTATGGATTGCAGCAAGTAACAGAATCGGCGATATTGGATGCGTTAGAACAAGCTAATTTACTTTCGTTTATTAACAGCTTGCCAGAAGGATTGCAAACATTAGTTGGAGAAAGAGGAGTAATGCTTTCCGGTGGGCAACGGCAACGAATAGCTATTGCCCGGGCAATGTTACGTAATCCGGATATACTGCTACTTGATGAGGCAACTGCACATTTAGATAGTGAATCGGAAAAATTAGTGCAACAAGCGATGGAAAAATTAATGAACAATAGAACGACGCTTGTTATCGCTCATCGATTATCAACGATCGTTCATGCGAATCAAATTATAGTTTTGGAGCAAGGAATAGTAACAGGAACCGGGACACATGCCGATTTGTTACAACATCATAAGTTGTATGCCAAGTTAGCGAAGCAACAATATGTCGAGCAACAAGTGTCATAATTAGACATTACATGCGCATCATCGCATAAACGAGAATGGCAGCTCCTGTTGTCACTGCCCGCTCTTGCAGTTTCCCCCGAGAAAATGTAGGTTCATAAAGAGGTGTTTTCATTATTCTACTTTTGGCAGCTGCAATGGCTGTTTTGAAAAACAAATCGCTTTTATGGTGTAGTGGACCACCTAATATAATAATTTCAGGGTGAAATACGTTGATTAAATTAGCTAACCCAATGCCAAGGTAAGTAGCTGCTTGCTCGAAAAGTTGAACAACGTAGCTATTATTGTGTTGTAGTTCATCTAACAATAGTTGTAAATTGAGTTGCTCAGGTGTTACAGCGTTACTTAGTGGTTGGCGACCAAGTTTTAATTGGGATAACACTTGTCTTTCTATCGCTTGAATCGAACAATATGCTTCCAAAGCGCCATAGTTACTATGCTCGTGCAGCCGAATGCCATCAGCTTGTACGATCATTTGACTAATGGCGTCTTCGTTTTCTACCGCTCCATGAATAAGAGAACCACTAGACATCATCGCCGAACGCAAACTAACTCCAGCATGTACATATAACAAATGATGGGCATTCTCATGCTCCATACACCAATGCTCTGCTAATAAAGCAGTATTAGCACCGGCTTCGATTTGTACTGGTAGTTGAAGTGCTTCTTCTAGCCACGCTTTTAGTGGGACATTATTCCAGCCCATCGCTGGAAAGTAGGATGGATTAATAATGGTGCCGCTACTGCGATCCAACGGACCAACTGCACCAACGCCAAGTCCAATCAATTGCTCAGCCGTGATGGCATGTTCAGTGAGAAGCGCTTGAACAGCCGAAACGACATGAGAAACTAATTGTTTCGGTGTCATCGACTGATCCATCGTCCAGCTAACAAATGCAAGTGGCGTTAATGTCATATCAAATAAACCTAATGTGGAGGAAGAGCGTGAGATATCGAGCCCAAGCATGTAGCTTGCAGTCGCTTTAATCTGATACAAAATCGGTTTTCTACCCCCGGTAGATTGTCCATATCCTGATTCAACAATTAACCCTTCCGCTATAAAATCATCAAGCAATCGTGTCAAGCTGCTACTGTGAAAAGCGAAATGAGCTTGCAGCTGTGCTTTGGATACTACTTTTTGTTGCGCCATGTAGCGATAAACAGCTAATTTGGTAGCTGGCGTTATTTTCAACTGCATCGTTCCGTCACCTCCCCCTTATTTTACCATTAGTCTAATCTAACAACAATACGACTACTTTATTTTATATTGAAAGTAAGTTTTGTTAATTAGTGTTAATTTTATAGGAAAACGCTAGAATTCGCTCTTAATTCCGATGCGATAACTATGTATTATAGTAAAATTATGTTTTTATCGAAAAGATGTTTTCATTTTGAAATTAAGTGTTATAATTTAAGGAGCAGCATCAAGAATTTGCTTGATGATAAGAGGTGAACAACATGAAAGCAAAGCTAAAATTGATCGTTCAGCTATTTCTCGTATTTTTACGTATAGGACCGGTCACGTTTGGTGGAGGCTATGCCATGATGGCGTTAGTCGAACGAGAAATTGTAACAAAGCGAAAGTGGTTGTCGGAGCAAGAGATGAGCAATATGCTCGCTGTGGCTGGATCTGCTCCAGGTGGTGTGGCCGTTAATATAGCTGCTTTCATCGGTTACAAGTTAGGTGGAAGTATTGGAGCAACAGCAGCGGTGTTGGGCATTGCAATGCCAACGTTTGTTATTGTGTTGCTATTGAGTTTAGTATATGGACAAATACAAGATCATCCACTAGTGATATCGGCTATGAAAGGGATACAGGCAGCTATTACTGGATTAATTGCAGTGGCGGCTTATCGGATGTATCGTACGGCTGTGTTTGATAAAGCCACTTTTACAGTTGCGACAACAGCATTGGCGTTGTTATTAATATTTAGAATGAATCCGATCTACCTTATTATTGCTGGCATATTAGTTGGGTTACTTATTGTGAAAGTAAAAAAGCAATTAGGATTGAACATTGCAACAGAAAGAGTGTTCGCTACTCATCAAGATGAACAAACAGACCAAACTACGAAAGCTCCACGTTTACCCAAAGATAAACAAACTGGCGTGAAGCTAAATGGTTAGGAGGAGAAAGCGTTGCTGTGGCAATTATTTATAACATTTTTAAAAGTAGGCTTGCTTTCTTTTGGCGGTGGTTATGCGGTCATTCCTTTAGTACAATATGAGGCAAGTACAAACGGTTGGTTAGATGAAGCTACTTTGCAAAATATAATGACGATCGCTGGTTCAGCTCCAGGACCGATTGCGACGAACGGAGCAACACTTATCGGCTATCATACTGCTGGCATTTGGGGAGCGATTGTAGCAACTGCTGGTATCGTACTGCCATCTTTGCTAATAGTTATCTTACTCGCTAGTATTTTATTCCGTCATCAAAAAAAAGAATGGTTCAAAGCGATATTCTACGGCTTGCGTGCTGTCGTTACAGGGCTTATCATTTATGCATGTATTAAATTTGGTTTTCTTGGGGAATCTAACGTATTTTTAAGTTTAAGCACGATTGGAACCTTTGCCATTGCAGTTGTTGTTTTTCTCGCAGTGGCCAAGTGGAAATGGCATCCGCTTATAACGATTATACTAGCCGCTTCAGTCGGTATGCTTATTTTTTAAGGAGGTATGGAGATGGATCAAGCTAATCAACAGAATAATGAACCAATCAAATCATGTTGCAGCGTATCACGAACGCATAACAAGCATCAAGGGGACAATGGGAAATTGGAAGTAGCATCTGCTACAAGTGCTGAGCAACAACAAGTAATAACACAAGCATCTTTTGATGATCAAGCAAATCCAATGATCTATTTAGCAGGTGGTACTTTTTTGATGGGAACGGAAGATGCAGAAGGATTTCCAGCTGATGGAGAAGGTCCGATTCGGGAAGTAACGATTGATCCATTTTACATTGATCCCTATGCGGTTACTAATTTGCAGTTCCAACAATTTGTTGATGCTACAGGCTATGTGACAGAGGCAGAGCAATTTGGTTGGTCTTATGTGTTCCATCTGTTACTGTCAGACGCGGAAAAAGAAAAAGTAACGAGTGTCCCGCAACAAACACCGTGGTGGCACGTCGTTCAAGGCGCTTATTGGCGTAAGCCAGAAGGAACGGATTCTCATGTGGAAGATAGGTGGAACCATCCTGTTGTTCATATTTCTTGGCATGATGCCAACGCTTATTGTCAGTGGGCGGGCAAACAATTGGCGACCGAAGCACAATGGGAATATGCTGCTAGAGGCGGTCTTGTATCAAGAAGATATCCGTGGGGCGATGAGTTAAAACCTAATGGTGAGCATCGATGCAACATTTGGCAAGGGAAGTTCCCAATCAAAAATCATGCCAGCGACGGTTATATTGGGACAGCTCCAGTAGATACTTATATGCCTAATGGCTATGGACTATATAATATGTCAGGCAACGTCTGGGAATGGTGTGCAGATTGGTTTCACCCACGTAGTTACCAACATCATGCGGAGCCTAATCCACAAGGACCTCCCCAAGGGACAGAAAGATCGATGCGCGGTGGTTCCTATCTTTGTCACAAATCGTATTGCAATAGATATCGTGTAGCAGCAAGAAACAAAAATACTCCAGATAGTTCGTCAGGTAATATTGGTTTTCGCTGTGTGCGGAATATGGACATGGCATCGACATAAAACATTATAAATAAAGCGGAAACTACGGTTAAGTAAGCTGTTGCTTGCTTGTACCGTAGTTTTTTTGTATCTATATAATGTAATGTGCGTTACAGAAAAAGTAAACGAATCGTGATACAATAATCACTTTATATGTTAACGTATACATAGAAATAATAAAGTTCTGACAAATAACTGAAAATTATAATGTAATTAGTAACAAAGGTTGTTAAAATAAACAAGACGCAATCGTTTAACGATATCGGACAGTTCGTTTGACGGAGAGGAGTGGAAGAAGGATTAAACTTGGACGGTTATTACTAGTTATAACGGTTGTTTTTATTGTATTGCAATATGTTGAGGTGGGAACTACCATAGATCTGCGATTGCAAGATCAATTGTTGCAACAAGAACGACCCGCTAATAATGATATTGTTATTGTGGCGATCGATGATGAAAGCTTGCAATATATGGGTAGTTGGCCTTGGGAGCGGAGCGTACATGCTACGTTGCTCGAACAACTTGCCGAGGCGAATGTAGCTGCCATCGGCTTTGATATAACATTCCCTTTGCCATCAACGGATGCTATAGAAGATGAACAGTTCGTTAATGCTGTAAAGCGTGCAGGTAATGTAGTATTGGCGCAGTTTGGTGTGTTTGATGAGTTTTCCACAGGAGATATTTATGCTGTAGAGATGCAAACACCATTTCCAGCGCTCGAAGCAGCAGCCAGCCAAGTGGGACATTTGAATACGATTGTGGATATGGACAGTGTCGTTCGCAAAGCTCTGTTGCAATTTTATAATGAAGATCAGCGAATCGATAGTTTTGCTTGGAAACTTGCGGAGCAGTATGCAGCTCATCATGGGAAGCAGCTAGCAAGAGAACAAATTCCACTGGATAAGTTCGGGAGATTTCATATTCCATTTGCGACTAAACCACAAACCTATGAAGTTGTACCTTATTGGATGGTAGTTAGTGGGGAAATTGATCCAGCTTATTTTGAAAATCGAATCGTTTTAGTTGGTACATATACTCCTGGAATTAAAGATTATTATTTGACACCACTGGATAGTAAACAAAGTATGTACGGTGTTGAAATACATGCGAATATTATTCAAACGATATTGGAAGGTAATTATAAACAAGAAGTTCATTGGTTAATAAATAGTGGTATTTTACTAGTTGCTGCTATTATTGCTTACTGGATTTGCCGAATACGCTCGGTTATTGCTTCGTTTGCTGTTATGTTAGTTGCTATTATAGCCTTTTTATCCGCTGCTCGTTTACTTTATAGTTCTGGCTTTATTATGTCGCTCGTTTATGTGGTGGCGATGCTTGCTACTATTTATATTGCGATGGTGGCTAACAACTATATTGTAGAATTACGGGAACGGAAACGAGTGACAGAAGTGTTTGGCAAGTATGTTGCTCCAGAAGTGGTGAAGCAAATTTTACAAAGTGGCGAAGAAGGGCTGAAGCTAGGCGGTAGCCGTAGAACGTTAACGATATTGTTTGTTGATATACGTGGTTTTACGACATTATCGGAAAAGGTAGAGCCGGAAGAAATTGTCGCAATATTGAATGAATATTTGGATTTAACAGCGAATTGTATTTTTAAGTTTGGAGGCACGTTGGATAAATTTATCGGCGATGCGACGATGGCTGTCTTTAATGCGCCATTAACGCAGCCAGATCATCCGATGCAGGCGATAAGAACAGCATGGGCGATGAAGGAAGGTGCGCTACCACTCGAAAGAGCGTTGCAACAGCGATATGGGCAAAGCGTATCATTCGGTATCGGTATTCATACGGGGCAAGCGGTAGTCGGAAATATCGGTTCCAAAACAAGGATGGACTATACGGTTATCGGGGATACGGTCAATACGGCAGCTCGGCTCGAAAGCATTGCGCTTCCTGGACAAATTATATTAAGTGAAGCTGTTTATGAACAAGTAAAAGATAGTGTTAAGGTAGTGGCATTAGGTGAAGTACAGTTAAAAGGCAAAGATCAGTTACTTACTATTTATGAAATGGAGGGACTTAAGTGAAGTTTAGTAAAACGCTGCTGATGTTACTGCTCATCGTCTGTTTATTCATTCCCCAGCTTGCAGTAGCAAAAGATAAAGCCAAAGTGGGCAAAGTTACTACTTTTTCGGGCACCGTTCAAATGAAACGTGGTGGAGGAGAGAAGGAATTTTCCGTATTTAAAAATATGTCCTTTACACAAGGGGATTCATTTACTACCGGCAAAAAAAGCGAGCTGCAATTATTAATTGATAGTAATAAACAAGTGACAGCAGCTTCAAATACAAAGTTTGTTGTCAGTGAGCTGTTAACAAGTATAAAAGATGCCGATGGCAAAACGACGTTATCGCTTATTAACGGTAAAGTAAAGGTGAAAATTAATAAAAAGTTAGATGGCGATTCCCGCTTTCAAGTGAAAACACCAACGGCAATTATGGGAGTAATGGGTACAGAGTTTTACGTGTATTACGATCAATTTGGGACGTGGGTTGGTGTAATGGAAGGTACGGTGCAGGTCGATTTGTTGGATGGATCGAATATGGAACCGCTTATTATAACACCAGAGCAAAGTTTCCATATGGATCAACAAGGGAATTGGACGGTTGGTACATTTGACGAGCTGCAAGAAGAGCGCTTTTATGAAGAAGAGGGATCAACACCAGTAGAGGAACCAGCGCGAGAAGTGATTGTCTATGATCCATCGGATACTGGTGGCGGTGACTATACGATTCCACCTGTTTCTAACAAGCCGACATTAGTGCGAGCAGAACCGATTTATGAACAGTCGCAGCAATTTGTGATCGAATATAATGGCAGACAACAACAATTGGACGCAGTATACAGCGTAAACTATTACAATGGGATGAATGGTCGAGAAGCAGGGCTGACAAGGCTACAAGAAAATAGTGACTACACGATTGAAAATGATCGTCGATTAGTGATGGATACGACTGGTTTTGCTAATCCGCCTGCCATTGCTAACAACCAGCAACAGTTTTTACTGGAGTTTAGTGCGGGAGATATGTTAGATGTCGTTATGCCGTATCAACCAGCTCCTATCGTATTAGAACGAGAATTACATATGAAGGAGCCGATGTTTACAAATGGTATTATTGAAATTCCATTTGATCAACCAATTGCAGCTAACGGCACTAATTTAACGTTAACAGGTAACAGTATAGAAATTAGACAGATGGGTAACAAAATCGACGTAACAGGAACAGTGACGATCGGTGGTTCTAATCAAAATGTATTAGTCATTGCATTGGATAATCCGCAGCTGTTACCAGTGGAAATGTCCCCACTAGAGCTGTATATAGAAGCAGATACGTTAAAAGCTCGTAATAACGAGACAGTTATTGCAGATAATTTGTTACTAACGCTGCCATTATATCGCTGGAATTATGACATGCCAACCCATCAACTAGCAATTAATACTACGAGTGTACCGGCTGAGCAAAGTATGTTGCTTTATGCTTATGGCATAGGAGATATTGATGTGGCGAACTTTGCACCAGTTGTTTTCTTAGATTATGGCGTTGGAGATATGGAGCTACCTACTTCTGACTATACGTTAGAGTATATAGGAACCGGTTTTGCAGCTGAGCATGCGAAGTTTCGTTTGACGCTTAAAAATGCTCCATTACAATTAATGCGAGAAGCGATATTAAATAGTAATTCCGCTAGATTGAATTTAGCATTAGATGCTTCAGCACCTGCTAATCGTCTCCCTATTAGTGTAGTCGGTACGGAGCAATGGCTAGATATGGTGCCTGATGCAGGGCAAGTGAACGTGCTTCCAATTGCAGATGTGAAATTTACGACGGCTGACATATGGAAACAGATGTGGTTAGCAAATCAGCAAGTGCTACAGCCACTTTATATGGTGGGAAACATTGATACAAGTTCGTTTAATGATGAGAATGGAATGGCAATGGTAGGATTACCAGATATAGCTGATTCTTTTCAGTTGTGGCTGCAAAATGGACTGTTAGCTAAGTCTAGTGGTGGACAACAGACTTCTCCACATTTGTGGTTTGATTTGTTCCAATCAGGTAGTTCAACACCACCGCTGCCAACGTATATCTATACGAAGCAAAACGTACCAGTTCACTTGTTGCTATCAGACAGTGCAGTTATTAATCAGATAGAATATACTGTCGACAGTGGTGCCGTAGCAGAATTACCAGCGGCGGTGTACACTAGTCAACCGGTAACCGGAGCTGCTAGCCCAGACAAAATTATAAATGTCACACTACAAAAACAGTGGCTAGCTGATGCAATCGCAGCAGCTTCTGATCCAAACAATGTCGAAATAACGTTGACAGTTCATTATACCGAGAGCGGAACTACCAATGAGACAGTATCCTTTGTTGTGAGACATAAAGTAAATTAGTCTATTTTTGATCGTGTATCCCCATCGCTCAGTATCTTCGTATATGTATAAATCGTTATACTAAGTACTGAGCAAAAGGGATACGCTTGTAAACGGAAAAAAGGAAAGTTAGTTAGTTGTTATAGTAAACAATAGTAAAGAACAGTAGGTGAAACGATGAAGCAACATAAGCGCAAGCTGGTAGCGGGAATAGCTGTAGTGGTGGTTTGTACGATGATGGGTAGTACGTTGTTTATGCCAGGGATTGGACATTCAACAGTATTTGGGGCTGCATCTAGCCAAGGATCAACTACCGAAAAGAAGCCAACGACATACAAACAAGGGAAAGTAAAATTAGAGCCGGAGCAGATCGAAGTGTATGAACCGGCAGCGATGATTTTTACTAGTACAGGTGAAGCTATTGTCGTCGATAGTGGGCGACATACGGTTGAAAAAAGAACGGCAGATGGTAAGCAACTATGGGTAGCGGGATTGCAAGCAGGAACGGATGCATATGGACAACCGATTGGTGGCTATCGAGATGACGTACTGAATAAAGCTTATTTTTCTGCTCCACGTGACGTTGTCGTTGATAGTAAAGGTGTTATTTATATTAGCGATTTTGGCAATCATTCGATTCGAAAAATTGTAGATGGTATCGTCTATACGCATGCTGGAACAGGAGTAGCGGGCTATGCTGATGGCAGTAAAAAAGAAGCACAGTTCAACCATCCGGCAGGACTTGCTATCGATGCAGCTAATAATATTTATGTAGCAGACACGATGAATCACGTCATTCGAAAAGTAACACCAGACGGTGATGTAACGACATTTGCCGGTAAACAGTCAGAGTTAGGTGGAATGTTAAATGGTGATAGCGATGTCGCTCAATTCAACGAACCTGCTGATATTGCTCTAGGAAAAGATGGAGTTGTCTATATTTCTGACAGTGGTAATCATCTCATTCGAGCAGTGAAGGATGGGCAAGTAACTACTTACGCGGGACAACTAACAGCAGTAGACGAAACGAGCGGTTACCGAACAGGGGATTACCGTAACGGAGCGAGACTAACAGCTGCTTTTCATTTCCCAAAAGGGCTGTATTATGAGGAAGCAAACGATATGTTACTCGTAGCGGATAGTTTGAATCATCGGATAAGAGCAATTATGACGGATGGACAAGTAGTAAATATTGCGGGGCAAGGTGGTGCGGGAGATAAAAGTGGTTCTCCAGCACAAACACAGTTTAATTTGCCTAGTAACGTTGTCTATGATGCTGGTCAATTAATCGTTGCTGATTCGCAAAATCGTAAATGGAAGCAACTTCTGTTCGATCCAGCGCATGTTGTACCTGTAGCGACAGATGAAGACATTATTGCTTCTTTACCTTTGGCAGATAGAGAAGATACGGCACAAGTGTGGTTTGATCAGGAACGCATTACTTTTGAGAAAAAAGTAATACCTTACGTTGAGAAGGGAAAACAGTATGTGCCAATCAGAGCTTTATTCGAAGGTTGGGGGGCTGATGTCATTTGGCATCCGGCAACGTTTGAAGTAGAGATGAAGAAGCAGACGGGGCTATCGAGCGGCTCTTTCCGCTTGAAGCTACGCCAACCGCATACGCCAATTATTGCTGGCAAAGGGTACGTAGAATTAACAAGTTTACAAAAAGTGAGTGGGCTACGTGTTATCGTCGAGCCAGATACTAATGCGATCATATTTGTCGGACAATAATTGTGCAAGAAAATAACATTAAAAGAATAAGCAAATAGTAATAAAAATCCAACAATATTGTAGATTGTAGTTTCAACATTGTTGGATTTTTCTGTTTGCCATCCATGCGTTGAAATTACAAGCGTACAATAATCCGTCCTTGCGTTTGGGAATGTAAAATATCTTCTGTCGCTTGTGGCAAATCAATGAGGCTGATTTCTCGATCGACGAGCAGATCTAAAATGGCTGGTTTCATATCGGTAGCCATCCGTTCCCATAATTTCGCACGAACATCATAGGAAACAAACACCGAATCAATACCTAGCAAATTTACTCCCCGCAGTATAAAAGGCATCACAGTAGTTGCTACTGCACTGCCACCAGTTAAACCACTAACAGCGACCGAACCACCATATGTTAGTTTACTTAAAATACTAGCAAGTGTAGTTCCGCCTACTGGATCAATTGCCGCTTGCCATAGTTGTTTGTTTAAAGATTTTTCGGCATGCTCGACTACTGCTTCTCGTGAAATAATTTCCTGCGCGCCAAGTGAATGCAAGTAGGATGTTGCTGCTTGTTTGCCAGTACTAGCAACAACGTCATAGCCCAATTTGTGCAGCATCGCAATAGCTGTTCCTCCAACACCGCCAGTCGCTCCTGTAACGAGTACTTTTCCAGTTGGTGGTTGCACGCCATTTTCCTCTAGCCGCTGAATAGATAGTGCAGCAGTAAACCCAGCCGTCCCATAGATCATCGCTTCTCTCAGCGAAAGTTGTTCGGGCAAAGGTACAATCCATTTGCTAGGCAAACGAACGTACTGACTAAACCCACCAAAATGAGATACACCGATATCATAACCGGTAGCAAGGACAGCTTGCCCTTCATGAAAACGATCATCGGTAGACGTTACGACGTAACCAGCGAGATCGATGCCAGGAATAAACGGATAAGCACGAACGATTTTTCCATTAGGCTGGCACGCTAACGCATCTTTATAATTGACACTAGAATATACTACTTTAATAAGCACATCGCCAGCAGGTAATTGATCTAGAGTTATAGGTTGAACAGACACTGGAAGTGATTGCGTCGGGTCTAATACTAATGCTTGGAATGGTTCCTTCAAAGTGTTCATGGTAGCTCTCCTCTACGTTAAAGTAAAGTATCTATATAAGGAAAAGTGACAAGTAGTTGTTTTCTTTATATCGTAACGAAAGGATAAACGCAATAATATTTCGCACAATAATCGTTTTATGAGATGTTTTCAGTAGGAGATGAAGATGTAGTATAGTATAAAGGATGGTTGAATTCGAATGGAGGACGGATGTCGTTGTTAGAGAATAACGAACAAAAGTTGTTGCTTCATAGTGAGATGATTGAGAAATTACAGCAAGCTGGTCATCGAGTAGAACAATATCACTACGGTCGTGGCAATTTAATTTTGCTACAACAAACTGTTAGTGATCGCTTTTATATGATCGTATCTGGTTCTGCTGCGGTATATGTAGAGCAAGGTTCGCAAGTGAGAGTCGAGCTGGAAACGTTAAAAAAGGGACAGTTTTTTGGAGAAGTATCGTGTTTAAGTAATGATCCGGTAACGGCTAACGTTGTAGCACTAGAAGAGTTAACAGCGTATGCGATTGATCGAAATGCTGTATTGATGTTAATGGACGAAGATAGTACATTTCGACAACAAATGATAGATTTATTAATTAAACGAATTCAAAAAACGAATGAACGAATAGTGGAAGAATTTGAACGTAGTGTACTGTTAATGAAACAAACAGAGGAACAATTAGCGGATGTTGAATTACTTGGAACGAGCCCAGCTATGGAGCAATTATTTACTGATTTACAGCAATTAGCGACTACGGATCGTCATGTATCGATTATAGCGGAATCTGGTTGTGGAAAAATGAGTGCTGCGCGTAAACTACACTACGCTGCTACGAGTAGCAGCTATCCGTTACTCGTATTATATGGCGATCAGTTTGACCATGAAGAGTGGAATGTGAAGATCAGGGCAGCTAGAGGTGGAACGTTGGTGGTGAAATTCGCGGACCAATTGCCGGAATACTGGCAACATTATGCATTGCAATCTGGGCTCGAGACGAGAATTGTTTATTTATCAACGAAACAAGTGGAGTTTCCTGGAACGGTGCAGCTTGTCATCCCACCACTAAGAGAAAGAACGGAAGACATCGCTCTGATCGCTCATCACTTTGCACTGCAAGAAGGGGCGCTGCAAGCAGACGCGGCAATTAGCCCGGATGCACTCCGTATTTTGGAGTTATATCCATTTTTGTCTGGTAATGCACATGAATTACGAAAAATTATCCGCGAAGCGTACGTATTAAGTGAAGGGCGGATGATTACTAGTCGCCATTTGCGCTTTGAACGATTTAAACAGCCAGGTGATAAAATTACGATTGGACTGGCACTTGGTAGTGGCTCATTGCGTGGCATGGCTCATCTCGGTGTATTGAACATATTGGAACAAGAACAAATTCCGATCGATATTATTGCCGGTACTAGTGTTGGTTCTTTTGTTGGAGGGGCATATGCAGCCGGATTATCGGCAAAGGAATGTCAGAATATATTGGCGACGATGAATTGGGGACATTTGGTGAAGCCTACTTTTCCGAAACGAGCATTAGTCGATAATACACCGATGATTGATTTTGTTGAGAAAAAAATTGGAACATACAATATAGAAGATTTGCGTATTCCCTATGCGGCAGTGGCGGCTGAAGTGAGAACCGGCGAAGCACATATTATGAATAAAGGATCGCTTGCGAATGCAATCTGTGCTAGTTGTGCCATTCCATCGATTATGAAACCTGTCTATTACGAAAATAAAACATTAGTCGATGGCGCAGTCGTCCATCCCGTACCAGCAGCGTTGGTGAAAAGTATGGGAGCCGACATTGTCATTGCGGTGAATGTTATAGAGGAATCGTTTACGAGAGGGCTCGTTCGAAACTTCGTTGATTCGATAACAAATACGATAGATATGATGAGTGCCAAAATAGTCCGAGAAGAATTGCAATTGGCTAATGTTATTTTAAAACCAGATTTGGGCGTGCAATTCATTCGTTTTAAAGATATGGATCGTTGTATAACAGCTGGAGAAAAAGTAACTATAGATGCGATGGCGCATATTAAATCACTCATCCAAAAATAGTGTACGATTGAATCTTACTTTATAAAATAGAAGTGGAAAGGATAAGAGAACGATGCAAACGGTTGGAACAACGATATTGTTATTAGAAAGCTATATGAAAAGCTTGACGAAAACAGAGCAAAAAGTAGGCAAATATATTATGGCGCATGCGGATCAAGTGATTTATTTTTCGGTAACAGAATTAGCAGAACGAGCAGATGTAGGAGAAACAACCGTCCTGCGGTTATGTCGGAAATTAAAGTTTAAAGGGTTTCAAGATTTTAAGCTGTCGTTAGCACAGGATTTGGTGAAGCCGATTGAGCATTTACATAGTGAAATTACGGAAGAAGACGATATAGCTACACTGAAAAGTAAAGTTTTTTCCTCGCATATTGCTGTGTTAGAACATACGCGTGAACTATTGCAAGAAGAGCAATTGTTACGTGTTGTTGATTTGATCGTGCAAGCAGAAAGTATTCATTTTTTTGGAGTAGGTTCTTCCGGATTAACAGCAGCGCAAGCAGCACTTAGTTTTCTACGAATTGGTAAACGTAGTTTTGCACGGGAAGACACACATTTTCAAGCGATAGACGCTGCTATGATGACAGATCGTATGGTGGCGATTGGCTTATCGATTTCGGGCAGTACGAAAGATACGATGGAACATTTGCAGCTGGCAAAACAAGCTGGAGCCAAAGTGGTAGCCATTACAAGTAATGCACGATCACCGATTACGAAGTTAGCCGATCACACACTGTTGATGGTGTCGAGAGAAACACCGATGCAAGGTAGTTCCATGACAGCAAAAATATCTCAATTAGCAGTTATCGATATATTGAATGTCGCTGTAGCTTTGCGGATGCAAGAGGTAGCAATAGCTACTAGAGAGCGAACGGCAAAAGCGATTTCAGACAAAATGTTTTAAAAGAAATAAATTATAAATATCATCTTAAGAAATGCACATATCCATCACTCCTTACATTCGGTACAATGAATAACACCTAGTGTGGTTTGAATTTATTGTAGGGAGGAGCGGGTATGATGCAACTATTGCAAAATGGTATTTTTCGACATTCTCCAGCTATACAACTTACAAACATGAATATAAATTTGGATAGTTATTATTTTTTGTATTCGCTGAATGGAAATAGTCAGTTGAAGGTAAAAAGTCCGGGGTACAATGGCGAGCTGTTGCTAGCTAGAAATGATGGAATACTGTTCAACTCTAATGTAACGTCGATTGAGCTTTTAGGTCAGTCACATGACGAACCAGCTCCGTTAGTAAAATGGTGTCGTTTGCCAGCTGCGTATGTTAAACCGTTAATCGATCATGCTGAGCTACATTATTCTCTTTATTTACAAGCACAGTTAGAGGAGACGGTGATAGAGCAGTGGTTTACTCAACTAAATGAACTGAGCGGTGAAACGTCTTCTGCTACATTAGCGAAGGAACTCAGTTTATTGTATGGATGGTTAGCTATGTTTTTGGAACGATTGTTAGTGACAACAACAGGAGAACGGTATAGTGCTAGAATAGCATCTTCTTCTGACGATCAGCAATTAGTAACGATGGAACGAGCGTTAGCGTATATTCATGAACATTATGACCAAAGTGAATTATCCGTTGCCAAAATAGCTGCCTATACAGGGCTTGAACGTAGTTATTTTACTAAAGTGTTTGCCGAAAAAATAAAACAGCCACCAGGACGATATTTGCAGCATTATCGATTGAAGCAAGCGACGATGCTTCTACGTCAATCTGGTTTACCTATTAAAGCGATAGCTTATCAAAGTGGATTTAATGATCCCGAATATTTTGCACAAGTGTTTAAACAAAAAGTGGGTCAATCTCCTACCCAATATCGCAAACAAATAGCGGTTACATAAATTTGGACGGCGATACGTCATAGTATTTTTTGAATGCTTTAGAAAAGGTAAACGGATCAGGATAACCGAGTAAAGAAGCGATATGCTGAATGGAATATTTATTTTCGTATAAGTATTCACGTGCGCGATTCATTTTAATTTGATTCATATATTGCCCGGGTGTAATGTCTAGCGCATGTTTAAAATAAGTAATAAAATATTTTTCGGATATACCAGCGATGTTGGTTAGTTGAGCAACTCGTAATGGTTGATGGAGATGCTGATGAATGTAATCAAACACAGGCAGGAGGAGATCGAGCCCCTGCTTTTTTGTCGTTAGTCCTTGTGGCACAAACGTTCCCATATATTGACCATTGCCATTTTTATTAGTGGAAAACTTCCAATTACTAAATTCATGGCAACATTCGGTCCAGATCATGCGACGGACGTTATTGAAAATATGGTAGGAGATCTCGGAAAGCAATACTATATTAACACAACCAATCAAGGGGCAGTAAGCAACATGAACGATGATGCTTTTCTGGAGTTGTTATGCGACGTTTCTATGGAAGGTGTTAAGCCAGTAGCTGTAGGGGAGATGCCGCGTGGTATTCGTGGAATGCAGGAGTTGGTGTTAGATACGCACGAGCTAACGGCAGAAGCGGTAGTAGAAAGAAGCTTTACGAAGCTAAGACGAGCGATGATGACAGATCCACTTGTTCATTCCATTAGCGATACCGATAACATTATACAGGAACTACTAGAGCGTGAAAAAGAGATTATTCCTGCTTATTGGTATGTCTAGTCAATGATATGATATCAAGTAAATAGTGAATGTGAAAATATAACTACCATAAAAAGCTATCTCCACAGCCTAGTGCCGATAATCTAACGGTGCTAGGCTGTTAAATTGTGTGTAGTACCATTAAAGAGTACATATAAAGTTTTAAATTATAGTGAAGACAAATTAGATAATGAATATCATACCTCGCTTAATTAGGCAGATTAAGTTGTCATACTAATAAAAAATATAATAGATATGTGGTGAAGTGTTGGATGAACGAATAATATTTTCGATGATTCAGAGTATGATAGAAAACGATGCTTTAATCATTGAGACAGGACATGCTCGGTTGAGAATGTCCCAAAGAGGAATAAATACAGAAGATATTATTTACATTCTGAAAAATCCTACTTACATAAAAAAAGTATCAGAGTCTGCTGTAATTGCAGATAGGTATAATTACCGAGTCGTTGGAAAATTTGATTGGTCGGTAGTTGTTTCAATCGATTATCCATCGAAATTAATTATTGTAACTGTAATTGATTAGCAATTGAAAATAATGTATAATTATTACTACAGGGAGCGTGATTATTATGTTCACGATAGACCAATGCGTTATGTGTGGACACAAAGAAGTTCCAAATCAAGAACTTGAGATTCCAGTAAACATCGAAGGAATTATTAGTGTCAAGGTGCAGGGAGCAAAATGTTCCAACTGTGGAGAAGAATATTTTAATTCTAATGACACACAGGCGATTAGAAGTATGGAAAGAGCATATAAAGAGCAAGCCGTAGGAGCCTAGCCCAATTAGGCTCCTTTTTACATCTAGAACGTGTCTAAAACTCATCACGTCATCCGTTTAAAAAAGGAATCCATGTATATAAGTGTGAAAAGACGATCTTGAGTTCAGTTTTGTGCATTTCCAAGTGTTGTAACAATTGATCTTGGGTCGCTCGGACGTGGCTTTTATCGCATGAGGTCTTAACATCTACTGTGAAATTTGTAATAGAGGGAGTGTAGTAGGAGTTTATACGATAAAACGTACAAACATTCAAATAAGTATTGGAGAAAATCAAGTTTATACGAAAAAACGTATAAAGTGACCCCGATAATAGGTTGAACGTACGGGTTTCGTACGATAAAACGTACAAACAACCGAAATTCCGCCGATCAGAATGCACCTTTGTACGAAAAAACGTACAAGCTTACCGCTCCATTCATTGATCTTGAACATGACCTAGTTATGACATGAAATAACCATTAATAGTATAGTGCGTAGATGAAGCACAACTCGGCATTCCTTTCCATAAGGAAGAAGGAAGCTAGTTTGTCGTAATGAGTGGTTACGAATAATTGATACTCCAGTCATTTTCTCAAATTATAGCATAAAATTATTTAGTTCTCAGACACATCCTAGCGTACTCGAGAAACATTTCCTATAATGGAAAGAAAAAACACCTCTTCTGATTTGATAGCAGTTGAACATCATTACTGCTTATCAGAAGGGTGGTTGATTATAAGTTACATGAAAACAGGCTGACCTTTTTTCACTGATTCGTAGCCGAGCAAAGCAACTCTAGCTGATTTTAAACCATCTTCTCCACTTATCGGAGCTGCGTTACCTTCGATTAGTGCAGTGACGAACGATTTGATCATATAGAAATCCATGGAGTCGCCCCAATAGATGTAGTGACCTTTTCCACTATCTTCACTGAAGAAATCGATTTTTTGCGCAAAGCTATCAACAGAAATAGCACCGAGTGTTCCGACAATTTCCATCGTTACATCTCCCCATGTTGGGAATGATTTTGTACGTGACCAGCTTGTGTCGAGTACGCCGAAGACACCATTGTCGAATTTGACATGAATCATGCCAGTATCATCCGTTGGCAGGTCTTCATGAAATAACGTTGCAGCATAGGCATATACTTCGT
This sequence comes from Paenibacillus yanchengensis, assembly GCF_042684845.1. Classification (NCBI taxonomy): domain Bacteria; kingdom Bacillati; phylum Bacillota; class Bacilli; order Caryophanales; family Paenibacillaceae; genus Paenibacillus; species Paenibacillus yanchengensis. Next base: position 13,704 of record NZ_JBHUMH010000014.1, on the reverse strand, counting down.
TCACTTTTGCACCAGTAATCCAATTCATTAAATCCATGACGTGTACTGTATGGTCTAGTAATGCACCACCGCCGGAGAGGGCGGGATCTACAAACCATCTGCCAGGCATAGTGCCACGGTTCGTTCCTTTAATAGCAAGTACTTCACCGATGTCTCCACGTTGTACAGCTTCTTGTGCTTTCACGACTGCCGGAATATAGCGACATGGGAAAGCGGTCATTAACTGAACTTCATTATGCTCACAAGTTGCGATCATTTCTTCCATTTCTGTCACAGAAATACCGAGAGGCTTTTCGCAAATGACATGCTTTTTGGCGTTGGCACTGGCAATAGTATGTTCTGCGTGATGGACATTTTCAGAACAGATAACGACAGCATCTAACTCTGCAATAGCCAGTAGATCATTGTAATCGTTATAGTAACTAAGCCCGTGTTCTGTCGTAATCGCTTTTACTCGTTCTTCGTTCTCATCCGTAATACCGATCACTTCTACTTCTGGTAGTGCAAGTAGGGCGTGCAAGTAAGAAAAGGCGTGCGAGTGTGCAAAACTGATCATACCAACTTTTGGTTTACTCATTGTGAGCGCCTCCTTTAGCAAGATAGACCGTTTGACCTGTATTTACTGATTCCATTACAGCAAGTCCAATTTCAAGTGCTTTATATGCATCTTCTGCGGATACAATCGGCTCACTACCGTTACGTATGCAGTCGATAAAATGTTCTAATTCTAATTGGTAAGGAGACACATAGCCGGGGCTTTGTGGCACTTCAACGAACGGGCCTTTCTCTACATCTGTCGTCGTTCTGACGACTTTAATCGATTTGTTGTTCGAACTGTCATGTTGGACCAGTCCTTTGCTACCAGCAATTTCTGCTGCTGTCGTAAAGGAGCCAGGGTAACCCCAATAGGATTCTATGTTTGCAACTGCATCATTGTCGAATACTAATGTTGCTGAGGCATAATCGACCATGCCATGTACAGTACGCAATCCGTATACAGAACGAACTTCTCCGATGGACCAGCGCATAAAGTCAAGATCATGCACCATTAAATCGATAACAACACCGCCACTTAATTGATCATCGATAAACCATTGACGTAGTGTCCCGGGGTGAGCGCCAATTCGCTTCGCATGCGCAACGCCGATACGACCTAAAGAATTATCCTGTATTTTGTTTCGCATCTCATTATATTCTGGAAAGAAACGTACGACGTGCCCAACAAATAAATGAACATTCTGTTGCTGACAAACGTCGATCATCACTCGAGCATCTTCTAGGGTAAGTGCAATTGGTTTTTCACAAATTACATGTTTGCCTGCTTCCGCAGCACGTATTGAAAACGCCATATGCAAATGACTTGGCAATGTAACGCTTACAATGTCGCAACCTGATTGTTCTAACATGGCATCATAACTATCATAAACCGTTGCGCCAGTTAGATTTGCTAATTTTTCGGACAGGTCTGAAATAATATCATGAACGCCTACCACTGTAACACCGGGTATGTTCAAATAGCTGTTTGCATGAACGTTGCCCATCCCGCCACAACCGACAATTGCTATTTTCATCGTATCTCGCTCCTAAACTATTGTATAATAGGGAATGTATACATCGTATAATTTTGGGGCTTATAAGTATATGCCGATAATAGTCGGGTTTGTACTGTATTTTGTCTTGCCTCTCAAGAAGGTGCTAACAATGGAAATAATTAAAGAGCCAATTCATTATCAAAATCCATTATTGTTTATTAAAGTTTGGCAGTTTGAACAAACAGTTGATGAACTAACGTTAACGGCTGAAGAAATAGCTTCCGGCGTACAAAAAGTGAAGTGGCATCATCATAAAGAGGTAGAGTTTATTGTGGTGCAACAAGGAACGCATCAGATGCAAACACCTAACCAAGTGTATACACTGGCGCAAGATGAAGTCATCGTCATCGGTTCTTCGCAGTTGCATCGATCCATTTCAAGGATTCAAGAGAAGTTAGTCTATATTGTACTGCATGTTGATTTGGAAGCTTATTTTCATGTAGCGATGATGCGATACTTTCGTCATTTTTCGGAAGTGAATCAGCCGCTGGAACGATTGAATTACATTTTTCAAGAAAATAAGGAAGTGCAGCGCCAAGTAGCGCAGCTCATTCGCAATATACATGAAGAGATGATGAATAAAGCAGGCGGTTATGAAATTGCAACGGTGATGTATATTAAACATCTGATGCTTGTATTGTTGCGCGGGGATACGAAAGGATTACTGCAACCGCATGAATTAATCGACCCGAACGTGATGAAGCCTGTACTGGAATATGTGGAGGAACATTTGGGTGATTCGATTGATTTGCAGCAAGTGAGCGATATTGCTGGAATGAGTTATTTTTATTTCTCCAAATATTTCAAAAAAGCGATGGGCTCGACATTTGTCGATTACGTCAATCGGAAACGTATTGCCAAAGCAGAACGGCTACTAGTAACGAGTACGTACAAAATTACCGATATTGCTCGGATGGTGGGAATAGAAAGTATGACCCATTTTTATAACCTATTCAAACGAATGAATGGCTGTACACCGAAACAGTATTTACAAAAAATTGATGGTGAGCGTTAAACGAAATAACTGCGCTAGAAGATTTGCCAGAATAGATAGAGAGAAAAGCAGGAAATAAGCAACTGTTAGGTTGTTATTCCTGCTTTGTAGTTTGGTTATTGGAGTTTGGCTACATTTATTCTGCCCAGTTAGTACCAGCGGGTACGATGGCAAGGGCTGTTTTCGGAGCGAGATCAAGCTGGAGTTGGTAGTTGCTCGTTAGCTTGACTCTGGATTGAAGTGGTTGAAGACCTGTTTTTGTAATCGTATATATATCGACAGCATCCACATGGTGCCACTGCGGTGGCAAGGTCCAGGTGCGTGGGTACAAATAGCCGCTGTCGCTGTAGGCGATAATTTCTAGATGAGTTTGCCAAAGAGCCGGAATAAATAAATCGGTTTTTTCTTGTAGCAAACATCCTTTGTAATGCATCGTTTGTTCATACAGATGGAGTACAAGGTCATCGCTATATGTGACAATGCGCCGCTCCGTTTCACCTTCTAGTTGCAATCGCTCGAAATGATTGAGAAATTGATAACGCAGCGTAGTTTTACAAAATTCTTCGAGTAATGCAGTATCCCACCTATCTCCAATTGTACCTTTCTCCTCATCGTAGAAAATGCCTTCCCCATGCATGGTTGCCCCAAACATAAATTCCAGATCATAACGACGTGGTATGTCAGGCAAGCAGTAGTCTCGAATGTAAGCACCGGTTAATAAAGCAGCTGGTCGTTCCATAAATAACGTTTCTCGTGTCATATCAAACCACCAGCACCACGGTTGTAAGCCAATAAAAGGATCGTTACGATAGTGCCCAAAGTTTTCACTAGTAACATCAATATCACGGTCACGGAAGTAACGAATGATTTTACGCATATAGATCGATTGATCTTCTTCCGAATAATTCATACTGGGGTTAGTTCGCGGAAAAAAAGCATCCAAATGAACGGTTTTTGCTTCGTCAAGCTGAAGCAGTTCAATTAAAGCATCGATACGTGCGACCGCTAATCCACTTTCCCATTCTTCTTTGTAACTAATTTGATAAGCTTCTCGATTGTTATAGCTGCCAATTACCAAAAACTCTCCGGTTTCAAAGCGAGCGATCGCTCCCTGCTTCGTATATTCCTCCCAGAGCGGACTATCCTGATAAGCGTCGGTCATATTGGCATGCACACTAACAGTTGTATTATATTGTTTCGCTTCTTCCATCAACCATAAATAGCTGTCTCGGGCAGTCGCATCTTCCGGTCGTTTGAGCGCTTCGTTGACTTCGTGCCAAGCTGGGTATTTGTCATCATGCCCATTATATTGCCAACCAACAAGATAAAATATTTTGGGGATACCTCTCGTTAGTTTATCCGTTTCTTTAATAACAGTAAGCGCTTGCTCAAACGTGCAGTAAACAATGGAACCACCTTGCTGATCGGGATTAGCCATTCCCAGCTTCATTGATAATGTTTTGGAATAATCATGCAAGTATGGTCTTTCTGGTTGTTTCGTAATCGTCCAATCGTAGTAATTTCCCGAAATGTTGCGCCACGCTGTATGAGTAATAGGTATAGTCATTACATTCACTCCTTCAACCAAGTAAAGTTACATGTGTATCGTATCTATTACTATATCGTAGAGAACATAAAAATAACATCCGATAAATGTGTGTGAAAACCACGAAAAATGTGTTAAATCAACAAAAAGGATGTAATATTAGTTGTTATCTCCTGTATTATCTTCCGTTTATGTATAAAACCTTAAAAAATGACCGTCCATTCTTAAATAAGAACGCTATGTTTGCAGAAAGCGATTTACTACAATATAAGCAAGTAGTCGCAATGAGGAGGGTTTGCATGAAAGCGAATACAGAACGGATACGTTTATTTAAAAGACAACTACCATTTCACGTTTTTGTTTGGCTAGGCATTGCTTTTTTACTCATATTTTCATATACACCGATGTTTGGTGTCATTATGGCATTTAAAGATTACAAAATTACAAGTGGTATCGTCGGTATTTTTACGAGTCCTTGGATCGGGTTGAAACATTTTGAACAGTTGATTAACGATTATAATTTTCCGAATTTAGTTCGTAATACGCTAGCGATAAGTGTTTTAAAAATGGTTTTTTCTTTTCCAGTTCCGATTGTGTTCGCCTTAATGCTGAATGAAGTAAGGCATTCTTTTGTAAAGAGATTTGTTCAGACGGTAAGTTATATGCCGCACTTTATTTCGTGGGTTGTCGTGATGGGAATGTCATTTGCTTTCTTTTCGACAGAGACTGGTTTGATCAATGATTTTTTATTGAGTACTGGCATTATTAATAAGCCAATAGGTGTTTTAACGAATCCAGATTCTTTTTGGGGGTTAGCTGTCGGTACGGCGATTTGGAAAGAAACAGGCTGGTGGACGATTATTTTTTTAGCAGCGATTGCAGGTATCGACCCTGGATTGTATGAAGCAGCTGAAATTGATGGGGCAGGTCGGTTGAAGCGAATATGGCATATTACTTTACCGGGTATGAAAAGCTCGATTATCGTTATTTTAATTTTATCGATTGGAAGTATGCTTGGGGGCGGGTTAGTTGGGTCTAACTTTGAACAGTCGATGTTACTTGGTAATGCACTGAATCATGATAAATCACAGATTATTCAAACGTATGCTTTTCAAATCGGTTTGTCACAAGGGCGGTTTGCCTTTGCAGCGGCGATTGATCTGATCCAATCGTTGATAGCTGTGTTGTTAGTAACGAGTAGTAATTATATATCACGCAAAGTGTCAGGAGAAGGTTTGTACTAAGTGTTGTACGGAGCAGGAAGGAGCTGATAGTGGATGAGCAAGTGGCGTACAAGGGAAGATTTTTGGGTAGATACGATCAATTATATTTTGTTAGCTGTCGTCACGATTATGATGGTTTATCCATTTTATTACATTCTTATCGTTTCATTTAACGTTGGTAGTGATACAGCTGCTGGCGGTGGGATGTATTTCTATCCTCGGCAATTTACGTTAGAAAATTATGTCTACTTCTTAAAAGAGCCAAAATGGGTGGATGCTTTTTTTGTATCGGTTTTGCGAACCATCATTGGAACGATTGTTAGTGTGTTATTTACTTGTTTAGTCGCTTATGGTTTAGCTCAGCCCGGGTTAATGTTTCGCCGCACTTATTTTTCTATTTTCGTTGTAGCGATGTACGTATCGGGAGGGTTAATTGCTTATTACGTTATATTGCGATCGATTGGGTTAATTAATAAGTTTGGTGTGTACATTATTCCATCGATGTTAAGTTTGTTCTTTCTCATGATAGCGGTCTCCTTTTTTCGCGAAATACCACCTGAATTAGGGGAATCGGCGCGGATGGATGGAGCGGGTGAGTTGAAAATATTTATCTCTTTAATTTTACCACTTTCTTTACCGTTATTAGCGACAATGGGGCTGTTTCTAGGTTCTGGGCAGTGGAATGCTTGGTTAGATTCGGCTTATTTTGTCCAAAGTCAGAAGTTACGAACGTTATCATTTCGAATGATTGAAGTAATGAATCAGGCTAGCTTTAGACCTAGCGATGCAGCGACAGCTTCTTATAGTTCCGGAACGGCTGTGACTCAGTTTTCTGTCCAAGTGACAGCGATGATTATTTCGATTGTACCAATGATGGCTGTCTATCCGTTTTTACAAAAGTATTTTGTGCAAGGGATGATGCTGGGATCAGTAAAAGGTTAAAATTATTGAAGGGGTGGAATGAAACGATGAATAAACGAGCAGGACAACGGTTTTGGTCGATGGGTACGATAATAATGCTTTGCCTGATGTTGGTTCTTTCTGCATGTGCAAGTAATTCGGGCGGGAAGGGAAATACCACCGAGCAGGAACAAACGAATGCGGTGAAGGAAACAGCTAACACAGAGCAGCCAGCAACTTCTAGCGAACCTGCGAAAGCGGAAGATGAAATAGTAGAGCTGGATATTTTTATTGACCAGTACTGGTGGCCAGTCAAAGATTTTGAAGGTAGCGTATCGAAAGAAATTACGAAGCGAACTGGCGTGAAATTAAATGTAACGATTGCAGCAGATGAAAAACAGTTGCCACTGATGATCGCCTCCGGTGAATTGCCTGATTTGGTAGCAACGAGTGACCAATGGATGCGGATGTCTGATCCATCGTTATCGCACGATTGGAAAAGTTTAATTGACGAACATGCGCCACATTTTGAGATCGATCAAGAACGAATTGCGGTTAATACGATGGAAGATGGCAACTTCTACACGATTCGTAACAACTTTTCTACGACAGAAGAATGGGAAAAAAATAAAAATTATGCTTTATTATCGGGAGCGGGAATTGCTTATCGGAAAGATATAGCGGAAGAAGTTGGCGTAACAGAAATTAATACATTGGATGATATGTTGAACTTATTTGATAAAGTAAAGCAAAAGTATCCAGAGATGATTCCTTTAGCGTTAAACTCGTTTTGGAAAAAGCACTTTTTTGCATGGCAATTCGGGGCAGCTTGGGATCACTTTGATGAGCAGGATGGAAAAATAATTCACACATTACGAACGCCAGAGCTTGAGAAAACATATATGTTTATGAATGAACTGTATCGTCGTGGTTTTACAAATGCTGAAAACTATGCACTAAAAAATGAAGATCAGACGAAAGCATTAGCAACAAGTGGTAAAGCATTTGCTTATACGTGGACGACGAAAGTAGCAGATGCACTCAATGCTGAGACGGAAGCGCAAGGAATGAAGTGGACTAATTTCCCAACAAAATTATCGGATGAATTTCGCTATATTCGGATGGATACAGGCTGGCAAGGGCTATTTATTACTAAAAACAATAAAAATGTAGCAGCTGCTATCAAATTAGCGCAGTTTTTAATGTCGGAGGAAGGACAAAGACTATCATTCTACGGGATTGAAGGTGTGGACTATAATATGAGTCCTGATGATGGCTACCCGATTTATACCTTTAATTATATGAGCGAGGAAGAAAAGAGTAAACGTGGAATTGCTTGGGGAATGCTGGCAGGTAGTGCTGTTCATGAGCTAATTAGCACGTACGTACCGGATAGTGAAGAAGTGGTCGTTCGGCGTCAGTTAATGGATAACACGGAATTTAATTGGGCGATGGGACTTATCAAATCACCACCTAATGATACCGAGGAAAGTGTGATTGCAACAAATATTAAAACGATGATTGAAAATGAAGAGACGAAAGTATATTTAGCAGAAACGGAAGAAGAAGCACGACAACAATTCCAAAAGATGGTAGAACAAGCAGAGAAAATGGGAATGGCAAAGTTAGAAGAATGGGCGAATAAAAAATATGTAGAATCATTAAAATTATTTAAATAGTATGAAAGAAACCAGGGATAGAGCTGTAAAGTCTCTGGTTTCTTTATTGTTAATAAAAGCGATTACTTATAACAAACTGGATATCTATGCAAATGATGAATTATTTGATACATTGAACATATCGTCGGAAAAGTGGTGACTTCATTGGGTATCGTTAAAAAACAAATTATCGGGTATTTTTTTATTATTGTATTACCTGTGATCGCTTTTGGGATGTGGTGGTACTCGACGTCATATAATACGATGGTAGAGCAATATGTGAAAAGCAAACAGCAAATATTTGAACAGTCCTATGATAACTTGAAAGTACAACTGACTCAAATGGAATCAGCCTATCAATTGTTTCAATATAATACGAACGTTAATGACTATTTAAGCGGCTTGCCCCGGTATGAAGGTGATTATGTTTATGATTTTTTGAAATATATCCGACCGATTTACATTTTACTTTATTTTGGTAACCCGCATATTAAAGAAATTAGTTTGTATTCGAACCAGCCGTCTATACTGCAAGTACCGCCAGAAATTATGTCAGAAGATGAATTTGCTGATCAGAAATTGTTACAACAAATTAACAGTTTGAAACCAGCAAGTGGACTATGGCAATTGAATTTTCATGGGGATGCTTGGCAGTCTGATTTACGATTTTATCAAAAATTATATAACAAAAACTTTGATAAACAAGTTGGCTTTATGGAAATCAAAAGCGAACATCATATAGTAACGAAGTTTATAACTGAATTGCCTATTGATCAACAGGCGCAAGCTTACTTGATGTCTAACAATACGATAGTACTAGCGAAAGAACAGCTGCGTTCTATCGTAGAGGAAGAAAATGAACGGACAGATCGATTGCTAGGCAGCGAAGAGGTATTTTATACAACCAGCAAAATGCCACCGGCGTTTATTCATGCGCTCTATTTGTCCGAAATTGGATTACGATTAATTATTATCGATTCTGGCGAAACGGTATTTTCTAATATTCAGAAGCAAACGTATACTTTATTAGCTGTATTAGTAGCATTGTTAATGATGTTATCCTATGTTTATTATTTGTCGGCGAGGTCGATTAGTCGAAGAATTACAAAATTAGCGAGACATATGAAGCGAGTAGATTCTAACAATTTGCGTAGCTTTACGAGTACAGTGAATGAAAAAGATGAAATTGGTTATTTGACAACTTCCTATAATCATATGCTGGCAAGAGTAGATGAACTGATCAATAAAGTACAACGAGCGGAAATTATGCGGAAGGAAGCGGAATATACAGCGCTGCAAGCACAGATTAAACCACACTTTTTGTATAACACGATTGAAACTATTCGAATGCTGGCACAATTGGACGGTAATAAGCAAGTAGCCGAATTGTCGTTTGTTTTTTCAAAATTTATTAGGTATAGTATTTCTCGACATCAAGAGTATGTGAAGATAGCTGACGAGTTACAGCATATCGTTCATTATTTGCATATTCATCAAACTAGAATCGGCGGTCGTATGAGTTTCCAAATTACCAATGATGAACGAATCGAAACTTTGCATTGTCCGAAATTTATATTGCAACCTATTGTAGAAAATTGTATTGTTCATGCGCTAGCGCAAACATTAGCAGCGGTTCATATCTATATTACATGTACAATCGAAGCAGATTATGCGATCGTATCTATAAGTGATAATGGACCTGGGATGACGGAAGCAAGGCTAGCAGAAGTGAAGATGGCACTCACTCATAGTTTGTTAGATAAAGATGCTACGCTAAGCGAGTCTGTCAATCCTTCTAGCAACAGCGAGTCCAACGACACGATAGGTATTGGTTTAACGAATGTGCATGAACGGATAAATATGTATTTTGGACAACAGTCTGGTATAATTATTGAGCAAAATAAAGGGCAAGGAACGAAAGTGACTTTAAAAATGTGGATGGATTCCAGTAAGTAAAAAGGAGCGTAACGTGATGAAACTGTTAATCGTTGATGATGAGCCAATTATACTTCGAGGCATCGTGCAAATAATTAGTGAAGCGATAGAACAGATCGATATAGTCGCCGTCTCCAATGGTCCAGAAGCGCTAAAACAATTGGAATCGCTTACTATTGATTTGATTATTACAGATGTCAACATGCCGGTAATGTCTGGATTAGAACTTATTGAGGAATGCAAAAAGCGCAACAATTGTGATCGATTCGTTATTTTGACAGGCTATGATGAATTTGAATACGCCAGGCAAGCGCTACGATTGGGTGTACAAGATTATTTGTTAAAACCACTGCAAAAAGAAGAATTGTTAGCGATTATTGCAGAGGTAAGCATGGATTTGGGTGCAACAGATTCTAATAAAAACTTGAAGCATACGATCGTTGACTATATTCATGAGCATTATGATCGAGACTTATCATTAGATGAAGTAGCAGCTCATGCTGGCATTCATCCAAATTATTTATGTGCGATTATGAAACGAGATCTTGCTACCAGCTTTGTTACTTATTTGCGTGAGTTACGGATTAAACAAGCGAAACAATTGTTGCGAACGCAAATCCATTTGCCGATCGATCAAATATCAGCAGCAGTTGGCTATGATAGACCAAGACAGTTTTTCAAAGTATTCAAAAAAGTGACGGGAATGACACCGGGGCAATATCGAGATAGCGAAGTGGTATAATAGACATGATGACTGAAACTTGACGTTTTCATTGAAAACTGATACAATGAATGACATTCATTCATTGACGGAGGTGATAGCCGAATGGAGCAACAATTTAATGAAAAAACTGATTCGAATGCTACGACTACACAAGCAAAACAAACGGCAGATGGAAAGTATGCGAAGATATTACAATCAGCCATTGCGGTTATATCAGAGAAAGGATTGGATAAGACATCCATTTCTGATATCGTCAAAAAAGCTGGTGTAGCGCAAGGAACGTTCTACTTGTACTTTGAATCCAAAACAGCACTTATTCCAGCTATTGCGAATAATTTGCTAACGATAACGTTAGGTGCAATTAAAGAAAAAGTGCAGCATGAAAGTGATGTTTGGCGCAAGCTAGAAGTATTTGTCGATGAAACTTTTCATATTACGGAAGCATATCGAGATGTCATTGTACTGTGCTATTCGGGATTAGCAATCGATAATTCGCTAGAAAAATGGGAAGCGATTTATCAGCCGTACTATGATTGGTTTGAACATATTTTAATAAAAGGAATCGAGAGTAAGCAGCTATATGCTCATATGCATGTGGAGTGGACTTCCAGAATGGTTATTAATTTGGTGGAAAATGCTGCGGAACGTTTTTATATAGGTAAGGAACAACAAAATACGATTGAAGTATATAAATCAGAAGTAATTGCTTTTTTACAACGATCACTCGAAGCCAGGTAGCGACTAAGCTAGCTGGCTTTTTTTTGATGTTTGGTCATCTAACTGACATATTACTCGTATATAATGAAAAGTAGTAGGGATTGTACCATGCTAGAGCGATAGATGATTGGTTGGAGTGAGGCTCGAGTGAAAAAAGTATTACTTATTGAAGATGAACAAAATATAGTGAAATTGCTGCAAGCATATTTGGAGAAAGCAGACTTTATCGTAGCAAGTAATGCTGGTGACAAAGAAGTGATGCAAGTCTTTCGTTCTTTTAAACCCGATATGGTTTTGCTAGATTTAATGCTGGTAACCGAAGATGGATGGTCATTATTACAAAAACTAAGATTGGAAAGCGGCTGCCCAATTATAATTATTACTGCTAGAGGGGCGATTACAGATCGATTGGAAGGATTGGACCTTGGAGCAGATGATTATATTGCCAAACCATTTGATCCGAATGAAGTAGTTGCTCGAGTAAAAGCGGTATTAAGACGTTCCGTATATTTGGCAGATGCGGATCACATCCGTTTAGGTAGTTTACAAATAGATACGACGAAGCAGCAGTTAACGATCGCGCAGCAGGAAGTAGCGTTAATTCCTCGTGATTTTCAATTGATTGGTTTTATGGCGCAATATCCGAATCAATGTTTTAGTCGAGCGCAATTGTTAGATCAAGTATGGGGGATCGACTTCGTAGGCGGTGAGCGAGCTGTTGATGCAGCGATAAAACGGATTCGCAAAGCATTACAATTATGGCCGAAGCAACAAGGAGAAATTATGACGATGAAAGGGATAGGGTATTGTTTGCGTGTATATGAAACGGAGCAGTAACAAACAAAAAAGTGCTACAGTACCATTATTACGCTATTGGACAGGCCGCTTTACATTGGTCGTAGTAGCTTTACTTATTATTGTGTTATTTCTTGGATTACATTGGTTAAAAGATAATGCTGTCCAGCAACAGTTTGCTGTGTTGGAAGCACGAGCCGAATTGTTAGCATCTTATTATTCAAAAGAGCAAGAACAAACAAATAAAATAATACGCTTGAATGCACAGGATAAGCTGCAAGCTATTAAAATGGTCCCTGCTTTTCCAGCGGATTTATTTATTCAAATCTATCATTTAGCAGATAAGCAAATAAAGGAGTATGGCGAAAACCATCGTGTAACGAAGGAAGTGTTGCTGTCAGTTGCTTTGCCAGCTATCGAGGAGCCGCTGCCAAGTAAGGAATTATTAACTGTAGCTAAGGGCAAATATTTAAGAGTTGGTGTAGCTTTTTTTGTGAATGAGCAGTTGGCTGGCAAATATTACGTTACTAAAAAAATGGATACCCACTATATTTATATGTATTGGCTATTTATTGCTGCTATCGGTGCGATCGCCTTATGTGGCTGGCTAGTCGTTTATTTGTTAGCTCGCTCCTTGACGAAACCGTTACGGCAATTATCTCATGCGTCTATTGATATAACGAGTGGATATTATGAGCCAGACCTTCCGAAAGCGGAACGGATCAAAGAAGCGGAAATTAATCAGTTGATTACTGCTTTTCAAGCGATGTCTAATCGGCTACAACAATTAGAACAGATGCGAGCCGATATGCTCGCTAGTATTTCTCATGAATTACGTACGCCGATTACGTCGATACGAGGGATGATTCAAGCGGTGCAAGAAGAAGTCGTTATCGAGGAAGAAGCGGCTGAATTTTTGCAAATTAGTATGCAAGAGACAGAGCGACTGCAATTAATGGTCAATCAATTACTTGATTTTTCTTATTTGGAATCATCCAATATAACGGCTCAGCAAAGGGAGCTAAAGATCGTATTTGTAGTTGAACAAGTGATCGTACAATTTCGTTTATTAAATACAAATCAAGCGATCATCATATCATTACGTTCAGAAGTAGATCAACATATAACGTGGCTGTTTGACGAGTATCATTTGAAGCAAATTTTATTAAATTTGTTGGATAATAGTGTGCATGCAGGTGCTACGCAGTTAAGTGTAGTTATTTATCATAACAAGCTGGAAATAATCGATAATGGTAACGGGATTGCCGCCGCAGAATTGCCTTTTATATTTGAACGTTATTATCGTGGAGATAGTAAGCGGAAGAAGAAGCAAGGGCTTGGCTTGGGCTTACCTATTTGTCGTTTGTTAGCAGAAGCTAATGATGCGTCGATTACAGTAACAAGTAGTGATGTACAAGGTTCCCGTTTTTCTATTCAAAGGAATGATCATAAATAGTTTGTAATAGTCACCTCACCGATTCACTAGGTAGTAATGGATTGTCAACAGTAAATCAGACAACTTTTTTAAGGGCTTCTTGGCGATACTGAACAGGCGTCAAATAGCCTAAGGTTCCATGGATGCGATGCTTGTTGAACCAGTTCACATAATCATATAATTCC
>NZ_JBHUMH010000013.1:0-176817 GCF_042684845.1 Paenibacillus yanchengensis | reverse complement strand
CCAGTGGAGTTGCTTCCGTCACTAACGTCTGACGATTACCACGTTTATCATACGTATAACTTTCGTCGAATAAGGTAGAAGTCGCTATACGGTTTAACGCATCATAAGTAAAGGTGTTATCTTCCATCATTAAAGCCAACACATGCTAATCCCCTATATTTTTAAGAAGTGAGCATCAAATTTCATATACGGCACGTTTTTCCTATCGGGAATTTCTCATCGAGCGGTTCCTAATTGACTTTGTTATACACAGTTTGATTGAGACTATCAAATTTGGTCATGTTTAGAACGCAAACAAAATTATGTTTGTCTTATATTAATATCTTTATCTAGAAAAGTTACCTTTATAGTCGCACCTGATGAAAACAGAATCTCATGAGATAGCACTCTATCATTAACAGGAAGTAATTCATGGTATCCCCATTCTTCAAACCCATTACTACGACCATCAAAATCTTCGTAAATATGAATGCTCAAACTAATAACCTTCCTGTACTCAATAATCCAATCTTCATCATCAAACTCTACTACAATAGCAAAACTGGATGAGCACGGGAATCGGATGTCTCCTTGAGTTATTTTACATTCGATAACCCTACAATCATGAAATTTATTATCATTCAGTGCATTAAATGTTTTTTCATTCAATCTTGTACTCATCAACCTGTCATATTGCTCCCAGTAAACTTCAGCACTGGCTTCCCACTCATCTTTAGCACGCTTGCTTTTCTCGATATCCAAAGAATTAATATCATCCCATAAATCATTTCTGAAATATTCCAATAACATCTCCTACTTTCTCATATAATCTATACTTACTACCACAAGTAGTATTCTTACATTTAATCTTTATTACGTTACATTTTATTGGAAGATGTTTTTCAATTATTGTTTACTTAAACAACCACCTGCTAAAGCAGGTGGATTAGGACATAAAATGTCGACGACTAAAGTCGTTGCTTATGACTGAAGTCCTCTTAAAGTCCTTTTGCTTAAGCAAACTTAATTTTGACTAAACTCATTCTTCAATACTAAATATGTCGTTCTTTTCTTCATTAAACTGATTCGCAATATAATTTCTAATCGTTTCTTCATCTACTATTCCAGCAGTCGGACAAAAATAACCTCTTTCCCACAAATGTTGTCCCCAATTTTTTTAATCGGGAAATTGATCTTGAAATAGTCTCGATGATCTTCCTTCTAGATACTGCATAATTTTACTTGGGACAAGACCCGATGGACAGGATAACAATAAGTGAATGTGATTTTCCCCTAAACTTCCAACGTACAAACATAGAGGAATATCATACAGAGGTAATGAGGGTTAAGTGATTTCGGTGCGTACCGCTCAATTCATTCGGTACTCGGTGGGGGTAAAAGAAAGACCTTGAGGATTGCCCCCTCAAGGTCTCGTCAGTATTTACTTCATGTCGTTGTAATGTGACATAAACTTTGATTTCATTTCGTCGGGTATGCTATTCCCGAAGTTTAATGATACTAAGTCTGTAATTGCTGTCTCAAGCGATAAGCATGACTCACTCGTGAAACTACTTGTCTCATCACTTAAACCTAGAATACAAATACCACAATTTCTCTCACCCCAAATTGCCCATTTCATAGTGGGTGAAAGCCACACAACTACTTCTGAATTATGAACAATGGCATCAGCAGGACTATCCTCAGGACTCCATTTAAATGTATTCCAATACTCGTTAGCTGTAATTCCCTTGGGAAAGATACACCAATTGTATTGAGAAAACTCTTTATAATAATAATTTACAGGATGTGGGTCTAAAACAGCCATTAGAATAAATGAGTCTCCAGAGAGAGTAACTAGACGCTCAAGTTCATTCCAAAAGGAATAACCCATTGCTTTAGCAAAGTCGAATACACATTTTGTTTGCCAAGGAACTAAGAAAACTTGCTCGGGCAAGCGTTTTTCACAATCGAACGCTTTTTCAACTAGATTTGATGCTTCTTCAAATTGTTCTTTATCTTTAATTACTTTACTCTGACTCATTTGGATGACCCCAATCTAATCTTAGTTGTGACCTCTGTAGCTCCCTTAGACCAAAACTCAGCTGTTCGTTGCCATTGGTTCGATGTGTCACGAACAGTATATTGCGCACCATCTTTAGAATAGATGGTAACTCTACCATCTTTACTAACCGACTTTTTCCATCCGTCCCCGATAAGACTTTTCTCAAAACCTGCTCTTGTAACATCTGTTTCAATATTTCGTACACTTTTCCCGACTGTAATGTCTTTGTATCCACATTTTGTATTATGAACCCAAATACCGATATCCGTTACATAATACGTGTGGAAGTCAGCAACCGTAAAGTTGTATACCGTAACAGGCTCATCCAGTTTAACAAACTCAACCTTATCTATCGTTAGATTACTTCCGTCAGCTTTCTGGAGTTTATCGCCTACTTGAAGTTCATCTGCAAACAGCCACCCTTTACCTTCTACCCAGAACGGATGATTTATCAGTCGTCTCGATGACTTGCTCCCCAACATATAGCTTAATTATATCATCATGTTGGTTGCGGTAAAGATTGGTGATTTCCTTGTAAGCTAATTCTCCATCAGGGTTATTTTCATCCTTGGCAAGAACCATATCTCCGACTTCAATGTCTTCGATATTTTTCTCCCCTTCGTCTGTTAGAACCTTTGTACCTCTATGAAACAATTGCAACCAGTTGCTTTGTTGATTTTACCTATTTTGACCACTTTATCAAGTCCGCGTAAATTAACTGACGTAACATCTGCTACGAAGTATTCCAGTGCCATACCATTCTTAAACGTTTCGGAAAATGCAGATTGTTTTTATATTGACTGAAGGTCTTCAGGAGCATTCCGGTAAACAGAGTCATCATATTTCTAGTAATTGTATATATTCCCTATTTTAGTTTCTGCGTAGTAATTATACGTTCGCAATGGTCCTACAAAGTTTTTCCCATTTCTTATTAACTTTCCATTATTTTTGTAGTCTGCACTCCAAGTTGATGTTGAACTACTACAATTACCTGCATGCGAATATAGAGGATTACGATTTGAATCTTTAGCGGCAGATTCACACCAATGTCCAGTTGGATCGATATTCGTCAACGGATTATTTTGCATATACGTATACAAATTCAAACTCAGTGGATTCTTAATTTCCCCTCATACACATCCTCATATATAAACCGTCCAATGCTTGGATCATACCAACGAGCTCGCAAATATTGCAGATTCGTTTCTTCATCCCAGTATTCTCCAGAATAGCGGAAAGATTGCTCTATCGTTTCGAAATGCTCCAGTGGATTATTTCATTCCAATTCATACATGACCTAGTTTATAATGCGACTCTTCCGATAATTTAGGGGACGGGCTGTTTTTTAAAATCGCCATCTGATACTATGACTTATCATGACACTTCATTCGTTTAACCATCCAAATTTACTTACCCTTATTTTATCTGTCAAACTTAGTGTAACCGATCCATTTTTACTCTGCCCACTTGACAGGGAGCACTTCATACCACCGTCTAACAATGGGCTTCTCTTAATTTAGGCTATCCACCCTGATTAATCACTTCTCCCGAAAAGGCATCTACCCTTACTCGATACATTTTTTGTTCCTGATAAAAAATGACCCACCAAGAAGGTTGTCCTACACCTATTGTCAACATATTATAATTTTCAAAATCGAATCGTTCCTCTGCGTTATTAAAAGATTCAAGTGCAATACGAAATGCTTCGCTATCCGTAATTTTCCATTTGTTGAAATTTAGGTTTCCTGGATTATTTTTATCCTCCCTGAATGGCTTATTGATGTCGATTAGTCTATTCGTTACTGTGTCGAAATGTACTGTATACACATCTGGTATTCCTTGCTCTCGTTCACTCACATAAGTAATCCGTACTTGTCCTTCATGATTCAAGTCGAGTTCCATAAGCACACTACCAATGTGAAATGAATTACCTTTCAAATATTTGCTGATATGTACATCAGCAATGTGAATCAGCTCTGAAGTCGTGTTCGCATTCTCTGGTATGATTTGATTGAGAATAATCTCTCTCCCAAGGATAGGTCTTATCCAAAAAAAGAAAACAAGATAAAGGACTAAAATTATTCCCGCACACCAGATTAGTGTTTTTTTGATGGTTTTCATCTCCTTTCTTCATTTTAAAAGAATCGCTATATATTCCATATAGCTATATACTTGGTCAGCATAATGATTCCCCTTAGCAATAGCATCTGCTGTACTCATTGAAGAGTTGTAGTGAGCCACTGTTGTTTTGTTTATCACACTCTGTCCCAGTCGTTGATTTTCATATAAGAGTATTACAGAAATTGTTTCAATATTAAAGGCATTATCATTCTTTAGTTTCGATTTTAATTTATTGTCTTTCTCTGGCAAGATCATACTTATATCAATGGATCGCCAGGCTTCCCTTGCTGTCTCAGGAGTTATAGCTCCTAAACCAACTGAACTACCAAATAGATCCATATCCTTCCTTGAAACTTGCTCCCTGAAGATAATTGCTCCGATAAGAGAAGGAGAGACTCCCCTTTCCGATGCAACTCTATTAATAGTGTTCTTGTTCTTTTCCACTGCAGTTAAAGGATCATTCATTAAAGCAGTGCCAATTTGTTTCCAAAGTGGAAAATCATCATACGAAAGATTTACTAATTTACTTTTGGCGTAAACATCGTCAGGAGTATATTTCGCTCCCTTATAATCGCCAAAAACCTCAACTCCTTTTTTGCCACCGTTACATCCTCCCCAATGACCATGCTTACCACCTGCGGACTCGCACCAGTTCCCAGTCGGATCAACATAAATCAACGGATTATTATACACATACGTATAAAGGTTCTGACTTAGCGGATTCGTCAGTTCCCCTTCATACACATCCTCATTTATAAACCGTCCAATACTTGGATCATACCAACGTGCACGTAAATATTGTAGATTCGTCTCTTCATCCCAGTATTCACCCGAGTAGCGGAAAGATTGCTCTATCGTTTCGGAATGCTCCAGTAGTTTGCCCCAGATATCGTACGTGTGCTCATTGATTAGCTCGCCTTCAGCATCCATAATACCAGTCACATCACCATAACCGTTTACCGTATACGTCAACATAAAAATGTATTTATTCTTGTTTGAGCATGTACAGAATCACTTGTCTTCTTTCGATAAACAATATATCAGACGGTAGAATTGTCCAGTAATGATAACAACAAACTCAATATTTTCTTGTGGCATCAGAAAAGAAACCACATGGATTTATTACGCTCGCATGTGGTCACTTAGGTTACTAACTTTTTATCAAGTAAAATAATATAAAGAATATCATTATTATCAATAAAACGTATATACAAATAATAATTACTCTTTTCATCTGTTTATTATCTTTATTTAATTGGTACGCGCCGATAGATATAAAAACAAACATTAACGCTATTGCTAGATAAAGAATGAAAGGTGCCCAATCACTAAAATTTCCATTCCAGTTATACTCTTCAGCAATACTAATATAGGCGCTCAAATATCCAATTATACAAATACATACCATACCTAACATAAATGAAATCGACTTTTTCTTCTTCGTACTTCTAAAAAAAATAACAATGCTTAAAGTAGGAAGCAGTACTGTAAGTAGCAAATATAATGGTAAAGATAAGTTTTCGTAGATTATACTCATTATGTCTCCTTTACTTAAGGAATTCCGTTTTCAAGTATTCAACAGCATAATTTACTCCTGCTCCAACAGCAGCAACTGCAACAAGATATCCTCCACCAGTTACTGCTGTTAGACCTATTGTAACTATTACTGTTCCACCAACGGTTGCACCTGTGCCAGCGCTACCGTTAAAGCAGCTGCCCAATATCTATCAGCACCTGTATATTTTTGAAAAATATTAAAACCAGTAATCCCCAAAGATACTACTCCTGCAGTTTTAGACAGATTTGCAATTGTTTTATCGAGGTAACTTGGATATACAAAACGATCAATACTACTTGCTACTCCTAGAGTTGGCACTCTAATAACTTCATGCTTTGTTTTCATAAATTGATCGTGAACGTAATTCCCCAAGATGCCATCAACAGAGCCAATAATAGACCCTTCGCCAAACTCTTTCCAAAAATTAAATTCTTTTTTCTGAAATGGACCATTCTTTCCAACGTATCCAGTTATGACTCCATTCTCAATTTTTGGACTACCATAGTAAGTGTCATCATCACCGAGATACACACTCGAATCTGATTTACAACTTCCACTATGAGCCCATTTCCCATCTTGTGAAACGCAGTAATTACCACTTGGATCAATATACCTTAGCGGATTATTATGCACATAAGTATAGAGGTTTAATGATAATGGATTCCCGATTCCCTTTCATACGTATCATCTTACCAAATTCATCATTTTGATAGCTAGATGATCGTTTTATTTGCCCAAATGGTCGATATGTGGCATTTTAACAATACCAAACAAAGAAGAACCAATCTGGCTTCGAGCAGAGCTTTAAGATTTATGAATGCGAAGACTATAGCGGTTGTCCGCTCAAACCGAGCTGCACGAAAGCAAAGGGCAACCCGTTCCTACGATTCTCCTTACGAGGGTTGGAGAAAGTTCAAGTCGAGTTTGGAATTGTGGCTTTAGCCCACAATCTACTGAAGGTGGCGAGTATCCGCTTCGCTACATTCTTGCAAAAGTTGGTACGAAAAAAGGGTGGCCGGAAAACTTCACGTTTTCTCGACCAACCTTTTTATTTTGGGGACTTATTGGACAGCCCCATCTTGCTTTATATTATGATATTAATTCCATAGTAATGTAATCAGTTATTCTCCATTTCTGAGTTAAGACCTAGTTCCGTTGAAATTAATTCAGCGATTACCAAACTATAAGCATCATTTTTACCTCACTTTCTCTACGGACAATCCCTTATCCTCAAAACATACTAACAATGTTGTACCAGACGAAAATAATATTTCGTGAGAAATATTGTTCTCATCAATCTCTAACAACTCATGGTAACCCCAACAGTCGATATTTATTCCATAATCCTCCGAACATGTATCGCTATCATATTTAAAACAGAGCTTATTAATTTTACTGTATTTAATTACCCACTCTTCGTAACCATCAGTAATGTTAAGTTGAAATTGCGCTGGCTTTGCATTAGCTACAGTCTGTTGAATTAAACACTCCTTGATTTCAAAATCATGAAAATCATTTTTTTCAAATATATCAAATACTCCATCCGGTAATCTTTTTCTTAACTTTAAAAATTCCGTCCAGTACATCTTAGCATTCAACTTCCATAACTCTTTAGCTCGTCTCTTTTCAACTAGGTCTTCGGAATTAATAGGGTTGTAGGGATCATTACCGGATTTAAATTGTTTATACGATCGATCTTGTTTCTTTTTGTTTTCGTCCCAATCCGAATCACCCTTTTTCTTTAAACCGTCTCTCACCCAATCAGGTAGATCTCCAGAGCTATGCATCTTCTTGTCATGAATTGTGCCGTCTTCATTTGAGACCAATGTTTTCCCTTCGAACCATTGACGTGTATGATCTTTGGTGCCATTCCCCGGACTTCCACTATCTTCCCTAAAACTCCATCCCGCACCTAAATCAACCTTTCTACCAAACAAATAACCTGCTTGTTTAGCTGCATTCATTTCTCCCATGCTGTGGTAAATACTTGAAGTTGATCATGATAATAATCAGGTAAGTACTTATCACCACTTTTTTTATGACCCGTTGGATCCACATATTTAAGAGGATTATTATGTACATACGTATAAAGATTTAAGGTAAGCGGATTATTTAATTCTCCCTCGTACGTATCCTAGTTAATAAAACGGAACACAGAATAAAGAAGATGGCAACTGGAATGTCAATCCAATTACCACCAATTATATCATCCTGCTTGCTTTAGCGGTAAGGTCGGCATCACGTAAACGGATTTGTTTTTCATGATTGCATAAATGTTATTTATCAATTTCCGCATGATGCAAACAATCGCTTGCTGTTTTGTTTTACCTTCTTCTAGTCTTTGCTCATAATATGCATGAAAATGTGAATTCCTTGGTTCTTTCTTAGTACGAGTAACAGCTATTTATCTGATAGCAAGGCTTTTGAAAATGTCATGCAATTCTCGATTACCTTGCTGACTCTTGTAGTTTCTTGATTTATTCCCAGAACCTACGGTCACAGATGCGATGCCTGCGAATCGAGCAAGCTTGTCTGCTGATGAAAATCGGTGAATATCTCCTATTTCTGCAACGAGTTGCCGCTGTTACTAATTCAATGCCTGTCTTGGATTCAAGCTGAAAACCAAGCTGTTTCATCAAGTTCTCGATTTCTACTTTGATGCTGGCTATTTCCATCTTTAGAAAGGCAATCGTTTTCACCTTACTCTTCACAACAGAATCTCGTGAATCCTGAAAATCTTTATACGTATCACCGTCAGCAGTAATCAAACATAAGATTTGGCTAGCCTTTTTATGAGAAAGCCCATTGTTACTATGGCTACGTAGAAAAATAGCAAGTTCATCCTCTAATACGTCTTTTAGCTTCTGTGGAGAAGGATAGGACTCCCAATTATCGTATCGCTTTCTAATTTAAATTTGTTTCAGTCGCTGGATGTGCTGTGCCTATTTAGAAAACCGAAAAGTAGGCTATTGATTTAAACCACCCCCAATGGTTAGCTATCGTCTTTCCATTAGTTTCTCGCCATCGGGGATTTGCTTTTTCTTTGTTTTCAAGTAGAATAAGGACTAAGTTATTTTTATCTCATCCAGCATATTGGACTTTTTATCGTTATCGGCAAAATAACGTGTCCGTCTGTTAGGATGTGTATTTACTGGTTTACTGCCAGTGGTTCTAGGCAGTTCCCTGTGGGAATTGTCATTTTTTTTGCCAAGGTTTTGCAATTGGCATAAGTTGAAGTAAATAGCTGTCTTAGATTTGATTCTTCGAACATATTTTGCAACACTTGAAAACCAAGAAGCGTTTCTATCTTGGATATGTTCTCTTTATTTTCCATTAGCCAAGATAAGTTCATCGTGCTTACTGTTGACGGATATTCGATTTCATTTAGCACTTTTGCCGTCATGTAATCAAAGAATGGCTTATTGAGCAACTCAACGGCATTTTTAGTTGGTGAGAACTTTTCCATCTCGCAATTACTTGGCTTAATTTCAAGCCGCAGGATTCCCTTGGACTGCTCGACAATCTCAGGAGATGCTTTCTCTTTTTGTGCTTGTCATAGAACATTATTCTGCTGCTCTTGTTAGAAAACTCAACCGTCTGATTTTGGTTGTAGCTTCTTGTGTTCTTAAATGCTAACTTCTGCTTGCTTAGCATTCGTACATACTCACCAACATCTTTGCCTGCTTGAAAGTTCCATCATATATCTGCACGACTTATCGACCATTCCGAATGGGGAATGCTAATCGAAAAGAGTTGTTGAATGCGTTGCTGAACATTCTCAAAGAAGCTCGGAATGTCATGTTCAGTAATAAGAGTTACATTGTTTCCATACAACAGCTTTGGTATAGAAACTTGAATGGACAACGTCTGACTGCCATCCAGATACTTGATATGACAACTGCTCATCATATATTTCATACCTCGTTTGGAGTATACCAGTTTCCTTGTTTAGAAATGTAACTGACTTACAGTTCTCCATGCTTAACAATGCTTCTGATTCAAAGTAAATCGGTCTCGCTTTTATCACAACCGTATCAAACATTCAATTCCTTCTTTCTATTTTCTGGATGGATTAATATTCTGGATCAAATTAGCTATGTTATAAGAAAAGAAAACATGCCTACATCGTAATCACCACCCTTCAAATGTTCTCGCCTTACTCTTTCATCCACAGTAAATCTTGCTTTTTCAGGAGCTTAAACAATTCGTTATGAAAGCTTTCTTCCTCTTCATCCCATACTGCAAATCCTGTAATATCCATGAAATACATCATAGAACGCAATGCTTCGATACGCTTATCATGCTTTCTATCCCATTGTAGTTGCTGCTCAGCATCCAGATCATTGGGAACAGATTCATTTAACACGTTTGAAACCCTTCCCAGAATCTCATATGCTTTATTACCCTGATCGGGATTATAAAGTTCATGATATAAGTCTCCTTGAAGCGTAAGAATAATCTTCTCTATTTTCAATTCATCGTACATCATTCGTTTCTCTTCCTGATAAGGATCAATTGACCTAGTGTATTCATGCTCATTTCCATCCGTATCGGTAAAATAGTCAGGTGTTTCAAACGAATCTCGTTTAGAACTTCGATTCAGATAATCCAGCCTCAGCTCGATCTCCTCTATTTTCGTTAACTCTTTTTGAAAGTATTCTGCTTCCAGATTAAATAGCTTAGACAGGGCTTCTAGCTTGGCTCTAGGTATGGGTCTACGCTTACTCAGCCAGTCCGTAACCGTTGATGGTGTAATCTCCAGCTTCTCAGCTAATTTCTTGTACGTTCCGTTGTACAGCTTTACGATGTATTCTAAGCCGATCATAAATAGCCCTCCAATAAAATGACGTATCATTACGTCTTAATGTAAATATAACTTTGACGTTTCGATACGTCAATAGGGAGTGAGTAAATATTTTTAAGCAAAAAAGAAACCACATGGAGTTGTTACACTCGCATGTGGCAAAATTAAATAATATGCATTAGAAGGTAAGATAATCGTCTTCTATTGTCCCATCCAAATTAAATACCATCCTATAATCTGCTGCAAATTGGCTTCCATATCTTATTTCTAAACGAAGGACAATATGAATGTAATCTTCATCTGGCCAGCTAGTCATAGTTAGGGATACAGTATTTACATAAACACTAACTAGTTCTTTGTCATAATTCGGGAAAACATTTTCGAAATCCTCCCTTTTTTCAGCACTGTATCTATTCAAACTATTCCAAAATCCTAAAATGCTTTTTTCTTCTAACCCTTTATCGATAACCATTTCTTTTAGTTTCTTTACATCCATTAATATTCCCCTCCTCAATGGAGCCCTTTTCTAAAATATTCAAACATATACTTACCGGCTTTTTCATCGTAATTCCCAAAAATTCTCCAGTCTCCAAATTCTCCTAGAACCTTTAATTCATATCGATACGTCTTACCATTACTAAATTTTTTGCCGGCTCCACTTAATTTTACGATCCCTTCTTCTCCTTTAGGTCCAACTACACCTTTATACATTGCTTCGATGAACTGATTAGCTCCTTTTTTTCCTAGCTTTTTCCTTACTTCGTTATAAACTGAATGTTTAATAAATCCAGTTCCAACCTCTTTAATTGATAATGCTGCTACACCTGTACCACCACCAGATAGGTAGAACATTTTATCAGCAGACCACGCTAGGAACCCGAAACCTGTAGGGTCGTTTTCAATCCAACTAAAGGTACTTGCCCACGCAATATCCATAACAAGCTCTTTTGGAATTGTTGCGTCAGTTCCCTGCATAATATCTGATTCAGCAATGCCTGCTTTTCTCATTTTCGCCCTTAATTCGTTAGCTTCTCTTTCCCATTTCTTGTAATCCCCACCTGATGCTTTTGCTTCCGCATACTTCCATTTCATTTCATTTATTGTCCAGTTTGCAGTAACCTCAGTAGACCAATGTCCTGTCGGGTCAGTATAGATCAATGGATTATTCTCTACATAAGTATAAAGATTCAAGCTAAGCGGATTCGTCAATTCCCCTTCATACGTATCCTCATTGATAAACCGTCCAATACTTGGATCATACCAACGTGCACGTAAATATTGTAGATTCGCCTCTTCATCCCAGTATTCTCCAGAATAGCGGAAAGATTGCTCGATCGTTTCGGAATGCTCCAGTGGTTTGCCCCAGATATCGTACGTATACTCATTGATTAGCTCGCCTGCAGTATCCGTAATACCAGTCACGTCACCATGACCGTTTACCATATAATAACCTTTTTCCCCTGCCGCTGTCTCTAACATCGCAAGGTTATTCCCAAGCAAGTAACTTATTTTTTCACGTACCGTTCCATCTGGATCCACCCATGCTTCGGATATGATCTGTTGACCGTCATAGTAATAGCGGATCGTCGTATCTTCATCACTTCGTTCCACCAATAAGTTGTCACCATTATAACGATAAGTGACTTCCTTTCCTTCTTCCGTCGTTACTTTCGTTAAACGATCCCATTCATCATAGGCATAGTTACTATTTAAGCTATCCAGTGGCGTTGCTTCCGTCGCTAACGTCTGACGATTACCACGTTTATCATACGTATAACTTTCGTCGAACAAGGTAGAAGTCGCTATACGGCTAAGTGCATCATAAGTAAAGGTGTTATCTTCCATGACGATGCTTTGCTTCGTTGCTTGACGATTCGTGATATTACCAATTAGATCATAATCATATTGATAATGTTGACCTAATGTGGTTGCTTCATTTTCGTATTGTAACGTAGCTAATTTAAACTGATCATAGGTTCTTGCTACATTCACGCCATTACCTTGTTCTTCTTTCTGCGCTTGTCCATTTAAATAGTACTTATAATCCACTTCCACTCTATTATTCCACGTCAATTGCTGTAACTGATTGACAGACGTATAGGAATAGCCGATTTCATCGTCAAATGGTGTCTTTAATTTTATTCGTTGACCTAGCTTATTATACGTATAAGTCATCGTTTTTCCATCAGCAAACGTCATCGTAGTGAGATCACCAGTATGCGGATCATATTGATAACTAGTTGTTCCTGTCGTATCTGTCATCGAAGCACGAGAACCATCGTTAAAATAACGATAGGCTATCTTTTCAGAAGGTCCTTGCTTGGATAGCAATCTATTTCTGTTGTCATAGGCGTACGTAAATTGCTGTTTGCGCTTATCGATTAACTTGATTCTATTTCCATTTTTATCGTAATAAAATTTCTCTGCTGCACCTAATGCATCCACATTTTTTATTAATCTACCAACTTGATCATAAACTTTGCTTGTTTGCTTACCATCAGGGTAAGTCGTTTTAATGTGTTGTCCTAATTGATCGTAATGATAAGTTGTCGTTTCTCCTAATGCATTTTTAACAGATGTCAGCTGCCCGAATAAATCATAAGCGTAGATCGTTGCTTGCTCGTTGGCATCCACTTGTTTTTCCAACAAACCATTGATCCTGTTATACTGCATTTGCGAAACCGTGCTTCTATTATTGTTATGATCTAATTCATAAAGGCTTACTACTCGACCAAATTGGTCGAATTTCTCCATCGTTGCGTTACCTATTGCATCCGTTGTCGTTACTTCTCTATTGGCATCATCATAGGTAACCGTTGTCGTTGCACCATTAGCCATTGTGGATAAAGTCGGACGTGACCAGACGTCGAACTGTTGACTTTGTTGATGTCCAAGTGCATTTTCAGATAATATCATTCTACCAAATTCATCATATTGATAAAGTGCTTGTCTCACATAACCATTAGCAGTCATCATACTTTCTTCTGTTTTCAAGCCAAGTCCATTCCAAGTTGTTTTAAACTTCCTATTAAGCTCGTCTGTTACAATGACTGTATTTTGAACATCATCACGTTCCACTGTCAGTGTAGTATGATCTGCAAATGTATTTTTAGTAACTCTGCCTAATTTATCATATTCGACTTTAGTTATTAATCCCTTGCCATCGGTATAGGTTAATATTTCTCCTGTTTTCTTATCATAAGTAAAACTTGTTGTAATATTTTCTACAACGCCATCCACATTCGTAACAGCTACCGTCTGAGATTGAGGAAAGGCATGATTCACACTATCATATACAAAACGATACGTTTGTGACTTTGTACCATTACTCTCCGTAACCTTCTTTACATTTCCATAAGCATCTATTTCTTCTACTACAGTTTTTCTTAATATTGCACCACTACCATTGTTGTTCCTAGTAACGGTCTGCGTAATGTCACCTTTAGCATTCCGACTAAATGTAGTATGAAGATATTTGGATTGATCTACTTGCTCTCGCATACTAGTTAGCCACTTTTTAGTAGGATCATATACATTTTCGACCGTTTTACCTGTAACATCGGTGCTTTTAACTACGTTCCCGTAATCATCATATTCCATTTGCTTGGTTAAACTATCGTTAGTCACATTATCACTTATAACTACTTTCGTTGGAGTCGCAACAGCAAACGTATTTGAACCGACTTTCTTTTCGTACGTGTAGGTCATTGTCTTCTCTGTATTTTCAGCACTTGTTTTCTCTGATTGTATATAATATTGTGCTGGTTTTGTGGATTGTGGTACATCTTTCTTATAATAATAAGTTTGGCTGCTTCTTCCATCAAATATGACTGTATTAAATGTCTGACTTTGCCCGTGTGATTGCATATAATCACCATTATACTGGAACATTTGATTATTACTCATCCGCTTAGAATCATTATCATAATTGAGCCAATCAGCTCTAGCCGATAATCTATATTCTTCTTTATAAGATGATTCTCCAAAAAAACGTTTGACTGGAGCAACTTCATACGTATATTCAGTTACTGCTCCCGTTGGATGTTGTACTTTGGTAAGTAAAGCATAAGGATTAGACGCAGCTCTGCCTTCACTATAGCTCATAAAGTTAAACTTAGCAGGACTTAATTTGTAGTCATACGTGGTTCTTCTTCCCTCTGGATCTACTACCGCTTCTAATAGTTCATGCCCACTAACTAATTTTTTTTCATAAACGGTTGTTTTCTCTCCATTAGTGACTACAACTTTATCTTGCGCATAAGTAATCGTGATTGTATTGCCAATACTATCTTTGATTGTACTAAGCAATTTCTCGTTATAATAGGAGTTTTGTGTATAGTTAAAATCAATCGTATTATTATAATTATCCTTTGTCTGAATTAATCGTCCATCATTTGTAAAATATTGCTTATATGTTTGGTCTACAGTACTTAACATATAACTTGATTGTTCCCCGTTCACTGTAGTTGATGTATCGTTTTGGAATGTATAGCCTAACCAAGGGTAGTTTTCCAAAGTTCCATTTTTCACCTGGTATTTCCCACCATCTTCTAGGTTAACATAAATATCACCATTATCTTTCTCAATAAATGGTAATTTCCACGACCACCCTTTACCTAACGGATACATTTTTTCTTTTATATGTTTTTTGGTAATATTACTATTACTCGTATAGTATCCAATATCAGCTTTAAAACTTCTCAATTTTGCACTTGGCGGATTAGCTATGTAGTAGTGATATCCGTCCGAAGTAACTTCAACAGGAGTACCTGGTGAATTACTTATATAATTCAACATATTTTCTGCATCACTTGAATTAGAAAAAATAGGGGATGTACGCGTTCCACCAGATTCGCTAACTTTCCGCTCAACGACTCTCACATTTGAAATCACATACTTATATCTCCAACTTCTGTTTCCATATTGTTGCCAGCTATCATATCGAACCATACTTTTTCCGCCTTGTTTAGTCACTTCTCCACTATAATTTTGACGATATACTCTTGTATCAGTCGCAGGTTTCGTCACTGTTCCAGAGTAATTGGCTATCCATGACTTTGTACATTTCCATCCTGGTTTTCCTGGTGAAGGACATGATTTTGTTGCAGGTGCGTCTATACGAGTCAAGGTTCCCGAGTAACCTCCACTATTATACGGAATAGACTCAGGACAAGTATTACTATAACCACCAGTAGCTTGCCATTGTCCATTTGCTGCATATTTACCTTCTAACGAATTCGGACATGTAGTTTTTTCGACTTTGGGATGTGCTGGTGTATACGAACCCGATATAACAGAAGAAGAACCTTGTTTACTAAGATAACCAATATACTCATCTTGCGCATACCATACTCTCTCCGAAAAAGAGTTAATGCTACTACTACGAGAATCTGTTGCAATTTTTGATAAAGATGGAATCGTATAGTAGACACCTTGGTTTGCCTTATTTTGAGCTGCTTGTTGTGTATCGTGTATAGAGTGTAATGTATCAGGATTTCCTTCTAACCAAATTGTATTACTAGGATTTGTTTCTTCTACATATTTATTTTCTTCGTATATTACATCATAATAAGTTTTTTTACGAACTGTATTAAATTCAATATAATGATTATATATGTCTGTAGTATAAAGATTTGATTGTACACCTATATCATTCATGGATGCGTCTGACGTATTATACTGTCTAATCAATTCAAAAGCCAAGCCATTTCTTCCTGGTAACATAGCGTCATTTGCTTGCATCTGTAAGTTCCCTGAAAGGGTAGAGATAGATTCGTTATCTGAGTTAATAGAATAAGGCGCATGATTAAAGCTAGTCTTCGTATAAATTGGAGCTTCTTCATTAGTACCAGGCTGGCTAGAAAATGTTCTTGCTTTTTTTTTCCGACTACCTTCTAGTGATTTTATTTTTTTCATTTCTTCTGCTGTCAACTCTTCGCCTTCTAGTTTAATGGAAGGATCAGTAAGCACTAGATCTAATAGCAAATTTTCGTTTTCAACTTTCCCTTCGGTTATTGCCGAGTTATTCACTTCTTTAGGAAAAAGTTCGGCTTTAGATATTTCATAGGTTTTGTTATAAGTTTGTGCTCTCCAAAGTGAAGCATAGATTTGATTGCTTGAGTAACCTGCTTCAATTTCTGATAAAATGAATTGCTCAGAAACATTGAATCGTTGTTGAATAACATCATGTAATGATTGCTGATTCTCTTCATTCGTTTCACTGTCTGCTACCACAGGTTCTAACACTATACCTTCTAATAATCCCGTTAATAATACAAATGCTAGTAATATAAGTGTAAAGCGTTTAATCACTTTTTTAGACAATTTTTCTCTCTCCTATAAGGTTAATGAATACTGTAAGTTTTAAAGAGTTTTATTGATCGGATAGCACTGTATTTATTTTGTTTCCATTATCATCGTACGTATAGGTTATTGTGGTACCATCTACATAGGAAACCTGTTTCAATTGATTCAAAGCATTATACGTATAATTTGCTCGGTTTTTGTGCTTAAAAATTAGAGAATCCATAATAATATTTCCTCTCCCTGATAAAGTATCAGCGTTTCCTAACATAGCTATCTTTACAATTGCTTTTTTAGTTCCAGCAGGTACTATTCCATCTTTTTCAAATGATTCAAATTTATTAGTCGCTGCTGTAAAAGTAACTTTATCTTCTCCTAGCTTTATATCATTTTCACTATAATACGAAAGTACTATATTCACTTCTGCGTTCTCCAGCTGTTCAATAAAAATATTGCCACCCCAAGTATATGGCTTAGCATCCATTGCGTTAATTGTTTGTTCAATGGAAATACTATTTTGCGTGGAGAGATTATCAGCTTCTATTCTTTGCGCCTGCGCACCATTTTTCACAATTAATTGCTCAGATAAAAACTGTGTATTAGCCACACTTGTTGCATTATTTATCCATTCCTCTGCTAAACCAGTTAAGTTATTTTCAAAACTGTGATTTTTGATTACATTTGCGCCGTAAGTAAACACAATATCTCGTAAAGAATCAGAACGCTCTTCACTAGTACCTACCGCTATAATTTCAACCTCATATTGTTGGGCAGGTTTTAAATTTGTAATTTTGTAGATTGTATCTGTCGTTGTTCCGTGAACAATATCGTTCACAACAATCTCATAATGTGATACGACATCACTACTATTCTGATCATCAGTCCAACTCACTAATACACTTTTACTCCTAGTTTTGATAACTTCCAAGTCAGTAGGCGTCTCCAATCCCTCTGCTACTGTATTACCATATTGAAAGGACACATCATCAACGATTATAGTTCCAGATGCTTCGTTTGCGAGTGCATATACCGAAACATTTATAATGGCCTCTCTAGCTTCAGGAGGTATCGTTTCATGTATCTGCAAAGTTTCAAATCCATTAGTCGTTGTTATTAATTCGCTTTGAAATTCATTTAAGTACTCGCCCTCTTTATTAAGAAACATAACATGGAACATTGCTTTAGCTTGATGTAGTTCGGGTATATTTATCTTTGCTTCCATCACAAACTCTTCATTAGGATTAACATGAATAGATTGCTCTATCTTACTACTTTTATTTTTTGCTAAATTAGATACTGATATTTGTTGTGCTTTCTTTCCTCGATAGATTGGAGTAGTTACAATTTTATTTTCTGCTCTAGCTTGAACATCGTTTATATTGGCATTCCAATGATCAGCAAGCTCATTGTTACTTGTGTTATGCTCAAAACCTGCATTTTTCAACAAGTTTTCTACTTTATTCCACTGTGCATATAGCCTCAGTGTTCTATTCACTTTATTTACTGCAAAATCCCACTTTTCTCCGTCTACAGCTGCTGTATACCAACCTAAGAACGTATAACCTTTTTTCGTTGGTGCTGTTGGCGCTTCAATAGTAGAACCCTTTTCTACATCTTTTATTTGTGCTACATTACTTCCACCCGTACTATCAAAAATAACTGTAAATTCATTTAGCTCTATCTTCTTCCTAACAACAAGTTCACCTATCGATAGCGTTGATCCGTCACCACCTGTTTTTAACACTTGAATAGCTACATATCTAGCCCTTTGTGGCTCAAATGTAATCGTTTGAGTAGATCCATTGGTTACATCCATGTCCCCAAATCCGGCTAATTTAAAATGCTTAGCAAGTTGCTCGGCTGAACCATTCAACTTAATGGAGTTCAAGTCTTGATCACTAGTGAAAATTTTATATTGTTTCATACGACCATTTTCCACTTCATAATATTCACCATTGAGTCGCGGTGAATATACTATTTGTTCCACATTTTCATGCGCTTTGCCTAGGTCCAGAACAATATAATCCCCCTCTTCAAAGCCCTCACCAGACGATTCCCAATTACTTTCATACATCGTCCATATATCACCATCGATCATATTCTCAATAGGTGTGGAGTAATGCGCCTGCGGTGCATAGGCAATTTCCACTTTTAATTCATTAACTGTACTTAATACTAGTCGTATATCTACTACCATTTGATCAATTGCTTCTTGTGTTGCAGTCGTAGATTGTAGTAACACTTCTGCCAATGAAACAACTTCTCTCAAATTAACATAATCCGTTTCACTCTCTGCTTGCGCTATTATTTCATTAGCTTCTTCTATAGCAACTTGCAATTCACTTGTATTCACTGTAAATGATGGGCTTCTATACACATTTATTTCGGCAGCGGAAGCATAGCTACCATCTTGCGAACCAGTGATTACCAGTTTTAATTTAGTTGCATTTACAGCATTAAAAGCGACTATCTTTACATCTTTATTAGCTGCCCATTCTCCTTTTGCAACAAGTTTATAATCCTCTGTACTATCTGCCACATGAACTTCATAAGCAGTTGCTACACCATTGGATGAATCATCTTGTCTAGGTACATACTCTAGCTTATAGATACCGTCACGGTTCCAGTCGAAATCAAACTCCATCGTTGCAGGTAAACTACTATCTCCCCAGTTAGTATGCCAGATGGAACTCATATCACCATCAATAGCATTCGCTGCTCCTTCATTGCTACCAGCAATTTCTTCACTACTTGCCAACACATTCATCGTAGATTGAGGTATTTTACCAGCCTTTAGCTCAAAAAATGCCTTCGAAACATTTTCTAGCGTAGCTTGCTGTACTTCATCATCTGCTTCTAATGCAGTAGTAATTTGTGCTGTAAAAAATGCAACATCTTCCCTTCCAGCGCCTTCATAACTGGCTAGATCTGCTTGTAAAGCTTCTAACATTCCAGCAATAGTAGAAGTCTCGCCCTCTTTGTATGCAGCACCTTCGATAATAAATGTCGTAATCGATTTACCTTCTACTTCTGCAAACAGTTTATTACCAATAACTGCTGTTTGTCCTTCCGCTAAGTTTTTATCCTCTGATGTTACGTAAGTTTTAACTGCTTTTCCTGGAGTAGCGAACTCAGACAGATCAAACGTTACTTGAACTGCTTCGTCATCTGGATTTCTATAGACAATTACTGTTTCATTATCTTTCTCATTGTACGCAGTTAATGTATATTGCTCATCCCAATCGTCATTTTGAAAAAACTTTGATCCTTGCGGAATGAATTTACTGAACTGCCCCATAGCGTAGTATTTTTTCGTATACCACCATTCTTCTGTATCAAAGTCGGCATGAATTAAGCCCCAGTTCATATTTTCTTTATCTTCACGCATGTTATGTTCTTCTTCGACTGCTTGCCACAACACCCAAGCTTCTGGCTCAAACCATCTGACGTCCGTCATAATTTGCCACGCAAGGGAAAGACCTGGTTCCATATCTTCGTGATTATGTGGAACATCACTTGGTCCCACATCTGCTTGGGACATCCATAATTTTTTATTTTCTTGTCTAGCTAGATCTCTTACTTCTTGTCGTTTATCCCCTCCATAAGCATGAACATTAAACTGAGAGACGATATCTTTTGTATCTTGCCCATACTCAGCCCAATTCGTTAAAAATGTATCAATAATGGATTCATCCATGGCAGCTATCTTCACTTCGTCTTCATCGGCTACTCCCTCGCCTGCTAATCCTTTAGCTACTAAAGCTTGGTAAGCCTCATAGATAACCCAAGATTGTTGCCAAGGTTCCCAGTACGAACCTTCTCGTCCGTTGTTAGCTGACCAATAGTCAGCAGTCGGCTCATTTACTACAGACAATGTATCGAATGTAATACCATGCTCTTCTTTGTAGTGCTCTACTACGGTAGCTAAATATTCAGCAAAATCTGGATAACGACTCGGATCTAAATTACTTGTTCCTCCATCCCAATGACCTGCTGTACATCCACTAATTGTCATAAAGTACGGGGGAGAGTTAGAGAATGCTTCTGTTATAAAAGTCTCATCTCTCTGCTCCCAACGCTTTTTTGCCTCTTGCAGCCACCAGCGCTGATTAGCATCTGCAGTAAAATCGAATTCCATTTTTCCGTCTTCACCAAAACCAGTGGAAAAGCCAGGAATATCCCCGCCTTTACGCATATGGTCATGCGTAGGATCATCCCCACCACCGATATTATAACGAGCGATATTATAGTTTAGTCCTTCTTCACTATATAAAGCATCTACTAGTTTATCTCTTTGTTCTGTTTTCCAACCACCTGTCGCATGACCAAACCAGGCTAATGCTGTTCCCCAACCATCCCATGTTCTGTCCATAGTGCTCGGTTCCAGCTTTACCGTTTTCGTATAAGCAGCTACTTCGCTATTCGGCAGTCCCACAAACATAGATGTAATTAACGATAACATGATCGTAAATAGCATTGCCTTTTTAACTATGGGTTTATTTGTAAGCGAATTCATTTTCTGTGCAAACCTCCATACCATTTGGTTTATAGTTTTAACTTTGATGCACATTTTTCCTCATTAAAACGTACTAGACTATCCATCCCTCTTTCAATCATAATAAAGGTATCTTTTTAGCAGCTTCCCTCCTATAAAATGTACATACCCAAATTTAGATATATCATCTAATAATTCAACAAATTATGACAATTTACTCAGTAACGTTTCCATGTTAACACCGTTCATTTCAATTTTTTATTAATATCTTTATATCTTTTGGTAAATTTACTACTTGATAGAATCAACTTTAAAATAAAGTTTAATACATTAGTAATTTCTTTTGAATTTAGTATTTTTTAAAGATTTCAATCTGGATGACTTTTTAATTTCTTGAATAAAAATCAAATTTTCCTTCTATTCCTTAATAAATTATTTGGAAATGAAGACTACTCATTAGTTGAGTATCCGACCTCCCAGATTTTATATGAAAAAACATACAAACATTCAAATAAACGATTCGTGAAAACAAGTTTGTACGAAAAACCATACAAAGTGACCCCGATAATAGGTTGATCGTAAGGATTTTATACGAAAAAACAAACAAACATCCGCAATTGCGGGTCAAGTCCAAATATGTTTGTATTATATGGATGAATATTTTCGAAACAATGTTTTCCTTTTCGACATCGTTTTATCTATATGTATTTTTTAATTAATATCACATTTTTTACCTCTAAATAAGATTGTCTTCTTTTACATAAATTATCAAACTTATGTCGCTTCTTAAAACAACAACCAAAAACCCTAGCATATATCCTATGCTAGGGTTTTTAGGTTACATCTATTTAAACCATTACTTCTATCCATTGATCTGGCTGCTTTAATGCTTTGCTACCAGCTTCGATCAGCGCCATAATAACCACCGTCTCTTCCTTTGGAACAGGAACGATTGGTGTTTCAAAAAATTGTAGGATGGCGTCGATTAAGTTTTCAAACATATGAGAACATTGAGCAATGTGCTGACCTTCGCCTGTTTTGGTCGCCATCGTCGCTTGGAAGGTAGCCGAAGCGGTTTGCTCTACCGTAGCTTGTCTTCCATCATGAAAAGCAACAATAAATTGGCGTCCCCACTCATTGGCGTGACACTTTATTCGTTTTATATCAGTGCCCATTAATGTGACGACCATCTCAAACGGGTGAACCGCATAGTTGCTATATTTTCCCGGACTCATCATGGAAGCATAACCGATCGATTGCGGCGTAAAATCCCTTGCAGCCGCTTGAATCTCATCAGCAAAACGTAGCGCTGAGCTGGAAAAGAGCGGCGTTTGGTGACGTTCAGCTAAGGAAAACATCGCTAATGCCGTAGCCACATCCGGTGCAA
The DNA here is from genome assembly GCF_042684845.1 of Paenibacillus yanchengensis. NCBI lineage: Bacteria > Bacillati > Bacillota > Bacilli > Caryophanales > Paenibacillaceae > Paenibacillus > Paenibacillus yanchengensis. Next base: position 154,108 of record NZ_JBHUMH010000013.1, on the reverse strand, counting down.
AGGTTTTGTCCATGTAAACGGGTTTACCTGATTGCAATGCCAATTGACTCAATCGTTCATGATGTTCGGGATGATCTGGCGATAACACGATAATCGCATCACTTAATTGGACAAGCTGTTCTATCGTAGCCACTTGCATCACTTGCTGCTGCTCACACCACTCTGCTGTCGTTAGTCCATCATTTTTGTCCACATCCGCCCACGCATAAGCAACAGTCCATGATAAACCGAGGGCGGCTGCTCGTTCCTTGATCCATTTAGGATAATTATTGGCATGCCATTCGTCTAAATAGTAGTCGATAAAACCGATTTTTTTCATAAGTACACCTCTTTACCAGTCGCAGACGAGTGATAAATAGCATCGATAACCTGAGCAGTCAGTAGCGTTTCATCCACGTTAGCCCGATTTTTACTACCCGAGGAAAGCGACTGTAAAAATGCATCTATTTCTTCAGCAAACATATCCGCTTGCGCAAACGAGCTGGCTGTTTCATACAGCATCCCATGCTGACTAGAATAAATGGTAAACTCGCCACCATACATCAATTTGATACCGGCTTTACTTCCCAAAAACTCGACAAACATCGCTTGTTCTCCAATATTTTGTGCCCATGCGCCATTTAAGTTGATCGTCGGACCATTCGTCCGCAGAAGTGCTGTTACAAAATCTTCTACATCAAACGTACCGTCCAAACGAGGGGGACCTGCCCACATACTTTTGTAAGTATAATTAGCGAGATCTTTTCCTAGCTCACCATACGTCGCGCCACTAACTGCATTCACTTGTAGGTCACGTCCCAAAATGTACAAAATCAAATCGATAAAGTGTACCCCCCAATCAATGAGGACACCGCCACCGGAATGTGCTTTACTTGTAAATGGACCACCTAGACCAGGAATAGAACGATGTGCCCGAAAGGAACAATAGATATGATATAAGTTTCCTAGCTCTCCAGCATCTAGGAGTTGTTTTATTTTATTAACTGCCGTATTAAAACGATTGACCACTCCAATATTTAATATACGATCATACTTATCTGCTGCTTGTTTCATCGCTATTACTTCATCATAGGTCATGCCTGCTGGTTTCTCACACAATACGTGTTTACCTGCTTCAAGTGCTGCGATAGCAATCGCTGCATGCGATGCGTTCGGTGTACAGATAGAAATCGCTTCTACCTCGCCATCCTGCAACACTTCTTCCAAACTGCTAGCAACATGAGCAACAGCAAATTGTTCAGCAGCCGCTTGCGCCCGCTCCGGAATAATATCATAAACATATTTTAATTGTGAGCGACTATTGTTTTTATAAGCAGGTAAATGTTGTGTTTTGGCAATTTGCCCACAGCCGATAACTGCCACTTGTACTGTCTTTGTCAATTGAAGCGCCTCCCTTATTTCTGATTGGCTTCATTATATCAAGGGGGATCGATGCCGTCTTTGCTTCAATTTCACTTGATTATTGGTTATTAGTTTAGATGTTGTGTCAGTTGTTGATAGGCTGTAGGAGATAACTCTCCCTGTTTGCGAAACGCTTTACTAAAGGAATGAATACTTTGATAATGTAATCGCTCTGCTATTTCTGTCACCGATAGCTTTCCTTCTCGTAACCATTCACAGGCTCGTTCAAAACGTTTGCGATTGTAATAGGACTGTAAGGTCTGTCCGGTTACTTGTGAAAAAACATGCGATAAATACGTATAATTGTAATTCAGGGTAGTCGTAATTTGTTGCAAGGAAGTAATTTCAGTTAGCTGCGAATCAATGTAATGCATCATTTCATACGCAATTTGAACTTGCTGCTTCGGAAGCGATGGTGGGTGATAAACTACGGCAGATTGATCAAAGAAAGCACGGTAAGTCATTAAAATAATTTGGCGAATATATGTCTCCATCATCAGCGTTGTAAATTGACGCGGTTTTAACAGTTCTGCAAACAAACCAATAAATAATGGAGCGATATGATGCTGCTTCGTTATAATAGGATGCTCTACATCATCAAGTTGCTCCATCATCGATGCGAATGGATCCAACTGTCCAATGACTTCCTCATCCTCCGTCTCCAATTGAAACCCCATATAATAGTAGCGAAACGGATCATCCAGATCTGCTCGACCATCATGCCATTCGTTAGGGCGGTGTAGCATCATATCTCCCGCTTGCACATCATAGTTTACACCATTGCGAGAGAACACTCCTTTTCCTTCCACAATAAAACTAATTTCATAACAAATCTGTTGATGACTTTTCAAAACATAGCCTTCAGAACAGCTCAAATCACCAATTTGGTAAAGCAGCAACGGACCAATTCGTTTCGGACTTTGAAAGTATAAATGATCAAAATGAAATTTAGCTAAAGCCATCACATCTTCATTTATAACGCTTTCATTCAATGCAGTTACCTCCCACTGTTTCGAATTGTTACTTCCCCGCTTTCATCGCACGATACTCTTTTGGGGTTAGACCAGTTTGCTGCTTAAATATAGAGACAAAATATTTGTACTCGCTATAGCCGACTTGATCGGCAATTTCAAATACTTTATCATTCGTCGTCTCTAGTAATCGACATGCTTGCTCCATCCGTATATTGTTCATGTACTCTTTAAAGCTTTTGCCTGTATTCTTTTTGAAAATGCTGCTAAAATGACTAGCCGTAATATTAAGCCATGCCGCTACATCCGATGCTCGGATATCTTCATTATAATGTTCAGCCATATACTGTGTTGCTTTTTCAATTGCCCAAAACCATTTATTCGTAATTTGTTCTTCTACTTTTTCTGCCAGAAGTTCAACTTGCTCCATAAATAACCGTTCTAAAGCTTCATAGGTATTATATATACTAATATCAATTTGCTGCTTCTTATCTCCTAACATATTTAATTCCAGTCCACTTTGTCGCAAACGTTGCCGTAATAACGTCATTTGCTCCATCATTAATCGTAATACTTCCGCTGGCATGAACTTTTCACGACGTACATACTCGAAAAATTGTGCCACATAGGCGATACTCTCCGCCTCTTCTTGCCGAAATAATATGCCCGCTAATGTTTTGGAAAAATAAGCATTAAAATCGGTTAGTTGCGATTGCTTCTTTTGCTGAACAAGCTGATTATACCTATTTACTGTTATTACTTGTTCTGATGTCAAATGATAATAAGGTAGCATTTGTTTTACCTGCATACTTATTTCCGCAACCTCTTCTAACTGCTTGAAAGGATCAGAGATAGCATAACGAACATGCTGACCATCTATTCTCTTACCTTTGTTTGCTTTGTCTATTAATAAAGCTGTCCAGTCTATGTGATGAACCGCATCCTGATCGATACGAACTAACGCAAATAACCTATTAACATGCGAAAATACGATAACGGAATAAGCAGATAACGTTTGCAATGAACACTCTACTAACTGCTGCCATTCGGCTTGTAATTGTTCGCGCTCCGTCGTTACTATATTTATATAATTTTCACTAAAGTATGCTAATTCACTAACAATAACGACATATGCTATGTCATCTGTCTCTTGTTGCAATAACAAAGATGGTGATGTAATCGTTGGTTTACCTAAAATAGTGTGCAAAAACCACAGCATATCATCTTCCGACGTATGGTCCTCGGTATGATGTTCTTTCATGCGAGATATCGTCTTTTGTACAACTTCCATTAATTCTGTAATATCGACTGGTTTTAATAAATAGTCCTTTACTTGCAAGCGCATCGCCTGTCTAGCATATTCAAAATCTTCATAACCGCTAATAATAATGACAGAAATATGAGGGTATTGCTGCTTGATCTGTTCTGCTAATTGTAGTCCGTCCATGCCCTCCATTCGAATATCTGTAATAACAATTTGAGGGTTGATCTTCGTAATTAACTGCAATGCTTGCTCTCCATCATAAGCTACTCCCATTACTTCCACATTCAGAGATGACCAATCTATCGTTTTTTGTAATCCTTCACAAATAATTGGCTCATCGTCAACAATAATCAGCTTAGTTATCTGTTCATTCATTTTGTTCACCTCCGACTATATATGGAATTTTGATCAGAACTTGTGTTGCTTCATCTTCTATCGATGCTATTTCGATCTTTGCTTCCACTCCAAAAAAGATAGTTAAACGTTCAGCAATATTGTTAATCGCTCCAAAGCTTTGATCGCTTTGATTACCGTTTTGCAAAGTTACCTGTAGTTGTTGTAGCTGCTCTGGTGGAATTCCTTTGCCATTGTCTCGAACATCAATCCAAATGTAATCTTCCCCTACAGCATATACTTTTACTGCAATAGTATTGTTCGATTTTTTTCTATTATATCCGTGAATCAAAAAGTTTTCGACTAACGGCTGTATCATCGTTTTCGGGATGACTATATTCTCTAATGGGTACTCGATATACAAACTGTAGTTTAAACGATCACCAAGCCGTACTTGATGCAAGTACAAATAGGATTGTACAAACTCTAGCTCTTTGATTAGCGTTGTTTCATACTGTCCATTATTTAAACTAGATCGCAAAAACTTAGATAACATTTCTATTAAATGACTCGAACGATCTGCCTTCTCCAAACGAGCAGTCCAACGAATCGTATCTAGCGTATTATACAAAAAATGAGGGTCCATCTGACTTTGGAGCAGCTTCAATTCAGCATCCCGCTGACGAATTTCCATTTTATATTTTTGATCAATAAGCGCCCGTATCGTATCTACCATTTCATTAAATTTCCTATTCAAGTCAGATATTTCATTGCGATGTTGTACTGGAACACGAGCGGTAAAGTCACCCAGCGTCACCCGCGTCGTTTCGTTTTTTAAACGTAAAATCGGGCTAATAATCATATATTGAAAACCAGCGTAGGCAATAATACATAATAGTAAAATCGCTGCTATAATAGCTATCATCATCCAGCGTAAACCACTTAACTGCTGATCTACAACAGTATGAGGAATAGCGGTTACGATATGCCAGTTCGTATTTTCTACTTGACGATAAAAAGTGTAATATTTCGTTCCATCTTGTTCATAACTACCTAATCGCTCGCCACTTGCTACGAAGCGTTCTAGCATTGTGCTAGCTTGCAAGTTAGATTCAAGCGCGTTATTTGATTGTAACACTGATTCACCACGTTGATTCAATACATAGACATACCCTTGCTGCTGCAAAAGTGTTGTTTCTAATAAACTAATAATACTTTGAGCATCTAGATGGATCGTTAACGTACCTAGCGGAGTAGTCACATCTTTATACAAATTAAGAATACGAAATAGCGAGACAACATCGATGCTGCCACTCCATCCGCTAGCCACTTGATAGCCTTCACTCCATACAATTTTACCACGTTGCTTCAGCGCTTCTGTTCGCCATTTACTTTCATCGCCCGCTACCGGCTCGCCCATGGCAAAATAACGCCCATTCATTCCATCGATCGTTATAGAACGAATATAGGGTTTGGAAAAAAGATGAAAGATTAATAAACCCTCCACCGATTGTTCCAAACTATCTACTCGTTCACTATATTCTTTGGCATCAATTTGTAAATAAGCATTTAAATGAGGATTATATACCAAATAATCGGCAATGTCCTCTACCATAGAAATCTGTTCCTCTAATTGATTAGCCACGCTATCGACACTTTGTAACGTAGATTGCACAACATTCTTTTGTAATATTTCTGCAAACTTATACTGAACAATAATCCCTACACCTAATGTCGGTAAAATAATGAGTAACATAAAAAGAAGTAAGGCGATTTGTTTTAACCCAAAATTTCGAATTAGAGGTAGTTTACCCAGCATTCTTTTATTATCCTTTCTACGCTACGCTTCGTATCGTTAACCTTTTACAGCACCAGCAACCATCCCATTCACCAATTGTTTCTGTAATATCAAGTAGAAAATAATAATTGGTACTAAAGCAATCGTTAAGGCTGCCATTTGCAACGTTAAACTAGCTGTTTCTATTCCAACAAAGTTGGCAATACCAAGCGGTAATGTTTTAATAGATTCCGAACTAATTAATACTAACGCAAACAAGTACTCATTCCAATTATAAATAAAATTCAAGATAATAACAGTCGCAAGCGCTGGTTTAGTAATCGGTAATATAATCGACCAAAAAATCCGATAAATTCCTGCACCATCAACAACTGCTGATTCTTCCAAATCCCGAGGGAATCCACGCATAAATCCTTCCAAAATAAAAACAGTGAGCGACAAATGGAAGGCGGTGTAAGGTAAAATAAGTGACATGTACGTATCCAAAAAATTCAAGCTTTTCATGATCATAAATATAGGAATTAACGTCGCATGAATAGGTACTAACATTCCTAATAAAAACAATGCATAGATAGGTCCACGCAGCTTAAATTCAAAGCGAGCCAAGAAAAAAGCAGCAAGCGCTCCTAACAACACCGTTACAATTAACGAAATAATAGTGATCAAAATACTATTGAGAAAGTAGACATCCATATTAGCTACTTCCCAAGCTTTTGTATAGTTAGAGAATTGAAATTTCTCTGGCATAGCAAAAGGACTAAGCGCATATTCACTTTCCGTTTTAAATGATCCAACAATCATATAAAAAATTGGTACAATATTAAATACAGTTAATAAACCTAAAAAAGTATAGGCCACCACATAATAGATTGGTGATTTTTTACGCACGATATTCACTCCTTCCTATTTCTTTTCTCTGCCGACGACGTTCGTAATCATGACGACAATTAAACTAAAGAGCAGAATTAAAATAGAAACTGCACTACCATATCCAAATTCACGATTAACGAAAGCACTGTTGTACATATAAATGGTCATAACTTCCGTTTGATGTGCTGGACCACCGCCAGTTAATATTTGAATAAGGTCAAATACACGGAAAGAGTTACTAATACTATAAATAATAGTAACAAATATCGTCGGCCTAATAATCGGAATCGTTATGAGCCACACTTTTTTAAGCCCTGTTGCCCCATCTAACTCAGCAGCTTCATTCACTTCAGACGAAACATTTTGCAATGCAGCTAAAAAGATAATCATATATAAGCCAAAATTTTGCCAAATATAAGCAACACTAATCGAAAACATCGATAAATTAGGATTACCAAGCCAATTTTGTTGCATACTTTCCAAACCAACTAGTCCTAAAAAACTATTAAGAAAGCCATGCTCCGTATTATAAATCATGCCCCAAATTAAGGAGACCATAACCGACGAAACAACAACCGGCAAAAATCCAACTGTTCTAAAAAAGCCGCTTCCTTTTAAACCACGATTTAGTAATAACGCCAATAGTAATCCTAACGGTAGTTGACCTAATAACCCTGTCAGCATAATAATGATGTTATTTTTAAGCGATAACCAAAATATATCGTCTTGAAAAATTTCTTTAAAATTAGCTAATCCGATAAACGTTTGATCTGTAATCCCATCCCAATCCAGTACTGAATAGTACAAAGATAATCCGATGGGTACGAGAGCTATACCGATGTAAATAATTAGTGACGGCAATAATCCTAAAAGGATAGCTAATTTTGTTCTTTTCAACGTATGCATTAGGCACCTTCTTTCCAAGCACTAACGCCTGATTATAAATAAAATTCTAATTTCAAATGGTACATAAGCCAGTATAACTATTGAAAATAGTTCCCTTGTATACTGGCTTTTTTTAATGAAGCTTTTTAAACTTTGTTTAACTTTTTATTATTTCTTGTCAAGTAATGCTTGAATATCAGCAGCCACTTGCTCTGGTGTTCCTCTACCAACGGTAAGAGCCTGCAAGCCATTTTCGAATTCTTTGGCTACATTCGTTGGAATAATCGCATCAAAAACTGGTGCAGATGCTTGATTTGTTAGTTCATACATTTCTTTCAAATATGGATTAACATCGTCGCCTAGCTCGATATTAACTGGAACAAGAATTCCCGCTTTAGCTAGCTCCATATACATATCTTCATGAGCAAAAAACTTAATGAATTCTAGTGCTGCTGCTTTTTTCTTTTCATCTAAATCAGCTTTAATACCGATACCATATTGCGCTACACCTGCACTAACATTAGCTTCCCCTTTACCATTAGGCACACTTGGGAATAATGCGATACCGAACTTGTCTCCTGCTTCATTACTCATTCGAATACGACCATCAACCGTAGCAGATGAAATATGAATCGCTGCTTTTCCTTGAATTAAATAATCCTGTGCTTGTACAGAATCCATATTATTAGCATCCACATTAAATGCTTCTAACTTCGTTAATTCATCAATAACCGAAATAGCTTGTACGAACTCAGGATCTGTAAATTTAGCTTCACCAGCTACTACACGCTCCAAGAAATCCGTTCCTGCAAATCGTTGCGTAATAGTCGACATATATGACGACTGCAATGGCCATTTCTCTTTATTACCTAACGCTATTGGAGTAATATCTTTTTCTTTTAGCTTTTTAACAAGGTCAATAAACTCTTCATACGTTTCTGGAAATTTCTCATATCCTGCCGTTGCTAAATGCTCTTTGTTATAATAAACAATATCTACAAAGTTACGTTTGGAAGGAATCGCATATTGATTACCATTAGCAGCAAATCCCACTAAAGCATCTTCACGTACTAGCCCTTCCCAAGTAGACATAACGTCATTAAGCGGCATTAACAGATTACCTTTAACTAATGGCTCTAAGTCAGCTCCTGGCCATACTACGTTAACGTCTGATAAGTTATTAGCTGTAGCTAATGTAAACAACTTTGTTTTATACTGTGCAGCTGCTACACCATCTTGTTTAATTTTTATGTTTGGAAATTTCTCTTCAAAAGCTGCAATACGAGCTTTATATACATCATTATCCACGTTCGGTGATGTCCAAGGATGCATCATCGATAAGGTCACTGTTTCATTATTGTTACCTTCTGTACCACCAGTTTGTTCATTAGTATTACCTTTACTTCCGCCACCACAAGCTGTAACTACAAGCATAATTGCTGCTAATGTTAATGCAGTACTCATTTTCAACCATTTTTTAGTCTTCACGATGTCTAGCCTCCAATTCCATATTTTACAACGCTTACATCCGTCTCTTATATACTTACTGGTTTAATTACCAGCAAGTATATAAGAGACCAAATCATCTAAAGGTACGGTTGCAAGTGCAATCGCCGTATCTGTTACACCATAATAGATGTAAAGTATGCCGTCTTTCACTACGTTACCTGTCGGAAAAATAACGTTCGGTACTTGATAACCGAATTTTTCATAGTACGGCTCCGGCTCCATAATAAAATTATTCGTTCTAGCAATAATTTTTTCAGGATTGTCCAAATCAAGCAAAAGAGCGCCGACCCGATAGATACTATCGTCATCCACACCGTGGTAAAGGACTAGCCAACCTTTATCTGTTTTAACCGGAGGTGTAGAACCACCAATTTTTTTCTGTTCCCAAGCTAATGGACCAGCTGTTGCCAGCAATTTAGGCTCATCCCAATGAATTAAATCATCCGAATAAGTAATCCACATAGCTGCCTTTTCTGTTCCATACTCCGCACCAACATACTCTTCTGGACGACGTAGTAATACATAACGACCATTTATTTTTTCAGGAAACAATATGTTATCACGATCATTTATTTCTAATGGTGTCGTATCAGATAAGTATTCCCAATTGATTAAATCCTTTGAAGTTAAAATACCGGAACGAGTAAGCCAATGTACCGGATCATCTCCCCAACCATCTGGATAAGTAGGAATCGAACGTTCTGGTAATCCCGTTCCTGTCGGATAATAATTCATCGCACAAGGACGTAGAGCATAATTCATATAGAACGTATCATCAATTTTCACAACACGTGGATCTTGAATACTTCCATATGGAAAACCTAATTGGTCTGGCGTTACAATCGGTTCATCTTTCACATGTGTAAAGTTCACACCATCATCACTGATGAGTAGACCAAGATAGTTTTTACAAGGTGTTAGTGAACCAGCGGTACGCTCAATCATATAAAATTTGTCATCGTGAATAATGACAGCAGGATTAAATACGGTAGCTTTGCGCCACTCGAACAATCCTGGGACAACAATTGGATTCTGGGGATGCCTAGAAATTTGCATCGAATTGCCCTCCCTCATATCATGTAATCGCTATTATATCGGCCGATACCGCCATTATATAGGTACTTACCGAAAGATAATATCCAACAAAATTGCGATTACATCCGATTTTTACTGATTAACTTAATATTCGTCCCATAGCGAACTCTGATAGACTACCTATATGCCATATATGGCACAATAAAAAAAAAGCCTATGGCTCTGTACGATAAAGCACACCATAGACTTTATTTTCATTTATTCCACTAATTAACAACCGATTACTCGCTACTTTCTAAAAAGACTGCCTGTAATTGCATAGCTGCTTCTACTTCATCTGCTCCATCAAAAGTAATGGTTAACACCGTACCTTTTTTACTAATTTGTTTTGCTAATAAAACATGAAAACCATTCGTTGGCATAATGACTTTGATAGCTTCCATAAGTTATTTCCCCCTTTATGATATGCTTTCCTTTGCTTTTGTCAAATCCGCTATAACTTCTGGATATTCTTTGTCCAGTTTATAAGGAATTAATATTAACAATTGAATTACCGTAAATATAATCGGTATATAAATATACATAAACTCAATGGTGTTGCTAGCTGTAGCACTAATCACTTCTTGACCACCAACATAACCACCCATTGCTAATAACCAACCTACGGTAGCTGCACCAATTCCATTACCAGCTTTAGTACCGAAACTGCCGGCACTGTATACTAATCCTTCTGTACGAATACCCGTTTTCCATTCTCCATATTCGATCGTATCTGCTAATAAAGCAAAACCAGCTGCTGCGATTGGCACACTTCCGATTGACTTTATTAATATAGAAGTAATAATAACTGACAAACTCGTTGGATTTATTAACAAGATGAAACAACCAATAAGTATAATTACCAATCCTACAAGCATTGAATTGCGTTTACCATATTTTTTAATGATTGGCGCTACAAACAATAAACCAATAATAATAGGAACTAATCCAATAAGACCAAGCAAACCTACTAAATTTCTGTCATTCATTATATATTGATAATAATATATACCGACTGCATTACTAATTGCTCCAGAAATACCACCAATTAACATTAACACAACAACAATTATCCAATATTTGTTACGAAACAATGCTTTAAAACCGCGTTTAATTGGAATATCTTTTTGAACAACTGACGGAGTAACCCGTTCTTTTGTTGTTCGAAATGTAATTAGAAATAAAACACTCGATACTACACCGAACATAATAAATGTAGAACTCCACCCAGCTTTTCCCCCACCAAAAGCATCTACAATCGGAAGCGTCATCGTTGTAATAACTAACATTCCTACTAAAGCACAAAACATCCGAAATATGTTTAATACGGAGCGCTGATATTGGTCTTGCGTTATTAACGAATTCAACGCGCTATAAGGAACGTTAATGGCAGAATATATAACATTAACCAATAAATACGTAATATAAGCATAAATTAGAGCACCTGTCGGTCCAAAATTAGGAGCTGTAAATAACAGTATGCCAGCTATTCCGTAAGGAATAGCAAACCATTTTAGCCAAGGACGAGCTTTACCATATTTACTTTTTGTTTTATCTACCAATCCACCGATACCAAGATCGACAAAAGCATCGAAAACGCGAGCGATTAACAATAACGTACCGACTGCTGCGGCAGAAATGCCGACAATGTCTGTATAAAAGAAAGTTAAAAACATTCCCGTTGCGGTCCATATTAAATTACTTGCCAAATCTCCAAAACCATAGCCCAATCTTTCTGAAAATTTGATCTTTTGACTATGCATGATGTTTTCTCCTATCTATATTAAAAATTGTTTAGCTTTTCCATGCGACTACAAATAACCCCCTTCGAAAACTATATTTTTATTATTTCATGTAAACGTTTTTAATTATGGTAATTTTGTTAGAAAAATAGTATTAAAGTCATACTAAAATAAAAAAAAGTTGATTATTTTGTAAGATAATCAACTGTTTTTCCATTAATTTTAATATTTGATAAGTTCAAATGTTATATAACTTAAGCCATGTTAGGTTGAAACTTATCCTACTGTTCGTGGGAATTAGATTTATATACTACTCATCCATATACCATTGTGATTGCAACTGCCATAAGCGAGCGTATTCCCCTTGCTGTCCCTGCAATTCATCATGTGTGCCTTGTTCGATTATTTCGCCATTGTGCAATACAATAATTCGGTCACAATGACGTGCTAAGCCAAGCCGATGAGAAATTAGTATAGCAGTCGTCTTTTCAATCATAGTAAGAAACCGTTGAAAAGCATCTGCTTCTGCTACAGGATCTAGCGCTGCCGTTGGTTCATCCAACAATATAATAGAAGCTTCCCGCATAAATGATCGAGAAATAGCAACCTTCTGCCACTGTCCACCCGACAAATCTACTCCGCCTGTGAACTGTTTTGTCAGCTCTGTTTCAAACCCGTCAGGAAGCTGCTTCGCTATAGATGCTGCTCCACCTAATTTGGCAGCTTGTGCGATTTTTTCCATATTATCTTTCTGAACATCATTGCCGAAGCCAATATTGTATTGGAGAGACACAGCATATTTCGTGAAATCTTGAAATACAGCGGACATATTTTTTCGCCATACATCCTTTTCTAATTGTTCAACAGCAATTTTGTTAAACATAATCGTACCAGAGGTGGCACGATACAATCCCGTTAGTAATTTTGCTAATGTCGTTTTCCCCGAACCATTTTCACCGACTATCGCTATTCTCTCACCTGGACGAATCGTCAATGATAGTTGATTAATAATAAAACGATTGGTAAATGGATATTGAAAAGATACTTGTTCTGCTACTATTTCATTGCGCTCATTATTACTGCTAGCTGCATGGTTGCTTACCAAATATTTTTGCTCATCTCCTTGCGGAAGATCCATATAGGCGAAATAGTCATTAATACGCAGAAAAGCTTGTGATAGTCGGTTCGTGTTATCGAATATCGTAGATATATTCGTATAAACGGCTTGCAAAGCAACCAACATACCCGCATAAGCTCCTGTAGATAAACTACCGTTAGCGACTGCATAAGTCGCCCAGCCTATACTAAAAACTAAGCCGGTTAATGCTAGCTGGGTAAACAATACTTCGATAAGTGTTAACTTCTTCTCCTGTTTATAACGATGATTTGCCATTTTCCAATACAAACTACGCCAATAAAGCGATAACCAATGGGATAATTGAAAAGTACGTACTTCCTGAGCACTATCACGTGAACTCATTATCTTTTCAATATATTGCAGAAGTCTTTTTTCAGGCAAAGCAGCTATTTCTACCGTATATAATCGCTTCGTTTTTAGCAGTTGCACTATAAGTGTTGGGATTGCCACAATAATAATAGTAAATGTAAGCCACACATTCCAGCCTGCAATGATAATCGCAAAAGATATAAGTGTAATAGCTGCGCTAATGATAGCGTACAAATCAAGAAATAGCAAAAATCCGGGATCAGAGATGGTTCGTGCTCGACTAAGTTTGTCGTATATTTCGGCTCGTTCAAAAATTTCCAATGGTAACTGCTGAGCTTTATGATGCAGGCGACTTACCATCATTTCCTGTGTTTTTTGACGCAACTTTTCTTCTATTACTGTAAAAATCGGTCGTAACAAAATACTTATGATATGTAAGAGCGCCCATACTGCCAGCCACCACCAAATCGCTCCTGCTTCTATGTCACCTCTATATAATGCTGTAGCCTGATTGACGATCTGTGTAAAAATAAGCACTTGCAATGCAACGATTATAGCATCCGTCATCTTCACAACAAGCGATAACAACATGCGCCGTGGATCAGCTTGAAATATAACGACAATAAAACGAATAAATATAGTGATAAAGGAGCGATCTATCGATACCATTGCGCTTGCTCCTTCCACATTCGAGCATATTCCCCATTAGCCATAAGTAACGTTTGGTGTTGTCCTTCTTCCACGATTCGACCATCTTTTAGTACAATAATCCGATCAGCCAAACGAGCGGAACCTAAGCGATGACTAATAAACAATACGGTCTTATCCGTCATCAACTGTTCAAAATCATCGTATAGCTGCGCTTCTGCTCTCGGATCTAGCGCAGACGTAGGTTCATCTAATAACAATAGTTGGGGATCGCCATATAATGCTCTGCTAAGTGCAATGCGTTGCCACTGTCCACCAGATAATCCAATCGCCCCGTCTATCACATGACCAATCGGAGTTTGGGCACCATCGGGCAAAGAAGTAATGATAGGATAAGCACCTGTCCGTTTTGCAATTTGTACTACCCTTTCTTGATCAGGATGCAAATAGTTATCATCTGCTAACGAATGAACATCACCAAGCCCAATACTTTGCGCTAATGTGAATTCAAAAGCATAATAATTTTGAAACACAGCAGACACATTTTTTCGTAAACTAGCTTCTGCAATCGAATGATATTCGATGCCATCGACTGTTATATGACCGGAAGTAGGCGTATACAATCGTAACAATAGTTTCATTAACGTACTTTTTCCTGCACCATTTTCGCCAACAATAGCTATCGATTCTCCTTGTCGCCATGTAAACGAAATGTTGTGCAATGTATCTGTTTCACTATTAGGATAACGATAGGAAACGTTCGATAGCTCTACCTGCTGTAACTTTTCTGGGAATGGTAGGCTACCATTTTTTTGTTGCTCCACTTCTATAGATAGAAATTGCTGCACATATTGTACATGAACTAAAGCTTCCAACGTTTGTCTAAAACCTGAACTTATAATTGCCAAAGCATCGTTCCAATTTCTCACCCCTTGAAAGAGAGCAACAAATAGCCCAATTGTTATTTGCTGTTTCGTTAGTGCTATGATCAAATAGATAGCTATCCCGATGTGTATGCAAAAATCTATCCCTTGGAGTGGCAGAAAAGAGCGTTCTAGCAACAGTTGTTGACGTAACGATTCACTTCGTAGTTTATCCAACCACTTTCTCCAAGTCGCTGTTAATGGTGCATGTAGCTGATAAATCCGCAGCTCTTTTTGTTCCGCTCTACCCATTAATAGTGATTCGTAATAAGCGGCACGCCTCTGTTCCTCTGTTTGACCAAACAATAACTCCGCCCAAATATCGTTAGCTTTTAAAGATTGGATGGAATAAGGAATAGTAACAGCAATCAATAAAATCGTTACCCACGGCGACACTTGAGCAAACAGGAGAGATATCGAAAAAACAGTCGTCAAGCTTTGTATAAGAGCTAGAGCATCGTGAAAAAACAAATGAAGTTTCTTACCCGGTGAGCTTGAACGATGGATAGCATCATACAGTTTACTATTTTCAAAATAGGAAAAAGGGAGTTTTTCTAATTTCTCATGCCTGAGTATAGATAACGTAAACTCCAATTTTTGCTGTAACCTATTATTGAGTGGAGACACTAGTTTGCTAAGTACAGTATCGGAACATAGATGCAACAATAACAACACTACGAGCCAAGGAACTGCCGCTTGAAAGCTTTTCGTTAACAACACACTATCAATCAATTTGTTAAGAACGATAATAGTTGCTGTTGGCAAAAGTCCTTGAATAATATAAATTAAGACGATCACAAGCGTATGATATGGGTATTTGCCGAGTAAAAATGAATTTGCCCATTTCCATACAACATACACATGCTTTATTTGCTTTATCGTATTGGTAATATATTTATTTTGAAGTGACTTGTATATGTTTTTCATATCTTTTCCTCGAATCGAGTGCAATCGATAATGTAAAGCTAATCAATCATAATACAATGTCACTGTAAAACTTTTCAACCTCATTATCTATAGGGCAATTTGGCTTCAAATAGGGTTAAGCCACTTTCCAGCTCAAATCACCTCTACCTCCTTGTACAAATTTTAGCACTTATGCAATATAAATAATGACTCCACCATGTGATCTGCTAAGCTACCAATATCATTCATCTGCTCCTCACTAATTTTTCGTTGAAAGGCAACATGAATGTTATTACGATAAGTAGAGTTACGTTCACCATATATATGCGAAATGTTCTGCGTAATTGATACTTGTTGTCCCCATATTGCTTGCAAAGCTTGTTCAATCGCCAGACATTGCCGCTGCTCATCGTTGATCTCCATATCGTACTGTATGAACAATTGGCAACCTGGCACAGTTTCTGTCTGTTGTAATATTTCTGCCGCCAAATCGGTAAGCGAAGCATGTAATACAATCTCTGCACTAACGTTTGGTGTACCCACCAGATGAAACTTCAAACGAAACTCCCGCTCCATCACCGCCATATCCAATATATCTTTGCGTCCAGCAATATATATTGTTTGATCGATATTATCCCGATCGTATAGTTGATTTTCAATGGCTACTTTCAAATTTTCAAATATAGTTGGGTCGTATAACATTGTTTTCCTACCTTTCTCAGCGTGAAAATTGCTATTCTACATTTTCATATAGTTTATACTTATTTAATAACATATTTGAGGTCTTTTTATACTTTTCTGATATGATTTAACGATACAACATTAGATGAACGATAGAAAGGATGGATTTGCTTTGATACGAGCAACTATAATGACATTGTGCCTACTAATTATGTCTGGTTGTCAATCCGAGGAGGTAAGTAACGATATGAAAAATGCAACTTTATTACAAGCAGCAGAACAAGGGAATGTAGAACAAATAACGAAACTTTTAGAAGATGGCGCTAATATTAATACAGTGGATGGACGCGGACGTACGGCAGCGATGATCGCTGTTCATACAAATCAATTGGAGTTGTTTGAGCTGCTAATTGAAAAAGGAGCCGATATTAATATTCGTGATCAACGTTCAGATAATCCTCTCCTATATGCAGGAGCAGAAGGATTACTTGACTTTGTCAAAGTAGCAGTCGCTGCTGGTGCAGATACAACGATAACGAATCGATTTGGTGGTACTGCTCTTATTCCAGCCGCTGATCGTGGTCATGTAGAAGTTGTGGAAGAACTTTTAAAAACGTCTGATGTGGATATCGACCATATTAATAATTTAGGTTGGACCGCTTTGCTAGAAGCAGTATTGCTAGGCGATGGCGGCGAAAGACATCAACAAATCATACAATTACTTGTTGATTATGGTGCAGATGTTAATCTAGCTGATGGAGAAGGTATCACGCCACTACAACATGCAAAAAGACTCAATTATGGAGCGATCGTTCATATTTTAGAACACGCTGGTGCACACTAAAACGATAGTAACGAATCATATAAACTTATATAAAAGCGGTGATAACAGTTGTCTATTCGATTTAGGCTACTACTTTCCTTCACATCGGTTGTCATTGTATCCGTTATATTGTTTGTAACAGCAGCCTATTTACTTTCTGTCGCTGTAACCGGGGATGCACGCAGTATTACTAATTTTTATACGATACATTACTCGTTGCATCCTCTTTCTGAGGAAGAAGAAAGTTTATTTCTCGATCTCAAATATTTAGCGAAACATGATCCGGAACAGTTGAAAAATCAATTGCTGTTAGAAGATTATAATACGCAACTAAAAATGGTACAGGCAGCTTTAGTCATTCGTGAAAATGATTCCATTGTGTATACAGCACCTTCACTTGAAAATATTGATTTTGCTGCTCTACTTCCTCCTTACGATATGGGTAACAATGCGATTCGTAATACGATGAACGCTGGTAGCCGTTTTTTTTCTTATTCCAAATTTGATTTCCATTTCTCATCCGATACTGGTGATCGTGGCAGTATTTTTGTTATTCGGGAGCGAAGCCCTTTTGCTGAAGTTGTCCGGACTTTATTACCTATTCTCATTTTTGTTTTCGTCATTATTTTGCTCTTGACTGGCGTTTTGTTATACCGTTATTTTACACGTAAAATTGTCCAACCTTTGGATCAACTACGACAGTCTGCACAACAGATTAAAGATGGTAATTTATCGTTTCAATTACAAGCTAGTTCTAATGATGAAGTTGGGCAATTAGTGGAGACGTTCGATCAAATGAGACAAAAGCTATATGATTCAATTCAAATGCAATTGCATTATGAAGAAAATCGCAAACAATTGTTGTCAAATATTTCTCATGATTTGCGTACACCAATTACAACGATCAAAGGTTACGCAGAAGGTATTCGCGATGGAGTGACCAATACGGAAGAAAAGTTAAACAGATACGTTCATGCTATTCATACTAGGGCAACCGATATGGAACGACTAGTAGATGAACTGCTTTATTTTTCAAAACTTGATTTGAAGAAAGAGCCTTATTCTTTTCAACAAACAGACCTGTTGCAATTTTTGCAAAGAGTAGCAGATGAACTAGCGATTGAGTTTGAAAATAAACAAGTACAGCTCTTATGGAGTAACACCTCTATATCGCCTATTTATGTACTAGCTGACCAAGAGAAATTAAAACGGGTCATTATTAATTTGTTAGACAATAGTCTGAAATATATGACGAGCGAAACTCGGCAAGTAACGATTTCTATCGAACAATCCGAACACCAAGCTACAGTGCATATGCAAGATAGTGGGCCAGGTATTCCACAGCATGCGCTCCCCCATATATTTGAACGGTTTTATCGAGTCGAGCCTTCGCGCAATCAGATGGTCGCCAGCGGTAGCGGTCTCGGACTTGCTATTGCGAAACAAATTATAGAAGGACATGGGGGCGAAATATTCGCCACAAGTGAGCTTGGCAAAGGAACTAATATTTCATTTACACTTAAAAAATTTGAAGATCGTCGGTGATAGCTGTGAAACGAATTTTAATAATTGAAGATGATCCTTACATTGCAGAACTACAAAAAGATTATTTTGCTTTGCACGAATTTGATGTTACGTTAAGTTTTGACGGGAAAGATGGATTACAACGAGCATTACATGAGCAATACGATTTAGTTATCGTAGACTTGCAGTTGCCAAACGTCGATGGTTTTGAAATATGTAGAAGGATTCGCGATGAACTAGAAGTACCGATTTTGATTGTTTCCGCAAAAAAAGAAGAATTGGACAAAATTCGTGGATTTGGGCTAGGAGCTGATGACTTTGTTACAAAACCATTTAGCCCTAATGAATTAGTAGCAAGAGCAAAAGCACATATGGCAAGATATGATCGGTTTAAGTTAGGGACCAAAAGTATTCCATCCGATACACTCCACATTCGTGAATTGTCGATTAACCAGTCGTCTCATCGCGTATATGTCCATGACAAAGAAGTTTTTCTTACAGCAAAAGAGTTTGAAGTACTTGTATTTATGGCAAAACATCCTAATCGCGTATTTAGTAAAGATCAGCTGTTTGAAAAAATTTGGGGCTTTGATTCAAATGGCGATATTGCTACCGTAACTGTTCACATTTCACGAATTCGCGAAAAAATAGAAGCCGATCCAGCTAACCCACAGTTTATTGAGACGGTTTGGGGAGCCGGATATCGCTTTACGATTTAACTACTTTGCAAAAAGTTATCTATCTCTTTATAGTTTGTTTATACTTTCTTTTCAGCCCGTTTAGAGCGAGAGATTACACTAGATTTATCAAGCAGACAACAATCTAAATAGAAAAGGAAGATGAATAATGAGAAAAGTAAAACAAACAATAGCAGTTGTAGCATTAACCGCTATGATTGGAGGAGGCACATTATTGCCAATCCAACCAGCAAACGCAGCAACAGCTGTACCATACGCAACGGTATCCCAAGCAGCAAGTGCTTATTTTAACCAACAAGTAGATAAAGCGATTCAACAATTGGTCGACAAAAAAGTACTTGTCGGTTACCAAGATGGTTCAATCCGTGCGGAACAAAATATTACGAATGCTGAATTTTTAAAAATGGCTATTTTAACATTACATGTAGAGCAAGCGAATAACGCAAGTACACAACCAGCAAAATGGTACACACCATTCATTGAAACAGCTGTAAATGCTAGTTTAATCGAAAAAGCAGATGATATTGTGCCTAATGAATTGGCAGACAAAACAGCTACTGCACAACTTGTAGCAAAAGCATTACAACGTGACGTAAAATCAGTCTTATACTGGATGGATGGTCTTGGCATCGATGGTTCTACTTTAAATCGTGGACAAGCAGCACAGTTACTCGTACTTGCAGAGAAATCCGTTCGTTCTGCCGATGCGCAAATCGTCTCGATTAGATCGATTAATAAAGTATCTCTAGAAGTAACGTTCTCTGCACCACTAGCCCTTGCTGATGAAGCAACAGATGCAGCAAACGCAAACTTTGCATTTAGCGATGAGTTGAAGTTGGTAAACCAACCTCGTCTAAAAACAGGATCTATCGCAACATATATCGTACCGGTACAAACGATGACACCAGGTAAAACGTACACGACGAATTACAAAGGAAAACAACAACATAGTGTTGTTGCGAGTAATGAAAAACTTCAACTTAGCGATGTTCGTCAAGTAACAGCTGACACATTCGAAGTAGAATCTTTCCGTGCGGATGGCGTGATTGATTATGGCTATATGATTTCCGCTTATTCTGGTGGACGTGGTGCTAATGCTGCGATATTGGATGAAAATAACAAACTGAATGGCAAGCAGATGCAAGTAATCCCTTCTCTTGCTTCGAGACAAGCAACACTTACACCAGCAGGTGGCGATCCAATTACCGTTAACTATGTTGGCTATACACAATCTACAGACGGTAAGCAAGAACCGAAATTCCGTCTTCCAGCTGGTACAACATTACAAGCTGGTGTCGAATATACAGTATCTGCTGATTGGTTTGACCTAGAAGACAATACATTTACAGCACAAACTATTGCCCCATTAACGATTGCCGCTGTAGATAAAGTAAATGAAACTACACTTAACGTAACATTAAGTGTTGACCCGGGCGACGAGCTATTTGCCTACCGTTCTATTCAGCTAAAAGGCTCTGATGGCACTACACTTACTGCTCAATACAAAGTACAAACTCGCAGTGGTGCGACTGGGGTATTTGAACTACAACAAGAAGGTAAACTAGTAGACGGTGTGAGCTATGAAGTCGCTCCTGTTGGCAGCTGGGCTGTAGTTGACAAAGTAACTTTAGCAGCAAAATAATTTAACCCACCATCACAGCAATCTTACCATTTACTACCTTTTCATACGCTATTCCTAATCGATCAATAGATCATTAGGGATAGCGATTGTTATTTTATAACTAAAGTCAATATCGTTCAGTTGTTAGTCAATATAATACATTCCACTTCACTTTTACAAACGCTTACACTATTATCAAGAAACTATTATAGCGAAGTGGAGGTTTTTCAGTGAAACAAAAAAATGTGAAATGGTTGTTCATTTCTTTGGCTGTACTGCTTATGCTCCCCTCATCTTTGGCAATAGCAGCATCTACTGATTTACCAACGATAGACGCTTTGAATGCAACTGGTACAACCTATTATATTGATAACACAGATGGAGAGGATAGTAACAGCGGTACAACAGAAGACGATGCTTGGCAAACACTCGATAAAGTAAATGCAACTACCTTCTTGCCAGGCGATCAAATACTATTCAAAGCTGGTGAAACTTGGTCCGGACAACTTTATCCGAAAGGTTCAGGTGCTGAAAACAAGTTTATTACCATTGGCATGTATGGAACCGGAGATAAACCAATCATAGCTGGAGAGGGTAACGTAGAGAGCACCGTATATTTGTACAACCAACAATACTGGGAAATCAGTCATCTAGAAGTAACTAACTTAGGTAGTGCTCCTGCCACTTCGCCACGTAGAGGAGTTCATGTATCTGCGGAAGATTACGAAAAAGGTAGTGCAACCAATATTACAAATATTAAAACACTCCGTGGTATTTATATTCATGATCTCTATGTGCATAGCGTTAATGGACAAGATGAAAAAGATGTCAATGGTAGTGCAGGAATTCAAGTCAGTGTAAAGATCGCTGGTCGAAATACAAGTGGTGTCCCAAATCCAAGTAATATTCACCAACGAACTACTTTTGATGATGTTAATATATCCAATAATATTATTAAAGACGTGTCGCGTTCCGGTATTATGACTTGGAATGATTGGATGAACAGAGAGCTACTAGGTGACGATATAGGTTATGGAAATAGTAAGTTTACTCCTTGGACACCTTTAACTAATGTCATCATTCGGGGTAATAAGCTCTATAACATTGGCGGGGATGGCATTGTTCCTCATATGACAGATCATGCACTAGTAGAATACAACTATCTGGATGGCTATAATCGTACTTCCAAAGGTTATAACGTCGGTATGTGGACATGGGCAGGAGATAATACGTTATACCAATTCAACGAAGTAACAGGTGGATACTCTACGAGAGATGGTCAACCATTTGATTTTGATCATGGAACACAAGGGATTATTTACCAATATAATTATACGTACAATAATGATGGTGGTACTCTTCTTTTATGTGCTGATGGCAACGGAGGCGGGGTTCGAGACAATATATTTCGCTACAACATTAGTCAAAATGATAAATACCAAATATTCACTATCTGCCAAGGACCAAACATTAGTAATATTCACATCTACAACAATGTCTTTTATGTCAAAGAAAATATGAACACCAACATGCTAGTAGGGCAAGGTGCTGGAATTGACGTAGCACTCTACAACAATGTCTTTATTAACCATGGTACTGGTGGTTATACGGTTAAACCAACGTGGAAGTATCATAATAATGCATTCTATGGCAATAACGTCCCTAATGTGGATACTTTTCCCGATCCATTTATGATTACAGGCGACCCAAAATTAATAGCACCTGGCTTGGCGCAACCAATATTAAGCACAATGGACCGAATTATTCCCGAACAAGTCGATTGGAGTGAGCTGGATGGGTACAAACTTAGCGCTAATTCACCACTGATCAATAAAGGGCGATTCATTGGAATAACCCATCATCCTGGAGTTCGTGACTTCTTTAACCTTCCTATTTATAATGGGATGCCAGATATCGGTGTACACGAGTTTGCTGATAAGCAATACACTCCTGTCACTCCATTTGAACCAGAAATACCAAAATTAAAAGCAAAAGTGATAAATGGTGATTTTGAAAATACTACATTGCACGCCAATGCTAAGCCATGGGTAACGCAATGGAATGGTCGTATTGAAAAAACGGACGAAGCTTATGAAGGAGATTATGCAGGAGTTGTTTTGGCTGCAAGTACAGGTGGAGCAATTGAGCAGACCATAGCAGCAGCTCCCAATACAACATATCGACTAAGTGCTTATACGAAAATAAGCGATTCGGCACAACAAGTATACTTTGGTGTGAAAGGATTCGAGGCTACTCCTACTACTTCAACGCAAGTACCTGTTACCTCAACATCCTATGAAAAAGTAACAATCGAGTTTACTACAGGTGAAAATAATAGCGGCTTTACGATGTATTTTTGGCAAGATACCGGTCCACTATTAAAAGCGTTTATCGACAATGTATCGATAGAAGAAGTGCTTGCTGATCCGCCTCCACAACCAGTATATCCTCCATATGTACCAGATGTAGGACAATTGCTCATCAAACATGAACCAGCAACGTTAATAGTTGGAGAAACGGAGCAACTGCAAATAGCAACGCTAACCAATGGAAAAGAAACGGATGTGACAGCGACAGCAGTCTATCAATCATCAGACACTTCTGTAGCTTCTATTACTGCTACTGGAGAAATAACAGCAGTAAGCGCAGGTGAAGTAGACATTCTAATTACGTTCCAACAACTATCAAAAACAATTACCATCAAAGTGAACAACAAACAAGATAGCGATGGAACAGATGATCCTAATAAGGATTCCGAGACAGAAATAGTAGAAGAAACGAGCCCATTTACGGACACCATATTACATTGGGCGCAGAAAGAAATAACTGCTTTGAGTAGCCAAAAATGGTTACAAGGCTATCAGGATAACACCTTTAAACCAGATCAATCCATGACACGTGCGGAATGGACGGCTTTATTAATAAGAGCATTACAACTTGATCAAACTAAGGCCGATGATACATCATTCCAAGATGTCGCTAAACAGCATTGGGCAAAACAATATATTGATATAGCCGTCCAGCTTCATATAGTAAACGGTAAATCAGTACATGTCTTTGCTCCTGAAGAAAGTATTACAAGACAAGAAGCAGCTATAATGATCGCTAGAGCTTTACAACTTACTTCCGATAATGATTCTACTATACTATTCTCGGATGTAGATGATATTTCAGCTTGGGCGTTACCCGCTATACAAACGTTAGCAGAACAAGATATTTTACATGGTTACTCTGATCACACATTCAAGCCGCTTCGAGCGATTACACGAGCAGAAGCCGCTGTACTCATTCATCGATTGCTAGAACAACTTTAAACAATTGATCAAATAATTAAACAAACACCTTCAAACTATTCGTCCTATAAGAATAGCTTGAAGGTGTTTTTAAAAACTAACTTCAGCAAATCTATTGATATGCGATCCATTGCAAAGTAGTAATGATAGGCACATGCAAAAAACAAAATACCCCTTATCACGTTGCTAATCGCATAACATAATAAGAGGTTTTACTTATTTATTTTCTAATAATTCTTTAGTTTACTTCCATTGCAGCTACTATCGCTTCATTAATCCGCTTCCGAGTGTCTAGTAACCACTCTATACTTTTAGGATAGTTGTTAAACGTTATTCCTTCCGGAAATTGTTGTTCTATCAATGCCATTACCTGCTCTTTTCCAACTAATTGATCGAGCAATTGCAATGCCCGCATATCTTGTAATCCTTCAAAAAATACTTCCCAACGCAACGAATCGATTGGACCATCCGCTCCTGGATATACGACAAACGGGTCACCAGAAGGGAAACCACTATCCGCATCTGTTACTTGGAAAGGGTTAATCGGACGGGTAGAATACTGGCTATTCCAGAAGTTAAAGCCCCAATGCAAAAACCCTTGTACGTCAAACTTATACAATTGAAAACCGATTATCCGATTACGATAGGATGGCATACTGAAAAATCGATTAGACACTAAATTATTTTGACTGCAACAGTAATACGTCCATAAAGGTTCTACTTTATTTTCAATAAATGCTTCTACATGATCATTCGCTGGCACAGGTAAATCGACTAATCCTAATTGATAAAATTCATAGTTCGATAGAGCATCAATAAATGGATATTTCGCTAAGTGTCGTTTCAAAATATCTTTTGCTTGTTTATAACTGTCCAAATGTTGCATACCTGGCTCATCCGAAACGTGAAAATATACTCGCTGTTCCAATTGCTTTTGCTTAATAAATGATACAAGTTCCGGCAAAAACTGATCTAGAAAAGTGCGATAATCTTCCCCAGATGCATCTGTTTCCCAGCCAAAGATTTTCTCTTGTTTACCATTCACTTTAGCTACAATTTTCGGAGCATGCGCTCCCCCCCATTGAGTAAATAAATGTGAAAATTCAATATAAGTTACTCCAACACGTTCGCTCATGGCGATCCAACGTTCCAATAGATCAAAATTAAATTGATATTGGTGTTCTCCAAGCAACTCCACTTCAATTAATTGCATCGTTGGTCGTTCTCCGCCAACTGCCGTATCGAGTGGTAACGTAAACAATGGAGTAAGCAGCATATTAACGCCATGTTGCACAGCATTTTTCACATATGCTTCTATCAATGCCCAATGTTCTTCACTTAAAATAGCTACATCATATTGTGTTGCAATACAATCCCCATGAAACCACTCCGTATGCTGCAATGTCTGTGCCGGTAACTCCGCTGGCAGCACTTGTAATGTAAAGGTCACTTCATCTAATCCGTTCCCTGCATGATCATGAAGTAATACTTTTATTGGATAATTCGTTATTTTTTCAGATCCATTCACCACATTTTTTTCTGGTAACTTTATCGTAACCCAAACGCTGCGCCATTGATCCAATTGCGCAAGTAGCCCATGTTCTTGTTCGATTGGATACAATACATCCGGATATAATCCTGGTGTAGTGCGTAAATAATCGTCGTCGATTTGTTTAAACGTTGGCAAGTTAGAAGGAGATAACCCTACCGAACGAACCGTTATATATGGTGTTAATGTTGATTCTATCGTAACTTGCAGCCCTCTTCTTAACTCGGTTGAACGATACGCCACTTGAAAAGAGTAAACTTCTCCCCACAAAGCTGTTCCACTATTGACCTCTAGATCATGCAACTCTACATCTGCAAAAACTTTGCTTAATGAACTTAAACAACGTGTTTCAAATCCAGCTGCTTTATTAGTCATCGATATAGCTCCTTTTTGGTTATCGTTTCTTTCCTCAATATGGCTCTATCATATCAGCTAGCCTTTGAAGCAACAATCCAATTATTCTAAACAAACTATAACAATCTTGACATTGTTTTCAGAAAGCATTATGTTCATAGTCAAATACGTTTAATAATAGCTAAGGGGTGTCGTTATGAAACAAGGTTCCTTTGCTTTTCGATATACGGATGTCGTTCCTCATTTACTATTAGACTCTATCGGATGGCATACAACCGATTCACCGACCTATGGTAATGATGGGAATGCTCGAACCGACCATGATCATATCGTATTCCAATATACGTTACGTGGAGAAGGTCGAATAGAAGTTAACGGACAAATGCACAGACTGATGAAAGGTCAAGCTTTTTTAGTGAAAATACCTAGTGACCATCGATACTACTATGATGCTACTACTCTAGAACCGTGGCAATTCCTTTGGCTTAACGCCAAAGGCGAAGATGCGCTGCGTATGGCAGAACGTATTATTGCTGAGCAAGGAAATATTTTAACAATAGATCAAAACAGCTTTGCCATTACTAGTTTTTGGGATATGTATCGGACCATATCTGAAGACCAACTGACCGATAGCACCGAACTATCTGTGCTGTTATATCAATTTATATTAGCGTTATCCGTACCAAAAACTACTGTAAATAATGGAATCGAGCATGTTCCCATTGTAAGTAAAGCTATCCGCTATATAAAAGATCATGTGGCAAAGTCGCTAACTTTGGACGATATCGCTGCGCATTGTAACGTCAGTGGAGCTTATCTATGCCGATTATTTCAACGAAGTTCGCTTGTTTCTCCACTCGAATATTTGCGAAGACGAAAAATCGAACTTGCTATATCAATGTTGCGTACAACGGAATTAAGTGCACAAGACATTGGAAAACAATGTGGCTTCGATAGTGCTAGTTACTTTAGTAAAACCTTTAAAGTCTATTTAGGCTTTACACCAAGTGACTATCGCAAACATCGTACCAATTATCCATTCTATACCGTTTTTTTAGATTAAAAAACTCCCCTCCACCTTATGCCTATTGCTGGCTTGGTGGAGGGGAGTCCTTTGTATTATTGCAAATATGCTAATATAGATGTAATTAATTTCACTGCTTCTGCTCTTGTCGATGTTGCCAAAGGTTCTAGCTTATTACCACTTCTTCCTTCTATTAGTTCCGCTTGCTGCGCAGCAGCAATCCAGTTCATCGACCATGTAGGAATTTGTGCAGCATCTGCAAATGATAGAGCTGGTTCTAATTTGTTAGTAATACTAGCTGCTTTCGTACTCATTACGATCATTTCTGCACGAATAATCGATTGTTCCGGTCTAAATGTTTGATCCGGATATCCAGTAATAATGCCAAGGTTCACACTGCTCGTTATATAAGGTAACGCCCATGCAGGAATCGTCTCTTTATCAACAAATTTTAGTATATTATTAGACTTATCCTCGTCTATCCACTGTAATGCTCTAGCTAATAATGTAGCAAACTCCGCTCGGCTTACTGTCGCATCTGGACGGAAAGATTGATCCGGATAACCAGTAATCCAGCCCGCTTCAACTGCTTCACGGATAACAGATTCTGCCCAATGACCAGTGATGTCATGAATCGCTATATCCGGCTTGCTGTTCTCTTGCTCATCAGCGATATTTAAAGATTGTGTCAACTGAGTAGGAGTAAAGCTGCGTTGTGCGAGAGTATCGGTTACTGTAACAATTTTTTCTACAGCAACGATTGTTTTTCCTTCGCCTTTCGCTTTAAACGTCACTTGTGCGAGCGACTCTACATTTCTCTTCTCTACTTCACCAATCTGTGAAAACACCCACGTTACAATGCCAGCTTCATCATTAACTATAGCTGAAAAACCAGGGTACGGTGCTTCAATCTGTTGTAATTCTACAACATTCGGATCATAGTGTAGCTGTAGTTGCTGTGCATAAATATCGGATAGTGGCTCTCCTTGCACCGTAAAAGTGACCAGTTCACCAAGTTTTATCTCACGCTTGTTAGTTGTTAAGTGGAATGACGGCTCATCCGAACTATGCTCCATATTATTACTTTGTGTTGATTTCGAGAGAGCAAGAGCTGCCATATCAAGCAAGTCTATTTTCCCATCTTTATTCCAATCGTACTTCATCGCTTCTTGCCATGCATCGTGTTTTTCATCTACACCAAAGTATGGCATTAATGACGTTAGTTGCTGCTTTATTAGTTTCGATTGTCCTGGATACTCAGGATACACTGGCACACTCGGTTTATTGTTCACTTGTAGTTCATGTGTAGCTCCACTCAGCACTATTTCTTGCCCATCTGCCAACCCAAGTATGGCATCTGTGATCGTTATTTCGCCAGTTGTTACTTGATCTACTGCTTTAACTTTGAACTGGAATGTCAGTGCCGTTTTGTTCATCGGTAGCGGCGCACCATCACCTACTATGACTAACGCTACCTGCCCCGTTTGCCGTTTTTCCGCTGCTACTTTTATTTGTTCGCTCGCTGTGACGACATCGACAAACTCGAATAATGTATCATCATATTGCAAAGTTAATTGATTTGCATAAGCTTGTTGTTCTGCTGCAACTATTTCATATTGCACGGATAGCGTCTCTAAAGAGTTGACTGCTTGCGGTGTTGTTAGTTGTGCTTTAGCTTCCATTATCTGAAAACTAGCCGTTTGAATGGATTCTACATTGCCAGCTTTGTCCGTAGAACGATATTCCAACTGATAATCTCCCGCTCCTTGTACGCGAATTTCATGGTTATAAACAACTTTCCACGCACCACCATTTAAGCGATATTCTGTTTTATATACTCCCCATCCTTGTGTTTCATCCGTCGCTTGTAACTCAAAGACAACTTCATTTGTGTACTTCGCCTGTAGTGGATTTCCATCTTTCGTACTTAGCGCCGTCTTAGGAGCTTGTTCGTCTTTGTAATAAATTTCTAAGTAAGCAGCCGTAGCACCTTGATCTTTTTCCCTGCTATATATTTCTGCATATAAAGGTTTGCTCACTTGCTGTAGTGCCAAACTAATGTTTACTGGCTGTTCTATCGTAAAACCTTTCATATAATCGGTAATATCATACTTCCACCACTGCGCAGGATTGGTAATCGTTTGTACAGCAATTTGTTCCCCGATTTTCGGCATACTGTTGTACGTTAAAGCTTTTTCCTGCCAGGAATGATTACTTACAACATATACACCAATATCAGATGAAGTACCGGTTTTGTCGTTTGTTTGTCCATATACGTTTACATACGCTCGCTCTATCTCTTTGTCTAATATCATACCAGCGAACTTCAAAAATACTTTACGATCCGAATCGTTTGTACCGCCAAACACATTCATAAACCCACTACTATTAAAATTGTTATCTTTTTCCGATCCACCACGAACATAAGTATCTTCCGAAACTACTATTTTCACTTTTGCCCCTTCATCTGGCTCTGCTACAAATGGTAGTTGTCCTAGTTGTGACGAATCGATTTTTAAAGTAATCGTATGTGTTTCGCCTTGTTTAGCAGAAGTGTCTACTTCTACAACAGTGTACTTATCCAATCGCTTCGTTTGAATAGTATCATTTGCTTGCACAGTATCCTTGGTAACAACTCCGACATTAACTTGTAGTTTTACTTGTTGTTTGGTCGGATCGGCTATCGATAATGTAAGCTCATCGCCATCCAGTTTATACATTATAGCTGCCGGTTTGTTCACTTGGATTTGTTCAAAAGTACCTGATTCCCAAAAATTAATGCCAATTATACCTAATTGTCGTTCTTCCACTGCTTGGATTTGTTCCGTATTACTCAATACTACAATATCAGGATTTTTCGTATAAGCTTTCGTTTGTTGCTTACTAGCAGATGGTAATAAAGTATAAACATATTTTTCTTGCGTTGGCTGCACACCATGCCCTAAAGACAAATGGACATAATTACGTTTGATCGGATCTGTTGGACCACTCGTATTTATACTTTTCCAACTTCCTTCTCTCACAGTTCGGCTAGCAGACAATGTTACCGGTTCTGGGAAGTAGTAACCAATATCTGCACCGTCATTTGTTCCTTCCAAATGAGCCCATCTGGCGGATTTAATTTCTTCAGACCAATCCAATTGTTGCGGCTGCTCTTGATCATTAATCGTTAATTTGTTTGTACCAGCATCATTAATCATTCGGTTTTCAACAATCGTCTCGACTTGTCTCCCGTCGTTTCTTGCTTGCTTTGTAGTCAAACCAGCACCGAGTGCTACCACTTCATTATCAAACATAAACCATGATTTTTTACCGGTTAACGTACTACCAACAGGCGCTAAGTCCATTCCTGCACTACCATATTTATCTTCTAATACTGTACCGCCAACCCATGTTTTCCCTGTTGTTATTCCTGCTGTACGTGGCAATCCATCTGCTGTCGTACCAGGCATGCGATACGGATCTACCGTCGGCCAATAGCCGTTACGATAGTGATTGGAATCAGCATTGTATAAGTACGTCATCCCATCACCCGTATACCAACCTTTCGTAAACTCTCCATTAATCGATTCATAGTTAGCTACCATTGCCGAAGACATACTCAGTGCAAAGGTGTAACCCGCTCCAGGATGCACCACTTTATCCATCATCGCAAAGTGATAATGACCTTGTAGCTCTCCGCGCGGCTTAATCGTATCGTCATGCATCACCTGCTTCAGCTGAACAATATCTCTAACAGCAAGCCCACTGTAGGGATTAGTCAGACTCGTATCTTTACTTACCCATTCCTTTACCATACTTTTGATGGAAGTAGCTGTTTCAGCAGGGGCAGATTGCGCCAAGCGAAGAATAGAAGCTACCGCACCTCTCGTATTGTTATTGAAGCGAGATACTGCCCGACCACTAATCATTTCCATAATATGCCCATCGACAATAACCGGCTCAAACGATTGTTCGATCCATTCCCATACGTGAACAAAATTAGTATCTTCAATTGGCCACGGAGATTGCTCTAGCAATAAAACAATACGAGAAATATTACCTAATAACACACTACCGTAACTACCGGTGTAAGCAATATTATTATGTTGAATAAATGAACCATCTTTATAAAATCCATCACCTTTGGTCACATACAAAAACGCTGGTGCAATAGCATCTCTAGCTTCCACCACTTTCGCTTCGTTTTGCTCTAGTATCGCTCCAACTAATACCGCTAAGGACTTATCTAGTAGATTAGCTCCTGTTTCTTTCACGGTACTATTAAAACGTTGTGCAGGGTGAGGAATAAAGTGGTCAATAGTAGCCATATGATTCGCCAGTTGTGTAACCGACAAGTCATCGTACATTAACGTTAAAATATCGAGTACCGCTAATGGCGCACCAATTTCCCAATCCCACCAGTTGTTATAAACTTTCGTTTGTTTATTATAGCGATGCTCATCCATCCAATCTAAACCTGATAATATATCACTTTGCAATGCTTCGTCTGCATACCATTCACTTCCTGGTGTAGCGTAAGCAATTGCCATATCTTTCAATCGATGATATGTTTTTGTAATATGGCTAGAATCACTAATACTGCGGAGATCTTCCCAAAGAAACGTTCGACTCTCCTCTCGGTTTAGCGTATCCCAAACACCATTTTTGTCTGTATTACTAACCTTTTCTGCTTGAACTGTCACTGCTTGTTGAATATCACGATCCGTTAAGTCTAACGAACTACCACCAGTAATATAGTCAAACCATTTACTTCTCATCGTTGAAAAAGCAGTTGTCTGTTGTTCATCTGCCGAAACTTGTGGTGGTGTAATAGCTAAACTGGACGTTAATAATGTAGCTACAAGAAATAAACTAATGTAGCGATGCCACTTTCTAATCCCTTTACTCATCCCAACACCTCATTTATTTGTTTTACTAATTGCTGGACATCTGCCATCGTAATCGTACCGTCCTGATCAAAATCAGCTCTTCGTAATAATTCCCAACGCTCACTCGTTGCCGTAGCTCCTAAATTAGCTGCCGCCATAGCTACGTCACCAATCGATAGTCGACCATCTTCATTTATATCTCCGAATAATCGATCATCTATCTCGACCACAGCATCAGCATTATAAGTAAATGTAATCTCCTTGGATGCTCCAATACTTCCTTTCGTATCAATCGCTAGTTTCAAATAAGGCTCTGTTTGTACTATCGTAATCGCTTCATCTTTTTCTACTAGTTGCAATACTTCCACCCCAAGCGATAGCTCAATCTGCTCCTGCTTCCACGTAGGATCTGCAACAGCTATCGTTAATTGGTTACCCGCTTTGTGAGTTAATACTGCCGCCGCTTGATTCGTTTTTACAAAAGATGATTGCGCTGGTTCAAAAAAGTTAAATGCCGTAATTCCCGTGGAGCGATCTTCTACCGCATGTACCGCTGCCGACTGACTAACGATTTTTACATCAGGATTGTCACTATATTGCTTTAATTGTTCCGCTGATTTGTTAGGTAATAAAACATAAGCGTATTGTGCTGCTTCTGGAGCGATACCATGATCGAATGCTAGAGATAAATAAGGACGCTCGATTATTTCTGGTGAACCAGCTTTGTTAATCGATTGCCAAGAACCTTGGCGTAATTCCCGTTTTGCTTCTATCGATGGTAATTGTGGAAAATAGTAACCAATATCGCTGCCTGCAACATTACCTGCCAAATGTGCCCATTTCACTTGCTCAAACGACTCATCGCCATAATTAGGCAATATTTCCTCTCCATTAACTAGCAGCTTATTCGTACCATCATTATGCAGTTTGCGATTTTCTATTATCGTTTCGACTTTTCGTTTATCTGTACTATGAATATCACTACCAACTGCCACAATTTCATCGTCAAACATAAACCAAGACTTCTTGCCAGCTAGTTTGCTAGTTGTACTTTTCGTCAATCCAAACTGCATAGCTTCTGAGCCATACTGCTCGTTAAATGTCACTCCGCCTACAAAATCGTAGTCGTTCATATATGCTCCCCAATCTTT
The DNA here is from genome assembly GCF_042684845.1 of Paenibacillus yanchengensis. Lineage (NCBI taxonomy): Bacteria > Bacillati > Bacillota > Bacilli > Caryophanales > Paenibacillaceae > Paenibacillus > Paenibacillus yanchengensis. The sequence continues at coordinate 120,748 of NZ_JBHUMH010000013.1, read as the reverse complement.
CGGCTCGGGCAAATAACTATCGGTTGTTGTTCCAGCTAATCGTTGCATATCAACGGTTGGCCAGTAATGATCGCTATATTGTGTCAAATCATTATTGTAAATATTAGTCATACCAATGCCGGTATACCATCCTTTCAAATTCTCGCCATTCCCATATTCAAAAGCAGAAATACGATCCGAAAACATACTAATAGCAAACCCATAATTCAGGCGGTGATGAACGACTCGATCCATAGCAGCCAAGTTTTGCTGTTTCATTAACTGGGGCATTGATGAGATAGAATCGTCAGCGATAATATTTTTAATAACCGACATATCATACAACGGCATATTACTATAATAATTTTCAAAAGTAGTATCTGCTAATACCCAGCTCTTTACATAGCTCTTCATCTTATTAGCTTCTTCTATTGGTGCAACTTCAGCTAAGCGAGCAATTGTCCGAATGATGGCACGACCAGTTAAATGATCGGAATCATTTGCTCTAGCAATAGCTCGACCTCGGACATTATCCATCACAGCTCCTTTATAAAACATTGGTGCAAATGAATTTTCTACCCAATGGTATACATTAGCAACACTGGGGTCAGATATTTGCCAAGGAGACGGTTGCAATAAGTATAATAAATCGGCGATACGTCCTAACAACACTCCGCCGTACGCACCTGTATAGGCAATATTAAAATGTTGAATTAAGGAACCATCACGATAAATACCATCGCCACTCTCCACATAAGCAAACTCACCTACTAAAGCTTGCTTTCCTTGCTCCACTTTCATACTACTTTCCCCTATCACACCTCGTAGTACGACAATTAAAGCTTTATCTAATAAATTCGCTCCTGTTTCCACAACGTTGGCATTTTGCACACGCTTGAAAGGGTCCGGTACAAAATAATCAATTACGGATATATATCGTGCACGCTCTTCAGCTGATAACTCATCATATAAGAGTACTAAAGTATCTAACAACGATTGTGGTACACCAATTTCCCAATCATACCAATTAAACACACTTTTTTTCTGTTCGTTATATTGGTAAGTATACAACCAATATAATCCTTGAATAATGGCATCTTTCAACGGTTCATGTTGGTAATATGCCGTTCCTTCTGTTGCATATACTAACGCCATATCTCTAATTCGCTTAAAAGCGACCGACATCGTTTGAGATACCGTATTCGATTGACTAATGACTCCTGGCCATAATTCTATTGCTTGAAGGTTAGCCTGAATCTGGTCCAAATACCCTGTCCCATCTTCGTTCACTACTAATTGTACTAACTGCTCACGGTTAACAACGACATCAGCATCCATTTCTAATTCACTTACATTGCCCAACAACTTTTGCAGCCATAAATCCCGTAGCGACTTATAAGACGCTCCCACCTGCTCTGTTAACGTAAAATGGTCAAACCAAACTGTCCCACTTCCTGTTTCAAAAAACGGCTCAATTCGCAAATATTTCGTTTCATCAGGAGCCTGTACCATCATTTGCAACATGGACCAGTCGTTCGTCCCTTTCCAAACCTCCGTTTTTGGTCCATCACCTGTTTTCACATTTGCGGTACTACCATCAACACCACTTATACTTTTGTAAAACTGTGATCTCACAAATGCTCCACCATTTGAAAGAACATCTTCTGTTTTGATCCAACCTTGCAACAGATACGTTTTTCCAGCAGTTATCGGAATATCTGTAGATAATCCGGTTCGCTGCCCTGGTTGATGACTTACTCGAACAGCGTACTGACCAGACTTAACATGACTGCTATCTAACGCAACGTTACTTTTTCCGCTAGCATGCCATATTCCCCACCGTACTGGTTGCTGGTCACTAGCCCATGCTGCATTTGTTTTAGACGCTACTTCTTCAAAGTCACCGTTAAATATTACTTGTGCTGCTGCCACTACTTCAGGTGATGGCTTCATAATGCCTATCGCTTGCAGTAACAAACAAACGGTTAAAACTAATGCCACCCTTTTATACAGCGCTTTCATCTTATTTCCTCCTTTGTTTGTTCCCTGTAGGGACACTCTCTTTTCATTATGGAAATAAATTTGAACAGCTGACAGGTGATATTTTGACATATCGAAGCAAATTTTTGACTTCATCACAAAAAAAGTTGCTTCCGCTACTAGCAGAGACAACTTTTTGTAAAACTGTATATTTATCCGGATCACTTCCAATTATTTTTCACTTTATACTCACTTGGTGTCATACCCATATACTTTTTAAATACTTTGGAAAAATAAGTTCGATCAGAATAACCGAAATGTAAGGAAATCGCCTCTAATGTTTGACTAGATACAACCAGCATATCTGCTGCTAGTTTCATTTTATACTGATGGACATAGTCCGTGAAATTTAGCCCCGTCAGCCGTTTGAAGTAACGAGAAAAATAACTAGGGTTCAAATATAAAAAACGAGCAATATCAATAGATGTCATATTTTCTCCGATATTTTGATCAATATACTGTTGGATGACTTGCAATTTAGGCTCTTTCACCATTTGCTGTCTCGTTTTTTGCTTTTGTTTCATAACTTGTAATAATTGATAGCCCAATAACTCTTTTATATCTTCAATATTTTTAGCATGAGTGAGAAAATAATATAAATCTTCCTCTGTTTCACCTAAAAAAGTTAATTCTATGCTACGTAACAAGTCAGCTATAAGCTGTACTACTTCCTTCGGATAAATATGGTGATCTGTCACTATGTTGATCATTTCACCGATGACTGTTTGAATAGCAGCAGTATCTTTTGCCAATACCGCTTGTTCTAGCCTACTCTTATAATGACTAATCATGCCGTTTGGTGCATTTACATAATTGGATTGTACTAAGGAAACTACGTGAGCGATTGTTGGATTAGGTTCAGCATAAAAGAGTGCCGACTGATTCATTACCTTTTTGTAAACCAACGAAAGTTGATCGAGTGCAAGTTGATCGACAATCGAAATCGTGTGCACATTCATTTTGAAGTAAATAAAACATTGCTCACGAACCTCTTCTAGAAATTGTTTCATATGCTGCTCATGATTGACGACTAAATTGCTCCGATAATTATAAATAACGACGATGCTATCTTGTTCCATAAACACTGTAATCGCTTCATGTTGTATAGCAATTTCTTCCGCAATATTGTAAATACCATACATAATAAGCTCAAGATCCTTTTGTTGATAACGTTCCAAATAAGCTGTCGGATGCAAATGGATAAACCCTACTAAAAAATGAGGGTACGTCCACTTCACTCCGATTTGCGTAGCATAATCCAGTATACTCTTGACGTTAACTCCGTCAATAATTCGCTGTAACAATGCAGAACGATACAGTTCACTATTATAATTAGATACGTGATGATCCATTCGTAATTCCGTTGTTTTTAAGAGTTGAACCGATTTTTGTAAACTAAGCTTCAATTGTTCCTCTGTTAATCCATCTTTTATTAAGTAATCATCGGCATTCAAACGAACAGCTTGTTGCGCATAATTAAAATCTTCATGACAAGTTAAAAAGATTAAACGTATATCGGGCTTCTGTTGTGAAAATAATTCTGCGAGTTCTATACCATTTTTTTGCGGTAATCCAATGTCAGTGATCACAATATCTGGGGTAGTTTCTGCAAACAGATGTACCGCTTTTACACTAGAATAAGTTGCCGCTACAATCTGTAATTGCATCGCTTCCCAATTGATCATCTGCTGCAATACTTTTAACATCGGGACATCATCGTCAATAAGCATCACTTTATACATGGCGATCCTCCTGAAGTAATAATGGCTGCTGCTCCGGTACCAAAAACTGAATAATTACGAGCACTCCCCCTTGTCCACCAGCATATAGTTTCATTACTGCACTAGAACCAAACGTCAACCGCAATCGGTTAATGACATTAATTAATCCCACTCCACCATCTTGTGAAAATACATTAGGCTCACTAGCTAGATCATGAGGCTTTTGTTCCGTTAAATAATCATTTAACTGTTCTAACTTCTCCTCATCCATCCCAACTCCGTTATCTTCGATCATAATTTGAACTAAACCTTGGTGAATCGTAGCTGTAACTGTAATCTTTGCATTATCTATATCAAGTAATCCATGTACAATCGCGTTTTCTACAACCGGCTGCAATATGAGCTTCGGTATAATAAGCTGCTTCACTTCTGGTTGCAAATCAATATGCAGTTCCACTGTCTGTTCGCTGCGGATTTTCATTACTTCCAAGTAGTTCGATAGCAATTTGCACTCTTCTTGTAACGTAGTCTCTTCATGAAATTTCAAATAATAGCGCAATAAACTCATTAAAGAATCGATTACTTGACTATGCAGGCGATCTTGTTGCAAAATCAAACTACACTTAATCGAATTTAACGTATTAATTAAAAAATGAGGACGTATTTGCATAAATAATGCTTCTAGTTCCATAATCTTTTTCTGTTCTTGCTCAAATTCAATATCTATAATTAATTGCTGAATTTGATCTAACATCGTATTGATAGAACGACTAAGTGCTGCCAAATCATCATTACCTTTTACTTCTATTCGGCTATCCAAATTGCCCTCCCCTACTTGACGGACAACTCGTTGCAACTTAAATATTGGACGATATAATCGTTTGGCTACAATCATCGATGATAGTAAAAAAACAAGGAACAAAACAGATACGCTAATAATACCAGTAATGAACGTTCGCGATATTTGACCTGTTAACGTCTCGCGCGTCGTTTCATAAACTAACGTCCAGTTCGTTTTTTCTATTTTACTTTCCAAACGTAAGCTAGAATCTACAAGCGCTTTCTCAACATGTAGTTGCTTATTATTAAAAATCGCTTCTCCTTCGGCATCAAACAATGCTACGTTACCAAATTCTATCGACTTGAATAACCCTACAAAATAAGACTCGGAAATTCCAATAAGCAAAGTGGACACTATTTCTTTATTTGTCGTATCAAAAATCGCTCTAGCAATGTAGTAACTACTTTCCGTATTTGGATCATTCGCCATGCCTAGCCACTGCAAGTTTTCAGCAAGCCCTTTGTTCACTTCAGACAATAGCTGCGTGCTATTTTGTTGAATCGCTTCCAATCGGGCAGACGGGCTAGCTGACACGATAAAATTTTTATTATTAATCAAATACATATGAATATTGTTATTTAATGTTTTGGACGATATTAAAGATAGCCCTTCCTCAATTTCACGAAATGTTTGGTACGTTTCAAAACTAGTCAAACGTTCTACATTCGAAAATTGTTCCAGCTGTTGTTTAAAACTCATATCATTCACCAGAAAATGAGAGGCAAAAGAAATATCATCTATCGTTCGTTCTATTTCTTCATTGATTACATTTATAACATTGTCATTGCTTAGTTTCACCTTCTCCACCATCTCATTACTTAAAAAACGATAAGATATGAAAGAAACGGCAAGCAAAGGCAAAAAAATCAATAGGAAAAATGATAATTGGATTCTTCGATGATACGTCCATTTTGACACTTTCCGCTCGCCTCTCTTTACTTCAGCTCTTTATTACGTTATGTATTCGTCTGCTGCGTCCTCTTAATTATTGTAACATTGGCAAATGGAGCTTTGAAATAGCTAATATTAGCCATTCAAAGCTCCTCTTGTATTACTTAATTAATTCTTTTTCAGCAATAATTTTCGTTGCTTGATCTACCATCCATTGTTGCACTTCATCAATCGGTTCGTTGCTTAACATAAATTTGCTAAAGCCATCACCGATAATTTTCGTTAACTCCGCAGAACCAGTCGTCATCACTTCAGCAGCATCCAAAAATTGAATGTCTTCGCTACCAACAGCATAACGTAATGATTCTACATCATAGTATTGTTCATTACCAGCAATCAAACGATCTAACAAAGCGTCATTGTTCGCTTTTTTCCAGCCAGAGAATTCAGTACGATGTTCGCTATCTGTTGTTGTCATAAAACGCATCAACTTGTAAGAAGCTTCCTTATGCTTCGATGTTTTACCCATTGCTAACTGATTTCCACTTGTAAAGTATTTTCCGTCTTCATACTCTTTCGGTTCTTCTCCCTTTGGCGGAAGTGGAACCGGTGCGAATGCCGTAACAAATTCATGCGGATACTGCTCTTGGTTACCTGGATCAGGAATCGTAAAGTTACCTGTCAAAATCATTGCTGCATCACCGTTGAAAAATTCCGTACGATAATTCAGTTTTGCAGCTAATACATCAGCGTAAGGTTTTGCTGACTTATCTACATCCTCCATATCTTTACGCAGTTGGAAGAAATATTTGTACGTTGGATCGGCAAGAATAGTAGTACCGTCTGAATACAAGAATGGATCTTTCATAACCGTTTGAGCTGGTGCGTTCATATACAATTCCCACGTGTGGAAATAAGTTCCGTATTGCTTATCTACACCTTCACCTTTTGTTAATTTCTTTGCATACTCTCGATAATCATCCCACGTCCAACCATACTTCGGAATTTCTAAATTTGCTTCTTCCAAAGCATTTTTGTTAAGCATCACATAGTTAACGCTTTTCGTATATTGCATACCGTAGTAGTTACCGTCCACTTTTGGATTTACATAGTATTCATCTTCTGGCACTACTTTTTCTTGCTCATAAAATTGGTTCAATGGCTCTAATGCATTTCTTGTCGCACGCTCTAATACAGCGTTGAAAGAAGGCATCTGTACAACATCTACTGCTTCCCCCGATGAAATTAAAAAGTCTAATTTTTTCAACATTTCTAACGAATCACCAGGCACTATTACAACATGCTCTACTTTGATATCTTCATTTTCTGCCATAAACTGATCTAACATTGCTTTAGTAGCTACTTCTTGTGCTTCATTATCCCAGTTATAATATTTAATGGTTACTGGTTCTTTTTTAGCTGAATTCGTAGCGTTATTGGTATTACCTTCACCAGCTGCTGCGTTTCCACCATTATTACTTATTGCTTTGCCTCCGTTGCCACCACCACAAGCACTTAATAGTAAACTGAGTACAAGCATGACACTTAGCATTACCGTCCATCTATGTTTCTTGTTCACTTGCATTTTATTCCCCTCTATTCTGTCATCATTATAGTTACTTCACTTGTAGTATAGCTATTACATTGTATCGCTTCGTGCATAATTTTGAGGTGATAAGAATACAATTTTGACTTTTCACAAAAAATTACCCTTTTACTCCACCCAAGGCAATCCCATTAATTACTTGCTTTTGAAGTGTAATAAAGATAATAATTAGCGGAACAATTGCTGATAATGCTGCCATCATCATAATAGCGTAATTATTCGTGTAATCGTCTCGGAAAAGTGTCATTCCCAGCGGAATCGTATATAAATCTTTGTTGAGCAAGAAAATTAACGGGTTCTGATAATCATTCCACGTCCAAATAAATTTGATGATAGCCACTGTTGCCAGCACAGGTTTACAAAGCGGTAGCATAATCGAATAGAAAATTTTGATTTGTCCCGCTCCATCAATTCTCGCCGCTTCCATAAAATCATCACTAACTCCAGCCATAAACTGCCTTAATAAAAAGGTGAAGTATATCGAAAACATACTCATTACTATTATTGCTGCATGTGTATCATACAAACCAAACCAACGTATAAGTAGAAAACGAGGAATTAGCGTCGCTTGATCCGGTATAATCATAAAAGAAATAAGTGCAAGAAACACCAAGTTTCTACCTTTAAAACGTAATTTAGTTAATGCATAAGCTGCCATAGATGAAATGATCAGTGTAATAATAGTAGTAATAATCGCTACTTTGAATGAATTTAAATAGAAATTATAGAATGGTATTCTTCCCATCCATACCGCTTTAAAATTATACACTACATTAATCGTATCTGGAATCCAATCTATCGGAAATCTCATCACATCTCGTTCAAACTTAAACGCTGCTGATAACATCCAAAATAATGGTATTAAAAAAACGATCGATGCGGCACCCATAAGAATGGTTAATATAATTTTGGACATATTCTTTTTCACTAGTTGCATACTATTTCCTCCTTTCTACAAAGCATCTTTATTATTCATTTTCCAAGTTAACGCCGTTACGATACCGATAATTGCAAACAATAACCACGAGATAGATGATGCATAACCCATATTGTAGTTAATGAATCCTTCTTCATAGATGCGGTATACAAGTACGGTAGATGAATTATTAGGTCCACCTTCTGTTAAAAAGGCAATAATATCGAACACTTTGAACGAACCGATTAACATCGTAACGAATAAGAAGAAAGTAGTTGGACGTAGTAAAGGTAGCGTAATTTTAAAGAACTTTTGAATACTTGTAGCGCCATCCATTTCCGCTGCTTCGTACAACTCATCAGAGATGTTCGTCAAACCAGCCAAAAATATAATAATCGTATACCCAAGCCCTGCCCATGCACTAATAATGGCAATAGATATAAGTGATGTTTGCGGATCTACCAACCATTTGGGCGGATTGTTAATACCAAGATCCATTAAAATTTGATTAATCGGTCCTAGTGACGGATGGAACAATGCACTCCACACAGCAGCAATTGCGATCATAGATGATATATACGGTATAAAAAAAGCCACTTTAAAATAATCTTTAAAAAACACTTGCTTATGAATAACAACAGCCAATACCATGGCAATCGCTATCGGTATAGGAACAGTTAGCACCGTATATATAAGGTTGTTTTTTAATGCTGCCAATACAGCTGGATCTTGAAACATTTTCACGTAATTCGTAAAACCTTCAAATTTAATACCAGCTACTCCTGATAATAAATCCCAAGAAGAAAAACTAAGATACAATGAAAATAAAAGTGCAAATACGTTCAATAACAGCATTCCAACTATTTCTGGCATGAGGAATAACCAGCCTACTAATGCTTCTTTTTTGCGGGGATTCCAAAACTTCTTCGTTGTTGTTTGTTCGGCTTGCGTTGCCAACTTCACTGCCATTCACCTCGACATATGTTCTAATATAAGTGTTATTGTTACTTATCTTAGATCATTTGCCCGCTTCGTATAGGATAGATTATGACCAACTATGTGTACTATTTTGACTTTTTCATAGCAAAAAGGACTGACTGCTGTACGAAACAGCAATCAGCCCTGTATAGCATCTGACCGAATTAGTTTTGATTTAATTGTGCAATAAGACCGTCCAACATCTCATCAGTAACTGCCCCTTGACCCATCGACACCTACTAGCCGAACTTACAGGGCTTAACAGCAACTACTTAATAACATTGTTCAAAAAACAGATGAGGATGACACTAAAGAACTATATACAAGAACAGCGCATCGAAGAAGCAAAAAAACTGTTGCGATTAACCAATGACACCATTTCCTCTATTAGTACAAGACTTAACTTTTACGACCAATCATACTTCATTAAAGTATTTAAAAAACATACCGGCATTACGCCCAAACAATATCGATCTGATGTTGCGAACTCGTAATAACAAACGGAATAGAGCAAGTTCATTAGGCGGCAATGTGTGCGTAGAAGGTTTATACTTTATAGCATAGTAGCTTTACTTTTCATATTAGTCGGTTGTAGTAAGGTAGCTAAAATAGAAATTAGAGAAAACTAACGACTAGCTAGTAACGTAGGGTTTGTTTGAAAAAACGTATAAAAGGTCATGCGAAAGGGCTAGTAACGTAGGGTTTGTTTGAAAAAACGTATAAAAGGTCATGCGAAGAGGCTAGCAACGTAGGGTTTGTTTGAAAAAACATATAAAAGGTCATGCGAAGAGGCTAGCAACGTAGGTTTTGTTTGAAAAAACGTATACATTGGGCATTTTTGAAGATTATATCAAACAATAAATAAAGTATACCTCTACATATTCACACGATTACACTGGATGGAATAAAAACACATCTTTCCATCCAGCTTCTTTTCGTTTAGGACTGATTAGACAGCCCCTCCTAACTTTATTCTGCTTTCACCAATATTTTGATATGATTACGTTCGCGAAGCAGCCCTTCGAATCCTTCTTCCATCACATCATCCAATTTAATTCGTTTCGTTACTAATTTGTCTGCTGGAAAATATCCTCTTGCCATCAAACTTATGACTGCCGGAAACACATCTCTGTAGCCGATAATGCCTGTCATCGTCCGTTCTTTTAGCACCAAACTTTGTGGATGAATGGAAGCTTCTTTTTCAAAAATACTAACAATCATCGTTTCACCGTTAAATTTAGTGGATGCGATACATTGTGTTAATACGACAGGAACACCCGTTACTTCATAAGCGACATCTACTCCACCATCAGTGAGGTTTTGGATTTGTTCCACAACGTCACCTTTCGCTGGATCTATCGCTATAGCTCCAAGTTCTGCTGCTTTTGCTCTGCGCTCTGCCGATAATTCCACTGCATATATATCCGTTGCACCAGCGGCTTTCAATGCTTCAACAACAAGTAATCCAATTGGACCTGTTCCGAATACCGCTACTTTATCACCAACTTGAAACTTACTTTGTTTTACCGCATGTAATGCTACCGCAGCAGGCTCGACTAATGCGCCTTGTTCATCTGATACTCCGTCTGGCAAAACGTGTAGCATATGTTCCGGCACAGCAGCGTACTCCGCAAAACCACCGCCACCACCAGCTAGCCCATAAAAGCCCATTTTTTCACATAGATTATATTTTCCTACTTTACAAGCAGCACATTGACCACAGGAATAAATCGGCTCGACCGCTACTCGATCACCTACTTTAACTTTCGTAACGCCTTCACCAACTTCAACCACTTGCCCAGAAAACTCATGCCCCATTACGATCGGAGCTTTGTCCCCTGTCAACGGGTGTGCAGTTTCTGTCGGGATAAAAATTGGTCCTGCTGTATATTCATGTAAGTCGCTTCCACAAAGCCCGCACCATGCAATTTTTAATTTTACATGCCCCGGTTTAGCAACTGGCTCCTCTATAATGTCTAAACGTAAATCTTTTTGATTATACCAACGCAATGCTTTCATGATTTCCATCTCCTAAGTGATATTTGTTACACTATATATTCTATAAGTCTTCAGATCATTATTCAAATTTTTTAAAGCTACTCTTTATGTTAACCATTCCCACAGTCTATCATGCAAAAAAACCGGGATAACTATGTTATCACCGGCTCTACAATATTTTATTATGTTTTAACTATTTCTTCTTATTTATTAAGTTGTGATTCCGCAAGTGCTTGTGCATCCTTCAACGTATCTTCTACAGACTTACCACCTAAATAATTTTGAATTTCTACTTTTAATATGTCTTCAATAAAGTAAGTATGTTTACCGTAATTAACGTTTGGAATTAACTCCATCCACTCTCCATAACTTTCCAGCAATTTTTGCCCTGCAAAATATTCATCCGCTACACTAAATGCATCACTTTTCATTACTGGTGTGTACGTAGCAACTACCCCTACTTGCTCTACAATATCCTCATATAGCTCCACATCAGAACCAAGCGTTTTGCCTAAAAAGTCAGCAGCAATTTCTTTACCATCTACATTTAATACATACCACGAGCTACCACCAAGATTAGATGCATTTACCGAATTCTCTACATTTCGTAGTTTTGGTATTGGCGCTAAGCCCCATTTTCCTGCTTGATCAGATTGATTTTTAATAGATGGTACCATCCAGTTACCAGATATCACTGCGGCAACATCCCCATTATTAAATCCAGCCAAATAAGTAGCCCAATCCGATACTAATTTTACTATTCCAGCATTCATAATTTCTTTGTACGTCATTAAAGCTTCTTTTAACACTTCGTTATCCTGTAAATACGGTGTTTCACCATCTTCTTCCATATACCAAACTCCAGCCGATTGAATCATCATCCGAATAAATGCTAAGTCATTATAATCTTGTGTAATCATTTCTTTACCAGTTTTTTCTTTCACTGCTTTACCGATTTCAATAAATTGTTGCCAATCTATATTTTGCAAATCATTAAGGGTATATCCTGCTTGCTCCAAATAGTCGGTACGTACGTAAAATCCAGCAACTCCAGAATCAAACGGTACGCCATATTGTTTCCCATCGTAATTAGTAGGCCCTAGCTTATATGGAGCAAAATCTTCACCTTTTACATGATCCGATAAATCATAGAAAAACTCATTATACGTTTGCAAAAAGCTTTGCGCTCGATAATCTTCCATCAATATAATCGTCGGCAGCAACGATTCTTTTTTTGAACTAAACGCAATATTCAACTTTTGTACAACATCTTCTTGTGCATATTCTACAATATTTATTTTAACGTCAGGATGTTCTTTCGTATACTTTTCTATCGCTAGCTCCATCGCTGCAATTCCGAACTTTTTATCCCATGCCCAAATCGTTATTTCTTTCTCTTTCCCCGCATTGTTTCCTGATGTTTCTCCATCTTTCTGCTTACTTCCCCCACCTGAACACGCTGTCAAAAGCAAGATCGTTGCCAACAGTACCGTTAACATTTTCCTATACATCTCTATATCCCCCTATCATACAAATAACTACATATAAAAAACTTATCACATAAGAAACAAAGGGATGTAGCACTATATATGGGTATTATTGTAATAAATTTGCACTTTATCTTTTACTCAAAGTTAAATTAGAACAATATTTGTTTTTAGGTAAGTTATTTAGATGAATAGTATTTAAAACCTATAATTAATAATTACCCATAGTTGTTAAACAATTTAGTTGAATTTTGACTCGTAATACCTCCATCACTTAATTTTGGAGGTTATGATGAGAGGGAAAGATTCACTATAGTAGTCATTGGTCCCAAAGCTAATATTGGTCAGCCGACTAGCATCTGTACTGTTACTACTGACAGGAAATACTTCTAGAAAATATTCTGCCTTAGAAAGGTTCGCAACAAATACCTCGTCTTCGAATTCAACTGTGAATCGTTCAAATTCTTTTGTTGCTGAAGGTTTTTTACCGAACACAACGAGAAGTTTTTCTTTCTTTTTCCCCACAAATGCCTTAAATAAATAACTATCGAACGAGTTTGTACCCCATCCTAAACCATCAAAACGATACTTGTTTAACCTATTTTTTTCATAGAACGCAAATCCTATTTTTTCATTAACGTTAGACTTATCTCCCTCGTCTATTGAAAGTAACAATGTTTTAAAATTTCCGATATCCTTAACTTCCTCAATTTCTATATTAATTTTCGCATTCGATCCCCTATTTATTTGTTCAGTTATATGTTTTTTCAAGGCGCTTTCCTCAATAGTAAAACTACTTAGTTGATGAATAAATATACCGAGTATTCCCAAAACAACAACGCTAAACATCGATCCTATAATTAATTTCCACTGTTTCATTACTACTTCCAGCTCCTATCCTAAGATCACTGGGGTCTAGTCATTAAACTTTCCATCATAATCCAATTTGCCTTCCAGCTTTCTGTTCACATATAGAACGACCACGCTTCATCTGTACAAGATAAATTATCTTATCGCTTATTACACACAAAAAAGAGTCGCCAACTTCAGTGAACACTGTTTTTCAAGCAACTCTTTTTAAACTATTATATAAACTAAGCAAGGAGCATCCACAAAAACTTCTTTATAAACTGCTTAAATGTCCTTTCCTTTAAATGTTCGTTGGGAATCCGATCTAGTTCCTTCTCAATCGATGATGTATCCACTATTCTAATGATGCTATAAGGCTTATTAGAAATCTCATTCAGTTCAGCATCACTAATTTTTCCTATACTTTTCTCATAATGCGACTTTAACTCCGCCTTCTCCGCATCTGTAAATGGTACTTCAAATGCAACTTCATATGTAATGTTATCTTCCATCATATCACTCGTATCTACATATTGAGTATCTTTTGTTGTTACAACTAGCTTGCTATTTTTATAAATACTATATTGACTAACATTTGGAGTAGCATCCCATCTAAGCGATACTCGATTTTTTGATACGACTAGATCCATTGCATTCATATCAACATACGTATCTGTTTTAGACCTATTATTGACATGCTTACTTTTCGTATGTGTAGATAAATAAAAAACTTCAATTAAACTATTATTCTTGTCGTATGAAAATAGATTGTATCTTTGCATGGTATCTGGCTCAAGATGAGCGATAATAATATTAGTTTCGCTTCCTTCGTATAGAATTAGTTCATCGTTATTATGATCAGTAACAATAAAATATGCACCAGGTATATCTAAAAGTAGTTCTATCGATTCCGTTTGTGAATTAATAATAATACCACCCTTTTCAATGCTAGAAGCCGATGCTGCTGAAGCAGAATTAGGTAGATTCGAAGTAATTAATACGAAAATGAGTAGTAGAAAAATTACTGATTTTTTATTGTTCACAATAACACCTCCGACTAACAATATACCATAATATATGTAATTTTAAGTAACGATATAATTTTATGCATCTGAGTGTTAGAAGGCGATACACCCTTGCACCGTTTAAATAATTTACTAAACGTATAAATATCAGCATAACCGAGCGCTTCAGACTGCAATCGTCATTAATATCGATTCTGTTCTCATATGTGAATGAAAGTATAAATAGGTTGGAGGGAATTTTATAATATATTGCCATTTTTGTCATCCTTCCCCTCACCTTTTCCCTGACCACTATACCATTACTTATTCCGGTCGCTCCATATGGTAGTTTTATTAATTCACTGCATAGGCTTTATCAATTAGGTAACGTGCTTTTTCAAAATCTTCCTTTGTTTTAATAATAACTTGCAAATCACCTGTACCGAAATGTCCAACATTTCGCATATCGCGAGTAAATCCTTCTTCTAATTCTATAGTAGTTGGATCTAATCTCATATGTAGCAATATTTGTTTTTGATATACTTCTACGCAGACTATGTTCTTCATCTTTTTAAACGCAGTATATAATTTAAGAGGATTTTCTGTAATATCATCGCCCAAGGTCAAAATATATTCTCTAATAGTAGCGTATAAATCTCGTAGCAAAGGTGATGTCAGCTTTATTTGCTCCTCAAAAGTTTTGTCGGATGAAAGCTTGAGTTGGTTGTTACTTGTCATATTCAAAGTTCTAGCAGTATTAGAATTAACAAGCTCTAACATCAATAAATTTGAATCAAACTTTTTATAGCGAACAAGATCAATATTTCTATTTATTTGTTTCACAGCATGAATATCATACTTTGTAAAATCACCGGCAACACAAATAAGTCGGGGCATACTCCAATCTAATTGGTCAGCATAGGTTTTCCCTAACGTCTTTAACACCAGCAATTCAAAATCTGCTTTATGATCTAGTAACCAATCTAAATAAAACAATCCTTGATTAATGACATTTTCATTACTAGTTCGTTTATATTCAAATATTACAGGGCAATAGTTCTCATCTATTCCCAAACTGTCCATTCTTCCATGATTGGTAGTAACAAATTCACTTTTCAACAAAGTTACTCCAAATAAAATGGGCATATTATTCTCTATTAATACTTGTAAATCTCTTTCCAAAGCAACGGAAGTAACCGATAACTCCTTCACTTCACCCGCCATATGAAACAATCTTATATTTGACATTTTTTTCTCCCGTTCCAATCATCTATTTATATTATACTAATCGACCTCATATTTACGGCGTAAAGTTAGACACTGCACTTAAATACAAATCAAGTGATAACTCAACTTCCGCAGCAACTAGCGCAATAAAATCTTGAGTATCTTCTGTCGTATGTGCTTTATCCAACGCGTTATAATATGCCAATCGGTTGTCTACTTTAATAATAATAGGTGGATAACCCGATTTCATTAGTTCAAGATTTAACAGCAATCTCGAGGTGCGACCATTCCCATCGATAAAGGGGTGAATACCAACAAATATAGCGTGTAACATTGCACCACTTACAATCGGATGAAACGCTTGAGCTGCTCCGTGATACCAATGCATCAATTGATCCATCTGCTCTTGAATCCTCAATGGATCAGGCGGTATATGAACTGCACCAGAAATAAACACTTGCTGGATTCGATACACACCTGCATACTCATCCTCAATTCCTTTTAAAACTAATCGGTGTAGATTTTTAATTTGCCATTCTGAAAAAGGCTCCGCTTTTTGTACAATATCCTCTACATACGTAATTGCCTCTCGATGATTAATAACTTCCAAATGCTCGCGCATCGTCTTTCCACCAACTGTAATTCCTTCTAATACTACTTTCGTTTCATTAATAGTTAATGTATTTCCTTCAATTGCATTGGAATTATATGTCCATTCTAAATATAGCTTCTCCCGTAAACTTTGTAACGTATATTTTGGCAGAGGATACTTTGCATCCAATTGTTGTTTTTGTGATATTTTTCTCATATTAGTATATATTAAATAATTGTTAATATATACTATATGTAAATACTTACTTTTTCTACATTAAAGGAGGTTGTTTGCTAATGAGATTAATTTTATTTTATATTTGGATATTTATTAGCAGTTCTCTATTAGGACCTCTTGTTTATGCAATATCTCTTTGGGGCTTTTATGGAGAAGAGGTCCATAATTTAAATGCACTAATTTACCGAACTACTTTTCCATTTTTATCTACTTTTGTGTGGTACTTTTTGAGTGTAATCTTCCTTCGTTCTATAAATAAATATTACTTTTGGTTACAATCCTTACTTTTCATACTTATTGGAATTGGATCAATTTTTATAGTACCTTTTTTAACTGGTTTTTTTGATATTACTAAGTTTCATACTATATTTCGTTCAGAAGGATTATTATTAATCTTGTCTTTCACCAGTATATCTTTCATGGCGTCTTATGGTACTTGGGTAGCTCAAAAAAAACACAATATTAAACCATTTATTTTTCTTTCTATGACAGTTGTTACAATATTTATACTTATAATTGTAATTAAACAAAATTATAGTTAACATTAATAAAGAAAATCATGAAATTAATAATTTATTCATATTTTACAAAATGGTTGTTTTGCAATGTTTGTATATTTTACCCAAAAAAAAGGCTAAAAGTAAAATTGGCTGGTTTAAGTCCACTACAATACCGAACTCAAACCAACCAATTATTTGTATAATAAATACTCTTTAATTAAACGGATTTGTTAACCGATATTTCCATGTTTCCTTGCAAAGCAAGTGGAGTATCACCTGTTACACGTGGATCATGTTTATAAATATTAACTGGCGTGCCGTTATCTACTCTTTTCCAAATCTCGTGCGCAGGAAATCCATCATGTTTTCCTACAACAGTAACTTTACCTTGATTAGTAACCGTTACAGTATATTCCCAATCGATAGGATCGGCGAAAGATAGCAAAGGATTACCGGCCGAACCTCGTAACTTAAACGAAGCTGATGTGTTAGAAATACTTTGATTAGAGATAACTAATCCTGCATCAGATGCAGTATCAGTAAATTCTCGTAATACCTCTCCAGTTACCTTATCAACTGTTCTTTCGATCGTTGATCCTATAGATTTAAAATGCTTAATTTCTTTTTTATTGAAATTAACTGCTACGTGTTGAACCATTTTAGAAAGTTCAGGTTGATCAACAGTAAAATAGGTAAACTCTCTATTATTACCATTAAATTGCACAAGAACCTTTGATGTACTATACATAGTTACCCAAGATTGCGGAATAAATGCAGCTAATCGTACTTCAACAACATTTGCCATTGAAAAACCTCCTTAGTATTTTCAGAATTAACAAGCACTAGTTTTAAAGTTGGCCAGACTTTAACAGTGTGTTATTCCTCTACTAATAAAGGTAAATATACAAACATGTTTACAACCCACTAACTATAAATTTTTTTGATTCTCTAAACATTTATTAGTAGCAGGATAAACAATCCTTAGTTTGCTAATCACACGATATTTACATTTGACATGCAACATTTTTTTCCCCAATGCGTCTATAGCGTATATTACCTGTATATGTCATATTTTACAGTCAAACTGCGTCTATCTAAAAGGCAATCGCAATTCGACCGAGCAACCTATTGGTATTATTTAAGTCTATAGGGAGAAGCTAAAACAAGGAGGTATGTATTGAAATGAGATTATTTTTTAGCATATTATTGGTGGTTAGCTTAACCACAGGCTGTACCACCCAATCCCCTTCTGTTACCAAAAATTCTGATTCTGCTTCATCATCCGTAACAAAAAATGAAAGTCCAGACAAGCAAGTGCAACAAACTGATTTTGTGAATTACGACGAATTAGCTGAACTAGCCCTTCGAGTCACGAGATTTACAGGTCCTGATTACTCGGATGAACAGCTTAACAACATGAGAAAAGAAGATTGGCGGAAAGATTTAGAAGAAGTTGTTCGTAATTTTGCAAATGAAGAGCTATTGATTGATGTCGCATTTATGTTTTCATTGCCTGGTAATTATAATCCAAGAATTGTAGTTGTAGGAAGTACTGCAGGTACGATATATCGCATTAATGTTGTCAAAAGACATAATTACGATGGAATTTGGACAGCTAATTATTATGGAATAGTAAGTGAATCCAACATCGGGACCGAGAGCCAAAATATAGATTATAACATCATTACTTTGGATATTGCAGCTCCAAAAGTAAAGGAATGGGCGCAAGCCTATCTAAATAGCACGCATGGAGCTGAAGAAGTTTTCATTTCTGGCAATGCAAACATGGATGAAGATAAAACCTATATTTTACTTGTAGCTGAACCAGAAGCATCTATTGAATTACTAAATATTCGAGCTGCCGATCAAATGGTCGTTGTCAATTATGCAGACAGTTTTATAGATGAAGAAATGTATGGACGGCAACCATATGTTCTACTTGAATTTGAAGCCCCGGTGCTAGATGTTTTTATAAGGAAGCATTCATCGGTTAGAATAAAAGACATTCGTCCATATATGTAGATGCTGAACCCCCTTACAGAGAGTTGGTTAACACCAAGTCCCTATAAGGGGGTTCTCAAATTATAGCCATTTGTCAGCAGTAACAGTCACCATTGTTTGAATTTTTCTGTTTTGATCACCTGCATCCCATTTGTCATCAACTCCCGATGGGGTTTTCCACCGCATTTGGCTAGAACCACCACCATCAAGCATTACCCCAATAGAGCAATCCATCATATCTTTCATAAAGTTGCGAACTTCCCATGCCGTTGCGCTTTTAAATACAGCCAAAACGATCTGTCTACCATGAGTGCTATCATAACGATACCCTATTGCTGTTCTTTTGTTTGGTGATTTTGGAGTGAAACGACTGGCATTCTCCGTATTATTGGCACATGAAACGGCTTGAATATCATTGTAATAATCATCAGATGAGGAATAGGAATTAGTAAGAAACAAACTATACCCTCCAATTGCCCATTTAATATTGCTACGGGTTGCGCCAGAATAATTAGAAAAATCAACTACTGGCTTTTGCGCTGTATGAATTTGACCATTTAATAATGGACTGAAATGAAACAATGTCCCTCGTTTATTGACCTTTCCCCCGCAAGGTGCAGCTACAGTTGGGCCAATAGCTGCAGTTGCTTCTCCTTTCGCATATTTATTAGCGCCTGCAGTATTAACCCCATATCCATCTTGCATAGCAATACCGGTTAGATTCGATCCAGCGAAGAACGTACCATTAACCCCATATTTACCGGAATCCATAACAGATGTGTTACCTACATGCTCAACCTTTATAGCAGCAGCATCTACCGTAATAGTTCTTACTGTTTTCCCACCATTTGGCCATTGTTTTACATAAGCTGTACTCATTCTTAACATCTCCTTCAACTGAATAATTTTTTTTCAAGTAATGATCGCTTCCATTCTCGAGTTTGGAGTTTTCATTGCCTTCACTATATAAGGAGACTTTAAGCTATCAATTACAACCGGCCAGCTAAACTTTTTTTGAAATCCACGTCTCTTCTTCTAATTCTTGGGTGTGTTTTTATTTTCATTAATAGCCTTTGTCAATTCCTGTAACGATACATCCAACTTATCTAATTTTTCTCCCATGGTTTGCAGTACATATCTAATTAACACAAAACTCAAAGTAACTGGAAATCCAACATTTGTTAATAATGAAATAATTGAATCAATACTCATAATAGCTCGCCTCCTATCTAATTTTGGTATATATTAGGTTATTTTGTACTATATAAAACAACCAAACGACAAAAAGAACTAATCTTCATGTTTTTTTGTCGTTTGGTTGTAAAATATATTTATATTTACCTATATTTATAACTGATGGAAAGGAGAGTTGTTTTTATGGAAAGAAAATTGTCACTATATGAAATAATTAAACAAGAAATATTTCGTATTGCATGGAGAATTCAATATCGAGCTAAAGTACTGAAAAAGAGAGAAGTGTTCTTTAACACAATAGAACCAGCAAACCACTGTTTACTACGGATGTAGATAATAAAATTCTCATTGATCAATTAGTTAATAAACTTCCGACGAATATAGGAATTACCATTATAAAAAGAATTTATTTATTAGGGCATACAGAGTCTTCCATAGCCAGAGAGTTAAATATTAGTCAGCAGGCGGTGAACAAATGGAAAAGAACAACTCTAAAAAAACTATATCAGATAGTGAACTGATGAATTTGATTCAAAAATCTCAAAACAAAGATCAAAACGCTATGTTAAAATTAATTGAAATATATGATCAAGATATTAAAGAAGTTAGTAAATATATTAAACTACCTAATGAAGATGCTGTTTCTCAAATTACGGTTGAATTTCTAGAATACATAATGTCAAATAACATCAAACTTGAAAATTAGAAATTCATCAAATAAATCACTAAAAAAGACCTCATAATCCGAGTAATTAGACGGATCATGAGGTCTTTCATTTTACTTCGAAAACGTAAAAAGCCACCCGTTTAGGATGGCTTTTATTCTAGGTAATGCTTCTGTAAAATTTTAAATGCCGCAAGGGCGCTGTTCAAGAATCTCAACTATTCATTGTTATCCTCTAACATCTCCAGACTCGCAGCCACCGCACTTGAAGCGAATAGTTCTGTTACAATACTCTCTTTTAATTTTTTCGATTTTTCAAACATCATATCAAATAAATTAGCATCGATTAAAACGATCCTTTTTTGTTTCATAGCCACAGGAAAAGCTTCTAATAATTCTTTTTATTTAGAGCATATAAGTAGTTCACTGAGGCAAAGGTTATGAAATCTTATTTAGTAGAGAAAGGTATACTCTTATATGACTGCCCAAAATACAAGTAATATTATGGATGAATAAGACTTGAGCTCTGTTATGGTGATTTCTCAATATTTCCATGTGTCTTGGACCAAATTAGCGTTTAAATAATGAATATGAAGGAAGTGTATTCAGCTCATGCAAAATTCTTTGAGGTTAGAGATATTTATTTGATAATGCGAGAATTTCCAGCATATTATAAATACCATTTAAGGTGATGTTTGTGGTATTATAGGGATGAACGACCAGTCATTACCAAGTAAGAAGGAATATTTGGATGGTGCAAGAAAAATCTTGTAGCATCTGCCTCGGCGAATGCCGAGAGGCTATAAATATGTGAGGAGAATTCAATGTTTAAACAAAAATTATTAGTTGGTTTTATTTTTCTCTTTGTAGTCTCCGCTATCACTTTTTCCGTCATGCAGATTGGTAAAAACAGTAGTGTAGAGTCTCATTTCAAAGGAACAGTTGGTCATACCATGTATAAATTCCGATCTGACTTGAAATTATAGTGGAGAATAAAACCCTTTCCGATTAGAATTTGGATCAAGTACATGATACGTTATTGGCTAGTCGTGCCTATGCAGAAACACTGGACTTTGCTCTAAGTCCTAACGAGCCTTTGTTGGTTCCGGCTGTGGAAAACATGTTACAAATTGTAGATTACCTAAAACAGCAGCGAGATACTGACCCTTTGAATTGGACATTAAATTACGCCCAAGACTATGCAAAACTTCTCAATTTTATAGAAACTATGGCTTATCCTTTGAGCCGAGTTTATTATGTACCAGATTCCCAAGAAGGTGCTAAAATCTCCCTAACTCTTCGTAACATAGAAGACATGATAGCCTATAATGAGACATTGGGTAATTATGTCTCAAACCTAAAATAAATTCATATAAATACCACCAATCTTTAAAATGTTAAGATTTTCTGGCCAGAAGACTCTTATACTTAATAAGGAGTACTAAGACCAAAAATTACAACCTTACTACTTTTATTTTTTCGAAATCTATTTCTTAGATACTTTTACTGGCATCTTATTAACTTGAAAACTATCTTAAAAATTCTTTCTAAAAAGGCTTAGCGGAATTTATGAACCGCATGATATGCTGCCCGAGGTGAATACATGTCCAGTTGTATTTAGGTAAAACCGATAGGTTTAGCTAAGTGGTGATCAGTTCTCGTCTATGAGGAAACTAAAACAAGGAGGTATATATTGAGATGAGATTATTTTTTAGCATAATATTGGTTTTTAGCTTAACCACAGGCTGTACCACCCAATCCCNTTAGCTTAACCACAGGCTGTACCACCCAATCCCCTTCTGTTACCAAAAATTCTGATTCTGCTTCATCATCCGTAACAAAAAATGAAAGTCCAGACAAGCAAGTGCAACAAACTGATTTTGTGAATTACGACGAATTAGCTGAACTAGCCCGTCGAGTCACGAGATTTACAGGTCCTGATTACTCGGATGAACAGCTTAACAACATGAGAAAAGAAGATTGGCGGAAAGATTTGGAAGAAGTTACTCGTAATTTTGCAAATGAAAAGCTATTGATAGATGTCGCATTTATGTTTTCATTGCCTGATACTTATAATCCAAGAAGTATAGTTGTAGGAAGTACTACAGGTACGATATATCTCATTAATTTGGTCAAAAGACATAATTACGATGGAATTTGGACAGCTACAAATTATGGAATAGTAAGTGAATCCAACATCGGGACGGAGAGCCAAAATATAGCTTATAACATCATTACTTTGGATAATGCAGCTCCAAAAGTAAAGGAATGGGCGCAAGCCTATCTAAATAGCACGCATGGAGCTGAAGAAGTTTTCATTTCTGGCAATGCAAACATGGATGAAGATAAAACCTATATTTTACTTGTAGCTGAACCCAAAGCATCTATTGAATTACTAAATATTCGAGCTGCCAATCAAATGGTCGTTGTCAATTATGCAGACAGTTTTTTAGATGAAGAAATGTATGGACGGCAACCTTATGTTCTACTTGAATTTGAAGCCCCGGTGCTAGATGTTTTTATAAAGAAGAATTCATCGGTTAGAATAAAAGACATTCGTCCATATATGTAGATGCTGAACCCCCTTACAGAGAGTTGGTTAACACCAAGTCCCTATAAGGGGGTTATCAAATTATAGCCATTTGTCAGCAGTAACAGTCACCATTGTTTGAATGGTTCTTTTTTGATCACTTGGATCCCAATCGTCATTAGCTCCCGATGGGAGTTTCCACCGCATTTGGCTAGAACCACCACCATCAAGCATTACGCCAATAGAGCAATCCATCGTATTTTTCATAAAGTTGCGAACTTCCCATGCCGTTGCGCTTTTAAATACAGCCAAAACGATCTGTCTACCATGAGTGCTATCATAACGATACCCAATTGCTGTTCTTGTGTTTGGTGATTTTGGACTGAAACGACTGGCATTCTCCGTATTATTGGCACATGAAACGGCTTGAATATCATTGTAATAATCGTCAGATGAGGAATAGGAATTAGTAAGAAACAAACTATACCCTCCAATTGCCCATTTAATATTGCTACGGTTTGCGCCGGAATAATCAGAAAAATCAACTACTGGCTTTTGCGCTGTATGAATTTGACCATTTAATAATGGACTAAAATGAAACAATGTCCCTCGTTTATTGACCTTTCCCCCGCAAGGTGCAGCTACACTTGCGCTAATTGGTGAATTTGCTTCTCCTTTAGCATATTTATCAGCACCCGCAGTATTAACCCCATATCCATCTTGTATAGCAATACCGGTTAGATTCGATCCAGCGAAGAACGTACCATTAACCCCATATTTACCGGAAGCCATAACAGTTTTGTTACCTACATGCTCAACCTTTATAGCAGCAGCATCTACCGTAATAGTTCTTACTGTTTTCCCACCATTTGGCCATTGTTTTACATAAGCTGTACTCATTCTTAACATCTCCTATATCTAAATAATTTTTTTCAAGTAATGATCGCTTCCATTCCCGGGGTTGGAGTGTTCATTGCCTTCACTATATAAGGAGACTTCAAGGTATCAATTACAACCTGCCAGCTAAACTTTTATGAAAATCAGCATATCTTCTTCTAATTCATAGGTGATTTTTTATTTTCATTAATCGCCTTTGTCAATTCCTGTAACGATACATCCAACTTATCTAATTTTTCTCCCATGGTTTGCAGTACATATCTAATTAACACAAAACTCAAAGTAACTGGAAATCCAACATTTGTTAATAATGATATAATTGAATCAATACTCATAATAGCTCGCCTCCTATCTAATTTTGGTATATATTAGGTTATTTTGTACTATATAAAACAACCAAACGACATAAAGAACTAATGTTCATGTTTTTTGTCGTTTGGTTGTAAAATATATTTATATTTACCTATATTTATAACTGATATAAGGGAGTGAGGTTATGGAGAAAGAACAATCGCTATACAAAAAAACTAGAAAAGAAATATTTTGTGTTAATTGGAGAATTCAATATGGAACTAAGGTCCTCAAAAAAAGAAGAGTTTTTTAATATAATAAAACCTACAAATTAATGTTTCACCACATATGTAGACAATAAAGTTTTAATAGATCAGTTAGTAGAGAAACATCCAAAGAATATAGGAATAATCATTGTTAAAAGAATTTATTTATTAGGTCACACAGAGTCTTCTATTACCAAAGAGTTAAATATTAGTCGACAGGCGGTGAACAAATTGAAAAGAACAACCCTAAAAAAACTATCTCAGACAAAGAACTCTTAGAATTAATAGAAAATGCCCAAAGTAATGACAAAGATTCCATGTTGCAACTAATTAAAATATACGAAAAAGATATACAAGAAATAAGTAAATACATTAAACTTCCTAAAGAGGATGCTGTTTCTCAAATTACTGTTGAATTTCTAGAATACATAATGTCAAGTAATCATCAAATATAAAAATAGTACATTCAACAGCAATAACCTATAAGAAATCATTAAAAGAGCCCTCATAATCCGCCTACTTATATCGATTATGAGGGCTATAAGTTTAATTAGGCAACATAATAGGGGAGACCAGAAAATCAGTGAAAACTGATCTCTGGTCTCCCCTATTATTTAATATTCACTCGGCAACATCACTCGTTTTTCTACCGGTGTACTGAGTAAAATAGAAGTCCGCGTATTACCATATGGCATTAATCTTTCGATCAAAAACGTCAGTCCATCCATATCATTCAATGCTGCTTTTATATAATAATGTACATGCCCCGTAGCACGATGACACTCTATCACTACCGGTTCTGCCTCTAAAAATTGTTCCAATTCACGCAATGGCGCACGTACATCACTTAGTTCGATCATCACCATTAATTTTCTACCGACAGCTGCTGGAGTGACTCTAGCATAAAAACCATCGATAATTTCTTTTTCCTGCAACCTCTTCAACCGCTCCGCTACACTCGGACGACTAAGGGAGAGCTGTTGAGATAGTTCACTAATCGACATCCGACCATCTTCCTGTAACAAAGTTAACAATTGCACATCAATCGGGTCCATAATTACCTCCATATTTCAAAAGTAATATAAATATGACATATTTCCTTCAGTTAGACAACAATTACGTTGTATTACATTCAATTTGATATGTCTTCCTTCATCTTTTTATACTAACATTATTAGTATGATGGAATACTAATAATTATGGATGCTACTAAATAGGAAGAAAGGATGGAGAATATTTATGAATAACCTTTTTAAAATCTTTATATTAGCCGGCGCCTTTGTATCCTTTATTCTCGGCGCTGGAACAGCAACAGGACAAGAAATTATGCAATTTTTCGTATCGTTTGGTTATTGGGGAATAGCTGCTATCCTCATCGCTGCTGTGTTGCATATGTGGTTTGGTGCTTATGCAATGGATGTAGGATTACGGCTAAAAGCACGTGATTCCCAAGAAGTTTTTAATTATTTTTGTGGCAAGTATTTAGGTCCATTCTTTTACTGGTTTTCCCAGTTGTTCATGCTCATCGTATTCGTTGTTATGATTTCAGGTGCTGGTGCTACAGTTTCAGAACACTTTGAAGTTGGCGACGTAGCTGGACGAGCATTGATGGCAATTGTCGTACTAATCACTGCTTTGCTCCGATTAGAAACAATGATCAAAGTACTAGGTATTGCAGGTCCGATCATTATCATCATTGCTGTTATTGTAGGCGCTGGAAATTTTGATGCCAGTGGTTTTGAACAAGCAGGTGCGATTGTAGAACAACTTCAATTGTCTACTGCAACGACGCATTGGTGGCAAGCCGGATTTGTTTATTCTTCTTTCGTATTGTTAATTGCTGTTCCTTTTCTAACCAATCTGGGCAAAGGGGAAAAAAGCAGAAAAAATGTCATTATCGGTGGAAGCTTAGGCGGATTAATAATGTTAATTGGCGTATTCGCTATTTATGTAGGATTGCTATCTAATGTAGAGCAATTGCATACAAAAGAAATTCCAACATTATTTTTGGCACAACAAATTAGTCCTGTCTTAGCATTTATCTTTACGATGATATTACTAATTGCTATCTACACAACAGCTGTCGGTATGCTATGGACTGTTTCTACACAATTTTCCAAAGGAGATCCTAAAAAATATCGGATCATCACCATCGCATTAACGATACTCGGCTTTTTCGGTGGTCTACTTCCTTTCGGAAAAATTATAGATCTTGTCTATCCGATCGTTGGATATATTGGATTAATACTAATGGCAGGTATGTTCTATCGTCAGTTTATTAACAAAGGGCAACTTAAAAAATAGTATGCTCACCCACAAAAAGTACTACTAACAAATACTACTATCGAAAATGAGGGATTAAGATGAGTAAATATGCAAGAAAACCAGACTACACACGAGTAAAACTGGACATGCCTTTCACTGGCATTACGTCCTTTCGCAAATATCCAATTTGTAACAATCTAGATGAGCTAGATGCCGACTTTGCAATTATCGGTGTACCTAATGATATGACAACAGCTTGGCGTTCTGGCGCACGCATGGGTCCACGTTCTATTCGTGAGCAATCGTCACTATACGCCTTCGGCTCTGGATACGATCACGAACGGGATATTGTTTATAATAACGATGGCTATAAAATTGTAGATTGTGGTGATGTATCCATTATCAACGGTGATGTGGAACAAAGTCACGAGAACGCAGAAGAAGCAATCCGCAAAATAATTGCCAAAGGTGCTATTCCTATCGTACTTGGTGGCGACCATTCGGTTACTAACCCAGCAGCTTTTGCTTTAGCAGAATACAATGAACCGATCAATGTCGTACAAATTGATGCTCACTTAGATTGGTTAAAAGATGCATCTGGACAACGGTTCACACTAAGTAATCCGATGCGTAGAATGTCCGAGATGGACCATATTAACAAAATGGCGCAGCTTGGCATTAGAGGTGTAGGCAGTAGTCAAAAAGATGACTTCGATGACGCACGTGCTTATGGTTCAACCATCCTATCCCCAAGACAAATTCGCAAAATGGGTATCGAGGAAGCATTAAAAGATATGCCAGACGGTGGAAAATATTATGTTACACTCGATATTGATGGTTTGGATGCATCCATCGCTCCAGGAGCTGGTTCTCCATCACCAGGTGGATTTTTCTATGACGAAGTAAGTGACATTCTTGAAGCAGTTGCCAAAAAAGGGGAAGTCATCGGGTTTGACCTCGTAGAAGTAAACCCACTTTACGACCCAACAGGAGTAACTTCGCAAATTGCCGCTCGTCTGATTATTGATTTCATTAACTTCATTATTCGAGAGCAACAATTGAAATTAGAAAAATAATTAAAATATTCACGAAATAAACCTATATAACAAACTGTTTTGGAGCAAGTGCCAAAGCAGTTTGTTTTTTATTGTAATTAGGTAACAAATATACTATATATCATATTAGCCATCCTGTTGGAGTAAACCGCCTCCCTTTTTTAGACAGACGGTTTTCTACTTATAAAGTTTCAAAATTTAAAAAAATCTGATTATTTCAATCGATGCAACCAATTTTCTGGTACTTCCTCTAGTTTAGCTGGCTTATTGTAACGTTCGCCTACCGCTTTAAACTGTTTTACTATATTTTCATCTATTAATCCCAACTGATTAGGGGCAGCATTTAACAGAAAAGTAACGTTGTGGTGATTAGCCTCCTCTACTTTTTGCAATGCCCAGTCCACCGATTTTAACTCCATCGTACTATCCGCTTTTCTCCAAAACCAAGTTTCTGTTAATATGTTACAACTTGCTCCTGGTCCTGCAAACGTTGCGTCAAAGTCTTGTCCAGCAGCATTTTCATAAAATACGATGTCCGTATGATCCAATGTCGGTTCACCACTAATATTCATTAATAAACAATTAGGCTGAAATCCTTTTACCCAAGTGTCTATTTCTTCAAATGAATCTCTGTCTCAGCAAACTGAAATGTAGCACTATTAAAATGAATAAACATAACGAATCGCTCATTAACAAACCGTTTTTGGTTTTCTATTAACTGCTCATGAACCACAACTATACATCCTCCTTGTTTTACCAAGCAGTGCTTAGTACCATATGATGTCTACTAATATATACGAAATAAATCAAGAAAACAGCAGACAAAATCGACATTATATCATACAATATCTACATCTAATGAAGAAGGTGATAAGATGCTTGTCGTAGAACTTACTATTCCACCATTTCCTATGCTTACTACTGTCGGTCATACCCTTTGGCAAGCAGGTGTTATACACGCACAACGTCAATTCGACGTATATGACTTGATTATCTGCACGAAAGGTACGCTATATATGGAAGAAGGTGGACAGAAATACAACTTAAAACAAGGCATGATGTTACTGCTCGAACCTGGAAAAAAACATCGTGGATACCATCCTACCGATTCCGAAACAGAAGTATATTGGATTCATTTTCACTATATTAATAACAGTCAACTCAAACAAAAAAGTAAAGCACCTCAACCACTATTGCCAACAACCGATCAAGATACTATTTCACATCCAGCTACAGTAGAAATTCCAAAGTTTTCGAATGTAGACGTACGAATACTTGTACCAATATTAGAAGAAATGATCCAACTGCACAGCGTGCTAACACCATTGGGGTGTATGAACTACAGCTTCTCTTTGGACAATTACTTATGCAAATCCAGAATGGGATGATTAAAAATAGTGCTAACGCTAGAGCATATGAAATTGGATAACAAGTGGCAGATTTTTTGGCAGAGAAATTAGCACTTCCTTTTGACTCGAAACGAATGGAGCATGAATTAAACTATCATTTTGATTATTTAGCACGTTGTTTAAAAGAATATTGTGGGATGAGTCCGATTCAATATCGACACCATTTACAAATTGATCGTGCCAAACGGCTACTTGCCCATTCCAAACTACCTCTAGCCAAAGTAGCCGAGCAATGTGGTTTTTTTGATATGAACTATTTTGCACGTTTACTTAAACGTCATACGACTTTTACTCCTAGCGAATATCGCAACAAGCATCAACTGTTTTATATGGAGTAGCTCCGCTAAAAACTAATCGTTCCTACATGCTGGTCTAGTGCAAAGTTGGCAGCTCCAAGTGCTCCGCCTAGATCGTTTTGAGAAGCTCTTAACACTTGCACATTACTGTTCAAAGGGCTTAGTGCTCTACGATGCATAACGTCCGTTGCCACTTTTATATAATATTCCGATTCCATTGGTACAGTACCACCCAATATAATGGTTTCAGGATTGACAATATTGATTAAATTAGCCATCGCAATTCCCAAATAAGTTGCCGCTTTCTCCACCACTTCCATACACAGCTGATCTCCTTCATCAGCTCCTTTACCAATATCGGCTGATTTAATTAATTGCAAATCGTAACTCGAATCAGGATAAATAGAAGATACTTTTCCACTGCGAAGCATACGCCGTAACTCTTGCTCCATCGCTGAACTCGTTGCCAATTGTTGTAGACATCCATTATTACCACAAGGACACCAAGGCCCATTCGGATCAACCGTAATGTGACCAAGTTCACCAGCTCCACCTATAGCTCCAAATAATATTTGTCGATTATGAAATAAACCAGCAGCAATTCCAGTTCCTATACCAATGTAAACAATTTCGCCAAAATCTTTTCCTACACCAAATCTACACTCTGCCAACCCACGGGCACGGTGTCGATTAATTGCAACTACTTCCCAGTTCATTCGCTCTTTAATTTTTTTTACAATCTCCACATTGTACCAACCAATGTTGGAAGCACTAACAATGACTCCACGATTAACATCTACTAAGCCAGGCATACCTAAACCAATCAATTCAATTGGTTTTTCGACTAACTGATCAATGAAATGCTCTAAACTTGTAACTAATGATTGAATAACCGTTTCTATTGTCGAATCGCTGACAGGGATCGTCACTTCTTTCACAGTATTACCAAGCAAATCAAATGCACCTAACGTCCATGTCTGATTACTATAATCCGCGCCAACAATTACTCGAGAGTGAGGAGTCAAGTTAATTAATGTAGCTGGTCTGCCACCCGTTGAATACTGCGAACTAGTTTCTTGTACTAGCTCACTATCCATTAATTCTGCTACAGTCGCCGAAATAGTTGCTCGACTTAAATTCGTAAACCGAGTTAATTCTATTCTCGACATAGGTCCATTTTTCAACAAAGCTTGTATAATATTAATTTTTGATCCTTTTTGATCATAAGAAGTATTATTTTTCATCGACTTTGACTCCTTAGTTGGAACAATTTAATTTAATTAAGTAAACAAATTACTAAATATGCCTATAAAACAAGCTGTTTGGAGCAAATACCAGGGCAGTTGGTTTTTTTAACTAATCCACCTTCAAGTTACGTATATTCGATATTTTTATTCTCACACCATGCAATAGCAATCCGTTTAAAAGTATTGGCTTCATACACGTACCATTCATCCACTATACCGAAACTTTCTAGTTTGTCTTTAAAATTTCTAAAAGCTCCACGTCCTCGAATAGCTCGTTCTAACGAATCCTGCATCTTCCCTTCTGGCAAACTCCAAATAAACTGCTCCATAATACTATATTCATTCACATCAAACTTGGTAGGAAGTCGAATGTATTC
Source organism: Paenibacillus yanchengensis (assembly GCF_042684845.1). Classification (NCBI taxonomy): domain Bacteria; kingdom Bacillati; phylum Bacillota; class Bacilli; order Caryophanales; family Paenibacillaceae; genus Paenibacillus; species Paenibacillus yanchengensis. The sequence continues at coordinate 89,390 of NZ_JBHUMH010000013.1, read as the reverse complement.
GTCAACATTTTCTTCTAATTCTTCTGCTAACTCATCATCTTCTATTCCAGTAATAAGAGGGTCGGTATATACAACTATTTCCCCTTTTTCTTTCGAAAAATAATATTCGACCCCATCACTAGCCATTTCAATCGCATCTATTACATCTTCCAGTTTTAATTTCAAAGTTATTCAACTCCTCTTAATAAAGCTTGCTCTATGACTGTTTCACCAACCACTTAAGTTAATTCAATTTTTGACATAGTCCCTTTAGATTATACTCTCTAACCTGTAGCCACTCTCTCAACTATTTTACATTAAATTGTAGTTCTGCTCTAGTATCATCACAAAGTTTCACTTTATGCCAGACATTAAATTCAAAAATACACAAAAGTTTCGTCTTTTTAAAGATAAATTCTTTTTTTCACTTACTTTTTTTATATTTTCCATTCTATTAATTTGATTATTGACAAAAGTAATTAGTGACTATATTATTTAGTTAATAAAAGCGCTTTATTTTCGAGTGCTTAAAGTGACTATTAAGGAGTGTGTTTATTATTGGCCAACGAAGAAATTATATTTTCAGTATTTACAAAACCGTGGAAGTCTTTATCCATTTGGGATTTAGGTAAGTTAGTAAAGGACATGGGCTTTGATGGAATTGAATTTCCACTGCGAGAAGGTTTTCAAATGGAACCGGAACAAGCTCATCTTTTGCCAAAGTTAGTTCAACAGTTAGCAGATCATGGGGTAAGCATATGTAGTGTTGCAAGCAATTTGGACGAGAAAATTTTTGCTGCTTGTGCAGAAGCAGGCATTCCACTTATTCGTATTATGCCTGAAATTAATCTTAACGATGGTTATCTTGCTTCCGAAAAAAATATTCATCGCTATCTAGAAACTCTGTATCCACTTTGTGAGAAGTATGGCATCAGGGTAGGAATGCAACAACACTATGGTAATTACATCGTAGACTCTATGGGACTGCTACATGTCATAGAAAACTTGAAGAATAACTATGTTGGAGTAGTATGGGATGCTGCACATGATGCTTTAGCTGGACAACAACCGGAATTGGGTCTAGATATTGTGTGGAAACATTTAGACATGATTCATCTAAAAAATGCTTTTTACGAAAGAACAAACGGTCCTGAGGCAATGCAAGCGATATGGAAACCATATTTTACAACGGGACGACATGGTTTAGCTTCCTGGCAAAGAATAGCTGATTATTTGAAATCAAGACAATACAAGGGGGTTATCTGTTTAACAGCAGAATATACGAATGGAGCCGATGTTGATCGATTCATTCAAGAAGATATTTCTTATATCAAGTCCTTATTTTAGAAGTTTACACTTACTCTTTTACTTTTACGTCAGGAGGTGACAGATTGACTACCAATCATCTATTTAAGAAGTGGGTCAGTATGCGAAAAGTTTGGCAACTCTATGCACTTATGGCTCTGCCATTTATTTATATTATTATTTTCAAATATATCCCCATGTACGGAGCGCAAATTGCTTTCAAAGATTTTGTTGCTACCAAAGGAATATGGAACAGTGATTGGGTAGGTTTCCATTACTTCATTCGTTTTTTTAAGTCCTATGAATTTTGGAATATTATGTGGAATACGATATCGCTTAGCGTTTACCAACTGGTTGCCGGTTTTCCATTCCCTATTTTGTTAGCACTTAGTATTAATTATATTATGAATGAAAAATTTAAAAAAGCAGTTCAACTCATTACCTATGCACCACATTTTATCTCTGTTGTCGTCTTAGTAGGTATTATCTTTCAAGCACTAGATCCACGCATCGGAATTATGAATGAAGTGATCAAGTTATTCGGTATGGACCCTGTCAACTGGATAGGACGAGCCGAATATTTTCAGTCCATCTATGTATGGTCTGGCATATGGCAAAACGTCGGCTTTAGCTGCATCATTTACCTAGCTGCCTTATCCAGCATTGATCAATCTCTACACGAAGCCGCTGTCGTAGACGGCGCTAGCAAGTTAAGACGGATGTGGAATATAGACTTACCAGGAATTTTGCCTATTATCGTTATTCTACTAATTTTGGATGTTGGTAAAATGCTAGAAATCGGCTTTGAGAAAGTGTTTCTCATGCAAAATCCAATGAACTTACGCACCTCAGAAATTATCGACACCTACGTATACAAAATTGGTTTGGCCTCTCCAGTTGTCAACTTTTCTTATTCATCCGCTATAGGCTTATTTAAAAATATTATTAACTTGATTCTACTCCTTGTCGTGAATAGAACTGCTAGAAAAATGGGTCAATCAAGTTTATGGTAACGAGGAGGGTTCATCTATGCATCAAAAAATAGCGGAAGCACGTGGCGACAAAATATTTAACATTGTTAATTATATTATTTTAAGCGCTTTCTTAATTACTGTATTATATCCACTTATTTATATTTTGAGCGCTTCTTTTAGTTCAACAAACGCTGTAGTCTCAGGAAGAGTGTGGCTGTGGCCAGTAGAGCCTGGATTACAAGGCTACAAAGCAGTGTTTGAATACAAGGCTATTTGGACCGGATTTTATAATTCACTTATTTACACTATTGCAGGTACTATTATAAACGTTGTACTAACTATTATCGCCGCTTATCCATTATCTCGTCCAGACTTTGTAGGCAAAAATGCGATTATGTTTATCTTTGTATTTACCATTATGTTTTCTGGTGGATTAATCCCTACCTATATACTAGTCAAAGATTTAGGGCTATTAGATACACGCTGGGCGATGATTTTACCAACAGCAATTAGTGTTTTTAATGTCATTATTACAAGAACCTATTTTCAAACGAATATACCAAAAGAAATGCTAGAAGCTGCGCAAGTAGACGGTTGTACGGACTTTAAGTTTCTTGCCAAAATTGTCATTCCTCTATCCGGTCCAATTGTCGCAGTCATTACGTTATTTTACGCCGTAGGTCATTGGAATAGTTACTTTAACGCGCTTATTTATTTAATGGATCGCACACTGCATCCACTGCAACTGATTTTACGAAGTATTCTGATACAAAATCAGATCGACCCCAACATGATAACTAGCGAAGAAGATCTTATTGCTAGACAAGGTTTGTCAGATCTGCTGAAATACTCATTAATTGTAGTGGCTACTATACCTATTTTAATCGTTTATCCATTTGTGCAAAAGCATTTTGTGAAAGGTGTTATGCTCGGTTCCATCAAAGGTTAGCTTACAATACCAGTTTATAAAAAACCAATTACGGGGGTTATATCAAGTGAAACGTCCATACTTTGTCATTATATCTTGTTTCATCAGCATGCTACTTTTACTATCCGCTTGTTCCCAAAACGTACCTACAGCAAACAATACGAACGATAATAATGGTAAAAACTCTACAACAGATAGCAATAATGTAACGGGTCCTACCGTTAATCCACCAGGACAATTTCCAATCGTGGATGAAAAAATAACACTACGAGTAGCCGTAAACGGAAATCCGCTTGTGGAAGATTTTAAAACAAATGAATACACACAGTATTTAGAAGAAAAAACAAATATTAAAGTAGAATGGATTGTGCTAGATCCGCAAAGTTCGCAAGAACAATTAAATCTCATATTAATCGGTGGCGAATTGCCCGATGTCATTATGAATATGAACATTTCTCCCGAACAACAGATGATTTATGGCGAACAAGGAATATTTGTCTCTTTTACGGAATTAATCGAACAATATGGCGAAAATACAAAACAAATATTTCAAGAAATGCCGGAAGTAAAAGAAGCAATCACTGCGCCTGGCAACCGTATTTTCAGTCTACCTTACATCAACGAATGTATCCACTGCTCTATGAATTTTAAAATGTACGTTTATCAACCTTGGCTGGAGAAATTACAACTAGAAGAACCGACAACTTTAGATGAGTTTTATGACATGCTAGTAGCTTTCAAAACATTAGACCCTAATGGAAACAATAAAGCCGATGAAATTCCTATGACCGCTTCTCCTGGCCAACCTAGAAGTATTATCGATCCTTTTATTATGAACTCTTTTATATATGACGACGGGATGAAGCGGATGATTGTTGAAGATGGCAAAATTGACGTTGTTTACAATAAACCAGAGTGGCAAGCAGGTCTTCAATATTTAAATAAACTGTACAAAGCAGGTTTAATTGCAGAACAATCTTTTACACAAGACAACGAGTCGTACAAAAAATTGATCGAAAATCCTGGCATTAATATTGTTGGAGCAGCACCAGCTCATTCTCCATCCACCATTACTATTGTTGAAGGAGAAAGTAATCGTTGGATTGAATTCCAACCCATTGCACCGTTAAAAGGTCCTTCTGGCGAGCAAAATGCTTTTTGGAATCCATACGACAAAATTAAAGGCGGCAACTTTATTATGACCAGTGCGAACAAATATCCAGAAGCAACAATGCGCTGGGCTGATTACATGTATGAATTTGAAAACGGTTTAAGATCAAACTTCGGAACAGAAGGAAAGTCATGGTCTAAACCCGAATCAGGAGATGTTGGTAGAGATGGAGAGCCAGCACAATATCGATTACTTGTTCCACACGGTAGAGTGCAGAATGAATCTTGGGCGCAGTTCGGTTTAAACTATCGGACAGACAAACAACACTATGCTGGTCAAGCTGTACTTAGTGAGCTGGATAAAGAAAAAATGTACTTTGATGTCACTATGGAAAAGTATCATCCTTACATCCCTAACATCGAAACAATTGTGCCACCACTATTCTTCACTCCAGAAGATTCTCAGGCACTTGCTGAACTAGACAAGACAATTAATGATTACGTCAATCATATGATTGCAAACTTTATTACTGGTGAGTCCGATTTAGACAAAGGTTGGAACAACTACATTAATACGCTAAACGGAATGGAATTAGAAAAATATATTGCCATCTACCAAAAAGCTTATGATGAAAAAATGACACAATAATTATCTATTAAAGCAACTGTGCGAATGTGTCATCCCATTTACTTCGTACAGTTGCTCACTACTATAAATCGTTCTAACAATAGGAGGTCGCTCTATGTCTCGCAAAATACTTGTCCAAATTCCAAGTAATCAAATCCAACACTTTATCACCAAAGCAACATTACAAAAACTACACTCCTTTGGCGAAATAGAATGGAATCCATATCATGGTCCTTTTCCAGAAGAAGAATTAGCCGAGAAACTAGCAGACGTACACACTACAATAACTTCGTGGAACAGTATCCCATTATCCGATTCCATATTAGCTGCAGCGAATAAGCTTCAACTAGTCGCTCACATGGCAGGTTCTGTGAAACCAATATTACCAAGTTCAAAAGTATACGAACAAGGAGTAACCGTACTTAATAGCAATTACGCTATCGCCGTTTCTGTTAGTGAATCCGTACTTGCTCTTATATTGGCTCTAGGGCATAAAATTATTCCAACTCAAAAACTAATGAGCACTCATATGCTGTGGAAAACTAGCGCCATAGATATAGAATCCTACGAATTGCGAGGGAGAACTGTTGGGCTAATTGGATTAGGGATGGTAGCACAAGAAGTTATAAAATTACTACAACCTTTCGACATTAACATTGTTGGCTATGATCCATTCTTTCCAAAAGAAGTAGCTAACGAATTAAATATTACCTTACTACCGCTACACGACGTATTAAGTCAGGCTCATATTATTTCGCTACACGCTCCACAAATTCCAGAAACCTATCATATGATTGGTAATAAGGAACTAGCATTACTGCGTGATCAAGCGATTTTGATCAACACTGCTCGCGGCAATTTAATCGATCAATGTGCACTTACCGAACATTTACGTTCAAAAAGATTTTACGCTGGCTTAGACGTATTTGAAGTAGAACCATTGCCACTCGATAGTGAACTACGGTTTATGGAAAACGTCATCGTCAGACCCCATTTGGCAGGTGTCAATCCCAACTCTAGACTGCGAATTGGCGCAATGATGGTCGACGAAATGGAACGATTCTATAACGGTGAACCGCTCAAGTTTGAAGTAAAACAAGCACATCTTGCGAATATGACATGATCATATAAAAAATCAATATAGCAACCAAACCAAAGCTCCATATTAATTACAGGCTAAATATTATCTAAAGCAATCACTAGAAAATAAGAGAGTCCCACGTATCAGCTACAAATTAGTAGTTAGTATGATAGGACTCTTTTGTTTCTTTACCACAACCACACCTTTTAAAACAACAGACTCAATCTTTTAAATATTTATAGTCGGCTTTCAATATCGCATAATATAACGTCGTAACTTCTTTATTATTTAATAAATGCATCTTTTCTTTTTTTTGAAATTTATACTGAAAATCGCATTTTTCAACTACTCGCTTCGATCGATCATTAAAATCAAAATGACCGCACCATATCAAATCAAGCTCTAATTGATGGAAACCGTAAGCGATCAACTGTTGCACCGCTTCCGGAATAATGCCTCTTCCCCAATAGTCAGGATGCAGTACAAAACCGATTTCTTTTTGGTTTAAATCAGCAAGACTTTCATCTGGAGCACGGTCATGAAACCCTATACTGCCAATAACTTTATTTTCTTCTTGCAACACAATCGCATAAACGTCATTGTTTTCTATAAACATCTTGATTATTTCTTTACTTTCGTCTTCACTACGGTGAGGGGACCAGCCAGCATTAGGACCGACCAACTCATTTTTCGCATATGCATATAAATCTTTACTATCCGTCATTTGCCACTCTCGTAATAAAAGTCTAGTTGTCGTGATCATCTCCATACAATTACCCCCCTCTAGCTATGCTATATAATTACTTGCAACTTTACAACACACGATGATAAGACGCTTTGTATGATTCGTGACTAATTATTACAACTTGCGGTTGCGCTAGTTTATCGATTATCCTCATTCGTTTACTCCTCTTTCGATACAAGCATCCATAAAACGTTGCATCCCTTTGGTCACATGTTTATTTTTATGATGAATGAGTTTGAACTGTCTTTTAAATGTCATGTTTTTAATCGGAACTATATGAAGAGTACTGTCTGCAACCTCCTTGCTTACCACTCGTTGTGAAATAATCGAGACACCTAAGCCGGCGATAACTGCTGCTTTAATCGTATCAACGTTATTACATGTCCAGCTTGCTTTTCAGTTCAGTGAATGGGCGGTCATCACACTTTCGAACGTATTCCGAGTTCCACTTCCCGCTTCGCGTAAAATAAAATCTTCATTATCTAATTCCTTCTGCTCGACTTCCAGCCTAGTTGCAAATGGGTGATTAGCTCCACAAACCAACACAAGATAATCATCTACAAACGGTTGGATTGCTAAGTCAGGTGCTGTAATATCTCCTTCTACTAGCCCGACATCCAAACTATCTTTAAATATCATCTGCTCAATTTTTGCTGTATTATTTTCCACAACCTCCACCGTCACATGGGGATACATTAACTTAAAATCAACAATAAGTTTCGGAAGGATCGTCGCTCCTATCGTCACACTCGCGCCAACTCTTATTACTCCATTCTCATCCAGTGAACGCATTTCTCTTTCTGCCTCTTCCGTCGTGCGTAAAATATGGTGAGCATAGCTCAATAGTTTTTTCCCCGCTTTTGTTAAATACAGCTTCCTTGACAATCGCTCAAATAGTCGAACATGATAATGAGCTTCCATTTCAGATATTGCTTGACTGACAGCGGGTTGCGACATAAAAAGAGCACTAGCAGCAGCTGTCATATTCATTTTTTCACAAACCATTACAAATATATGAAAATGTCTTAACGTCAACATTGCACCTGTAATCCATAAGTAATTACTTATCTATATTATCAAATAATAGTATTTAACTTATCGTTATGCAAGTTTTATACTTGGTTTATAGGAGTGATCACATGTATAGCATACTTCATAAAACATCTGGCGTATTATTAATCGCTTTCCTTGCTCTTCCCGCTTGGTTCATTGGAGAAAAATTTCCTATCATAGGAAGCCCAATTGTAGGAATCATTTTCGGATTGATACTTTCTTTTTGGAAAAAACCATCGTCTTTTGAATGGGGAGTATCCTTCTGTGCAAAAAAGTTGTTGCAATACGCTATTATTTTGCTTGGCTTTAATATGAGTTTGTATACTGTTTTTGAGGTAGGAGGTAACACAATTTGGCTCATCTTATTAACACTAGCAGCCACATTCCTGACTGCCTTTTTAGTTGGTAAGTTAAAGTGGATACAAACACGATGATTTTAATTGGTGTAGGAACAGCCATTTGTGGTGGATCAGCCATAGCAGCAACCGCTCCTGCCGTTCAAGCAAAATCGGATGAAGTGGCTCAAGCGATCTCAACGATCTTTTTGTTCAATATCATTGCTACTGTTTCCTTCCCGTTTCTGGGACACTTAATGCACATGTCTGATTATCATTTTGGCTTGTTTGCAGGCACTGCTATCAATGATACTTCAGCTGTCGTTGCGGCAGCATATACATTTAGCGATTCCGCGGGTGATCTTGCTGTTGTAGTCAAACTAACAAGAACGTTACTCATTATACCTATTACATTATTTTTAGCCTTTTATACCGTACACAAACAACAGCGTTCCTGCACATCCACCTACAAAATAGCACATACTTTTCCTTGGTTCATATTAGGATTCATTGCCGCTTCTATCGTTCATACAATTTTACCAATGGATGCTGCATTAAAAGACGTGTTACTTCAAGTAGGAAAATATATGATAGTTATGGCGATGGTAGCAATTGGATTGCATACAAACATGATTAAACTGTTAAAAGGAGGCTGGAAACCGCTACTATTAGGGTTGAGTTGTTGGATTGTTTTGTCTGTAACTTCGTTAGTGTTGCAATTTATTTAGTTGTCATTTCTAAATCAAATATGTCGTCAACAAAAAAAATGACCACCGAGTCTGATGACTAGATGATCATTCATTATTATACACAGGAAGCAAGCGAATCTTTTATAATGATAGTTTCCCCTAGTTCGCTGCTTTTTTGCGCTAGTTCTACCAACAAAACTGCCATTCTAGCTTCTTCTGGACGGACTATTAACTCTGCTTGATGTCGAATATGGTCGTATATGTTTTGATAATAACTCAGATACGATCCAGGTATTGTTTTCAATTTACCTATAAGCTGCTGTTCACCCAAGCCAGTATGAAGGATGCCCCAATTTGCTTCTGGTTCCATACCAAAATCAATATCTGTTGGGTTTTTCCCAGCCAAAAGTGCAGCTTCCTGCGGATCTTCGCCATATTTCACATATGACCCTTTTGAACCGTGTAACATATAACGCGCCGTTTGTTCGCGTCGCAATAAAGAGGCATGTAACTTCACATGCGGTCCATCATGGTAAGATAAGGTGATGTCAAAATAGTCATCTACTACTGCGTTTTCCCGTAAAGCAGCAACTTTGGCTGTAATCGCATCAGGTGTTCCGAACAAGCAAAGTGCTTGGTCTATCAAATGTATACCTAAATCGTAGATAACGCCGGCACCTAACATGTTGCTTTCTCGCCACACGCTATCTTGCACTTGCGGTATATAACGACTCCAGCCGAATGAAACTTCCGTTAATTTCCCCAATGTAGCTTGCTTTACAATTTGCTCGATAGTCATAAAATCTCCATCAAACCTTCTATTGTGAAAAACACTTAACATTTTACCTTGCTGTTTTGCAAGCTTAATTAGTTCATCTGCTTCCGCTGTTGTTACAGTAAATGGTTTTTCTACAACTACATGTTTTCCTGCGAGTAATGCATCTCGGGCAAATGTAACATGATCTATGCTGGGTGTACAAACGATGATCAATTCTATATTTGGATCATTATATAAAAGAGAAGCATCTTGTACAAATGTAATCGAATGGGGTAATTGGTCATCTCTGTTGCCACTTTTTCTAGCGATTTTACTTACTTCAAATATAGGTAATGATTGCAGTAATGGCAGATGAAATGTTTTCACTGTATAGCCGTAACCTACAATTCCAACTTTAATCGGTATTTCCACTTTCAGGTCCTCCTCCCATCCAGTCAATCAAAAAGTTACGCTTATTATAATGAACCTTGCTCCATCGCCTCAATTAACATTTTAAACAAACGTAAGTCGTCAATGGCATCTTCTGGTGGAGTAGGGACAGCTTTATTGTGTCTAATGGTATCGTAGAATGTAGTTAACTCAACCGTATATGCGTCTGTATAAGTCGGTCGAATGAACGTTTCTTGATAGCTATCTCCTATCGTTTCTTTAATCGTCAAAGTAGTTGGCAAATGCCTAATGTAAGCAGTATCGTACTGTACTTCAACAGTTTTTAGATCGCCGTGTACTTCAATTGCAGCGTCGAACCTACCTTGGTTATCGACTCCTGTTTCATAGTGAACCATATAGTCGCCATATTGAAATACAGCATTCATAAAATGTTGATCATTACGCCATCTTGCAGCAGCTATCACTTTATCTGGCATACCTAACATTCCTCGCATCGCAGACAAGCCATGACTCGCCAAACCACCTAACTGACGGTAAGTATGATAGTATTTCTCCGCAAGCGAACCAAGTGCCTCACCCACTTGCACCTGTCCTCGCATTGCCCGATCCGCTACAAGATGGTCAGCAACATCCTGAAAACGATGAACATGATTAGTTTGTCCGATAAAGAAACTATTAGGTCCGATGATGTCTTTAAAACGAGCGAAATTAATTTTGTCCAACGATTGTATTTCTTTAACTGCTTGTTGATATGCCGGAGAATATCGACGCATATATCCGACCATTACATTGACTTGCGCTTTATTTTTTTCTTCAATTATTCGCTCAGCATCTGAAATAGTTAGACACATGGGCTTCTCTACAAACACATGTAATCCTCGTCTTACCGCTTGAACGATACAATCAGCATGGTATTCATCACTATTTAGTACAAAAATGGCTTCTAAATTAGCATTCTCGACTAAATCTTCTACTTTCTCATAACGATGAGGTACTTGATAATGGTTACCGATTGTTTCTACTAATGTAGGAGATACATCACAAATGGCAACTACTTCAAATTGTTCCTGTAATTGTTGTAATACTGGTAAGTGGATCGTTTGAGCGACTTCACCTAATCCAATTACTCCGACTTTAATTTTTGAGTTCATCTAAAGTTCCTCCTAAATGTCTTCTTGTTTGCTCGTTTATCCCTTCACACCAGTGAATGAAATACCTTTTTCTATATACTTTTGACAAGTACTGAACAAGATTAGCAACGGAATCATCGAAATGGCTGCACTAGCCATAATTACGTTCTGACGAACATTGGATCTTGTTTGCAAATCGTTTAATGCTACTGTAAATGTCCAACTTTCCGGATTTTTTAATACAATGAGCGGCCACATAAATTCATTCCACACGGGAATAAACGTCATAAGACCTACAATTGTAAATATCGGAATTGACATAGGTAATACCATTTGCGTAAACGTTCGAATTTCTGAAGCTCCATCAATTCTGGCAGCTTGCATTAATTCTTTAGGCAACTGATCAAAAAACCCTTTGAATAAGAAGATGACAATTCCCCAAGCGGTATGAGGTAATATGACTGCCCAGAGTGAATTAATCAAATTTAATTTCTCCATTGTCATATAAAGAGGTAACAGTATCGCTACATCTGGAATCATTATCGTTCCTAAAAAGAACATCACTAACCAAAATTTTAATCGGTTGCTTCTTACCAGATGAGATAAAGCATATCCAGCCATCCCACCTAATATTAATTGCGAAGCAATGGAAGCAACAGTAACGAACATACTGTTAATAAAGTAACCGTAAAATCCACTTTTACCGGCTGTATCTTGCGATAGTTTATTTAACATTAAGTAACTATCAAACATTCTTAACCAATTTTTGGATTGTTCCATAGATACTACTTGACCATCAATCAATTCAGTATCCTCAAAAAATGATTTCAGCTTACTGCTAAGCTGCTTGTCTGCTATTTCATTCGATACTTTTAATGAATTAGCTTGTTCGTACCAAACAAATTTAGATAATTTATTATCGTGAATAATAGACATTTTTCGTTCCATCTGATTAGGCTTAAAGTTAGTAGATGGAACGATCAGAGGTTGACCAAACATAAATTCAGCTGATCTCGTTTTGGCTTCATACAACTTCTTCCCATCTTTTACACCAACTATTTTAACTTCACCGATATTTTCACGCATATTTTTCATCCAAGGATACCATGTTGCTTCCATAGCATCTTGCTCATAAAATGCTGGATCATGATCAGGTTGATTCGTATAATCTAATGTAATTTCTATAGATGCTGGTACTTCTGGTAAAAAGGTTGGTGGATATGCGTCAATCGCAGTATTATCTTTCATAGAAGTAATTAACATCCATGCCATTGGTAACAATGAAGCGATGACGAATAAAATGGTGACGGTATAAGCTACAATTTTCAGTTGTAGTGCGCCTTTTTCTACAATTTTATTACTATTCTTTTTTCTAAACACTATAATCACTCCTTCTCATTGGAAAATTTTTGTTGAATTATTGTAATTAGACCAATGAGAACAAACATAAAGAATGACATCGCTGCTGCTACACCAAATCGTGATTGCTGAAAAGCATTATTGACGATAAGCATCGATACGACCATCGTACTATTCGCTGGTCCACCTTGCGTCATAACGTATATATTGTCGAATGCGAGTAGCGTCGAAGAGATAAATCCAATAAATTGAATAACGATAATAAACTGAATATTCGGTAAAATAATGAGCCATAGTCGCTTCCAAGGACCAACGCCGTCAATTTGAGCAGCTTCGATAAGATCTTCTGGAATCGAGCGTATCGCAGCATAGTACAGTAGAACAGAAATTCCTGATCCTGCGAAAACAGAAGGCATAACGATGGCTAACTTCGTAATATTAGTATCATTTAACCATCCATAGGGACCAAGACCAATATAAGAAAGTAAGTAATTTAACAATCCCGAATCTGGATTGTACATCCATTTCCAAACGAGAATACCTGCAACCGCTGGTAGTACAGCTGGTACAAGATACATAAATCGAAAGAAACCATTTGCCTTTTTAATATGATTGAGAAGGAGCGCTTGAACAATAGGAATCCAAAACGTCAACCCAACATAAAGTCCAAAAAATATAAACGTATTTTTTATAGCGTTCCAAAATGTTTCAGATTGCAGAAAATTTTTATAATTAGCCAGACCAATAAATTTGCCTGGTGGATTGACAACATTATAATCGAACAAACTCATATACATCATATTGAACAATGGGTAATACTTGAACATAATATAGGCAATAATTGATGGTAATAAAAACAATATCGTTACCCATCTTATCGTGTATTTCCGAGGCTTCAAAGAGTTGAGCCGGTGCATATCAGATTCACTTCCTTTATACAATCAGAGGTGCAATTGCACCTCTGATTGAATTACTATTTACTGTAATGAAGCATTATATGGGTCAGCTACTTCTTTTTGAGCTAACTCTTGTGCTTTTTTGAGTTCCACTGCAGGATCAGCGTCTGAAGACACTAATATTTTTTGAATAGCAGTTACAACATACGGGCTCAAACGATCTTTTAAGAAATATTCCAAGTGAGGAGTAGCAGCTGCTTTTTGTATGTTTTCAACAATGTCTTGAGGCAAGTCTTCCACATATTTCGTCATATCGATATCTGAACGTACACTTAGAGCACCTACAGAACCAAATTCTGACTTCGCTTCAAATATAGATTCCATCACTTCTTTTGAAGAAATATATTTAAAGTAAGTGAATGCAGCTTCTAATTTTTCTGGAGAAGCTTTGGGATTGAATATCCAATATGATCCTCCCACTTGTGTCGGCGCAGTTCCTGATGGTCCGGCTGGCAATGGAGCAAAGCCAATGCTGTCAGGATCCATCCCTTTAGAAACAAACTGACCATAACTATTGGAGTCACCTATAATCATAGCTGCTTTTCCAGTATAAAAATCTTTTTGATTATCATCTAAACTTTGAACGACATTTTTTTGTGTCACTTGATGTGTCCATTTCAAATCTTTATAATACTGCAATGCTTGGACAGCTGCATCGGAGGTAAATGTTAATTCAACTTCTCCATTATCTTTGCGATTCGTCAAATCTCCACCAGCACCCCATACGTAGTATTCAAAGTGCCAATCTGCCCAGTCCATACCTAAAATATCAAAACCATTAATTCCTTTATCAGGATTATGAATTTTTTTAGCCACATCTACAAATTCATCCCATGTCGTTGGTGGACTGTTCGGATCAAGTCCAGCTTCAGTAAAGAGTGTTTTGTTGTAATAAAGACCAGCGGCATACATATCATTGGGAGTACCATAGATTTTCCCATCAACTGTAGCAGCATCCAGTGCTCCCGTAATATACTTATCTTTTTCTTCATAGTTATTCCATAATTCCGTTACATCAGCTGCTATACCCTGTTGGATATAGACCTCCATTGATGGAAAGGAAACGTTAATAATATCCGGTTGTTCATTACCAGCTACAGCTGTCATTAACTGCTCTCGTTCTTGTCCTCTTGTTTGCTCCATATGAGTTACTTTGATATTAGGGTATTCTTTTTCAAAATCTGCATGCACTTGATCCATATGAGCTTTGAACGGCTCATCTGCATGTGGCTTGTCCCAAGCTACTATTTCAATGACCTCTGTTGGAGTAGTTGTATTGCCATTACCTGCGCCAGTTTGTTCTTTTTCATTTGAATTACCACTGCCAGATCCACAAGCAGTTAAGCTTATTGCTGTAACTAAAGCAAATGTTAACAAACCCCATCTATTTCTGTTTACCTTTTTCACGTATTTCCCCCCGTAATATTGTAATATTGTTGCTTGTGTCCTCATTATAAAAGTTCCCCTTAATACTTAGAACAGAATATCTCAACGTAAAACTATAAAATTCTTTACTTTTCGCAACTTTACGGTAATTGATCTCTATACTGTTTTGGCGTCATCCCGAATATCTTCCGAAATACAGACCCGAAATATGCCGCATCTTCATACCCGACAAGCTCCGCAATTTCAAAAATTTTCATTGTTGTTTCACTCATCAATTGCATTGCTCTATTCATACGTAACTTGGTTAAATAATCAATAAATTTTTCACCAAACCGTTCTTTAAATCGTCTCGAAAAATAA
The DNA here is from genome assembly GCF_042684845.1 of Paenibacillus yanchengensis. Lineage (NCBI taxonomy): Bacteria > Bacillati > Bacillota > Bacilli > Caryophanales > Paenibacillaceae > Paenibacillus > Paenibacillus yanchengensis. The sequence goes on along the minus strand of NZ_JBHUMH010000013.1, from coordinate 74,204 downwards.
TTTGGATGAATAAAGTATTGATCCGCTATAGATTGTAAGGTAAGCGGTTCATGGAAGTTGTCATCAATATATTGCTTTATCTCTTCCATAACATCAGATGTCGAAGCGTTAGAGTGCCAATATCCTTGGATATTATGGATGTACTGCTGCATTCGAGTAATAACTTCTTTTACATTACTTGCAGATTGTATATATTGAATTAAATCTTCTACTTCTCCAATTAACCATTCTGTCATATTCGTTTCTTTCAGCAAATATTTTCGTAACAGTAAGTAAAAATCCATACAATACCATTCTAGATGAAAATAGTTAGCTGATTTGTCTTCTGCAATAGATAATACTGCTCGTTCTAACCATTGATTCACCGCTTTATACTGATTATTTTTCAACCAATAGAGCAACATCTCCTCATCTTGTTCTGTTAGTAATAACCTTCGTTCTACCCGATTTCGGACTAGTGCTTCATATACTTGCTTTGTTCCTTGCAAGATTCGATTACAAAGCGCATACTTAGCTTGCTGATAGGACTGCTGCATATGATCTATTTGCTTGACTATAGATCCTACTCCAATTGTCATTTCTAATTTCAAAAAATGGTTATTATCTGTTATTACAGCTTGCAATAGTTGTTCCATTACCATCGTCTGCTCTTGTCTTTCGAAGCCTACTACAAACACCAATTCAAAATCATTAATAGCATGCTCAAATAACAGGCCAGCAATACCAGCTTGCAAAAATCGCTCATTTACCATATTTTTAATGGCAAACCACACTAATCTTTCATCACCAATTAGAAATGAACGAAGTGGCATTTGAAATGGTTCTAGTTTGAATATGATCGTTTGATAATAGTTCACACGCTGCGGTAATGTTTCTACATAGCTGTTCCATTTTTCCTTATCCCCTATTTCAATATCTCCTTGTTGAACTAATTTAGTTAGCATATATTGCCGTATTGTCTCTTCACTTAGCTGTTGATTCATATCCATTTGTTCTAATCGTTTTGTTGTTTCGCGTTGTTCGCTTATCTTCTCTATACACTGTTGCAATGCTTCTTTTAACTCCTTATCATTGACAGGCTTAAGCAAATAATGACTGACATTTTGCCGCATCACACGTCTAGCGTAGTCAAAATCACTATAGCCACTTATAACGATAAATTGTATTTTTTCGTATGTTGTCTTTGCTAGTTCAATAAAGGAAATACCATCTAGACCAGGCATTCGAATATCTGTTAATACAATGTCGGGGGTATCATTTTCCATTATTTCCATAGCCGATATACCATCTCCAGTTTCCACGATGGAATCGATCGGCAACTTGCAGTTAGCCACTTTTTTTACAATCCCTTGTCGAATGATTTCTTCATCTTCAACGATTAACAGTTTCATCATGTAACGCCTCCTCTGTTAATTTCTCATGAAATTTAATGGTGAAAATTGTTCCTTGTTGCTCACTACTAACAAAAGAAACACCATACGCTGAACCGTATATTAGTTTTAAACGAAGATGAACATTTAATAAACCAATCGACAAATTTTCGGTCTTTTCTAACTTGGATGGTAATTTCACTACATCATTTAACACGTTCTGAATTTCTTCGCATTTTTCCTTTGGAATAATAGGACCGTTATTATATACCTCCACTATCACATCCTGTTTATCCTTATACATTCGAATGTTCACTTGACCTCCTAAGACGACACGATCAATCCCATGTAAGATACTATTTTCCACAATCGGTTGTACTAATAATTTGGGAACCAATACATTATTTAATATGTCATCTACATCAATATCATAAGTTAATCTATTGCCAAATCGAATTTTTTGAATAGTTAAATACTTATCTATTTGTTGCAATTCATCACCTAGAGTCGCTATTCGTTCACCGTTTAAATTATAGCGGCACATCTGTGCTAACGCTTGGCTTATTCGACTTATTCGTTCATCATCATGCAGTGTAGCTAAACTATCTATCGTTCCGAGGGTATTATAAAGGAAATGAGGATTAATTTGAGATTGTAATGCTTTTATTTCTGCATCTTTTTTTAATAAATCTGCTTCATATACTTTAACAATTAACCTATTAATCTCTTGAGACATCGCATTAAACCCGATACAAATGTAACCAATCTCATCCTCACTCTCTACCGGAACAACGACGTCATAATTACCCGTTTCAATTAATTTCATACTTCTTGTTAATCGTTTTAGTGGTGTAGATATTTTGCTATATAACAAACTTGCTACCAATACAGCGACGAGACATACAATGATCCCTAGCCAAATCGCCTGTCTTGCAACATCATAAACTGGAGTAAGCAATACTTTCATCGAAACTTTTCCAACTAAAGTCCACTCTGTATTTTTCAAATGTCTAAAGACAATTAATTGATTATCCTGCTGCTCATTAGAAAAGAAATGTCCATACCCCATCGTTGTATTTATTTTTTCTATATCTGTAGATGCAAGAAATACGACTGGTAACTGTGAAGAACTCATATCATGCTCAAAAGAACTTGGAACAATTATCTTGTTATCACTTTTATCTAGCAAATGGAAATTACCTTGTACAGTACCTTCTATACCTCGCAACCACTGTTGAATTGCTTCGCCTTTGAACTGAATAAGCATAACTCCAATTAGAGGTCTTTCTGTCATCTTCACTTCCTTCAACGCTTGCACAAACACTAATGTAGGTTGTTTCTCACCGTTAGAAGCAAAGGTATTATTACCTTCCGTATCGCTTACAACCCATACACCTTTCCCATCATGTGCTAACGCTATTTCTTTTAATCGTTCTTCCTCTGCTATAGAATGTGACGTTTCACGTTGATAGCCAGCAATTAATCGGTTTCCAGATAGTTGACTTACTGTAATTTTTTCTATCATTTCCTGTTCTGTTACAAACTGATTTAACTTACTCAAGTAGTAACTATAAATTTCCGGATCAGTTCCCATTTGTTTGACAAACCGTTGAAAATTACTATCTCCAAAATAATCCCAAGCAAACCTTTTCACACTACTCATATGAGAAGAAAGTGTAGACTCCGCTTGCTCTGCTAACCTTTCCAAATTAAATACCGCTTGCTTTTTCATATTATCAGCTGTTTGTGTGTGAAAATTCCAAATTAACACTGCTACAGTTAACGCTATAATAATAAAAAATGAAGCAACAATTTTTCGATATAAAGATTGTTTGATATAACGTATTGGTCCGAATAACAATTGATTCAATGACAACAATATTCCACCGTCCTTCTTCAACGATTACATGTAGTTTAACTCCAACGTTCTAATTTTATTTTATGGTATCAAGATCCCGCGAAATAGGGATTAATACACTATTTTCTATCATTTTATTAACTTTCTACTCTCTGTCCGATTCTTTTACCAACATAAAACATTTCCAAAATTTCAAAAAATTTAATTAGTAAATATAGAAAACTAAAAACGCAACTTAAGAGAATACCTCTTGAGGTTACGTTTTAACGAATGAAACATCTATTTGGTTTCTTGTGTTTTTGTTAACCCTTCTAATAGTATCATAAATAACTACCATTTCAGTTTAACTCATTTATCACATTAATTATTAGGGATATAAAACTTTCCTTTATGCATCAATTGTCTGTTTTTGGGCAGTCGAGCAATCGCTTCCGCACTAGAACTCGCTTCCACGAACACAAAACTTGCTTCTCCTCCAACTACAGGCCATACTTGTTCACCATTTGTATTCAATGGCGTAATACCTTGTGTCACCAACCCTAAACTTTGACGCAATGCACGTTCGTTGGATTTTCCGGTATATTCACAAAAGTTATATAGTTTCTCCAAAATATCTCCCGAAAAGTAAGGGCTCCAACAATCATAAAAACCATCACAGCCTAAAGCAACTTTCACGCCTTCTGCTCGTAATATATCTATCGGAATGAGTTGATGGTTGAGCGAAATCGGGATAGTAGACATAATTTCCACATCATATTCACTCATTTTTTTGGCAAATTGCTGTTGCACTGCGGGTGATAGTTTACTTAAACCAAAAGCATGGCTAAATGCGGTACGTCCTTTAAAGTTCTGCTCCTTCACCATGTCGAGCCACTTATCCATCGTGTAATAACCTACTTGCCCTCGATCATGCAGATGCATATCGACATCCACCTGGAACTCTTGGGCTATATCCATCGTCATTTGTAATGAATGTTCAATATCTCTATCGATGCCAGCCGGATCAAGCGCTCCCAAAATAGTAGCACCAGAACGCAATGCTTGTCTTAATAAGTCGGGCATTTCGGGATGAGCAAGTAAACCATGTTGCGGAAATGCTACAATTTCGTAAGTGATATACGGCTCATAAATGGCTAGTGCTTTCTTTACCCCTTCCAAGTTTTTAAGTTTAATGAACGGGTCAACGTTAACATGGGTCCGAATATGATTTACACCATATTGCAAATGTAATTCGATCATCGCAGATGCCCTTTGCGTTACTGTTTCTGCAAGATTCTCTAATTCCGTAGCTTCCACATCTAACCTCTCTGACAAGTTTTTCACCGGACGACAAGCTTTCCAGCCGATGGAAAGATAAGTTTTATCCAAATGGTTATGCATTTCTTTGAAGGCAGGAAGCGCTAGTTTCCCTTTCATATCAAACGCATTTATTTCCGGTACATCCGATGACGCAGCAATAATCGCTTGAACAACTCCTTCTTCTGTCACTTGTATGTGAAACAGATCGGCCGTTGTTTTTATACTACCGTCTTCATAGGTTGCTTCGCCAGTTTCCAGTCTAACATTGCGTAACCACATAGTCATCGAAACTCCCCCTTCAACTCGATTGCTTCTTCATGAATAATTTTTCCTTTGGATATCACTGTCGAAATCGGACACCTTCTAGCAATCAGATGTGCTGAACTTACAGCATCGACTAACAAACCGTTAGCCGTATCACCAACTTTGGGCCATTGTTGCTCGCCTGCTTCATTTAGTGGCGTGACCCCACCTGTCGCGTACTTCAGCGATTGTCCAATATGCCATTCATCAATGTAACCAAAACGTTCGATAAAGCGATTTAATTTTTGAATTGTATCGCCGCTGCCAAACGGTGACCAATGATCTGTCAAACTATCGTGCCCAAACGAAACGTTAACGCCTTTGTCATACAAATATTTCACCGGAATCGTAATCATTCCTGCACCAATAGCAACTGTCGTCGTCACGTTCACTTGATTGGCAGCCATTCGCTCGATTAACTTATCTAACGATTGCTCAGACAAATCGGCTAACGTAAAGGCGTGACTAATCATCACATCATTTTTAAACGATCGTTGTTCCATTTCATCTAAAATCTGGTGTATTTGAAACTCCCCTAATGTGTTTTGTTCATGTAAGTGAATATCAATGCCCAGATAATATTTTTGCGCTAGTTGAAATATTGTCTGTAATACCGTTCCACTATTCCGATCAACAATCGCCGGATCCACACCTCCGACATGAGTAGCTCCCATTTGCAACGCCTTTTCAAAGATTGCTAGAAACGCTTCCCCATTGCGTAATAAGCCATGTTGCGGAAAGGCAACAATTTCATACGTGATTTGTTCACGATAATGTTCTAACACACGCGTTACAATTTCCATATGTTTCGTCTCTATATGTGGATCAACATTCACATGGGTACGAATATGCGTATGTCCTTTTTTTATATAATGCTGTACCATTGCATGTGCTCTATCTTCCGCTACACTCAACTGTTTGGGCAATATTATTGCTTCCTCTTTGAAACGTGTAAATATACCTTCCGTCGCTGGCACCGGTGCCTTCCAATCTCCGCTAAAGTATGTTTTATCAATATGTGTGTGCATTTCTTGGAGAGATGGAACGAGCAATTGCTGTTTAGCATCAATGATTATAACATCGTTACCGCTTACTTCAATCGTTGGAGCTATGTTTATAAATTTTCCATTTTCAATTAGTACATCAAAAATAGCCGTTTTGGTAGCGGTCACAAACGATTGGTCATAGATATATCCTGTTTCCAAACGTACATTTGTCAATAATAATGGCACAATACATCTCCCTTTTCAAACCGTATTTTTAATAATCACAACGTCTATTTCCCAAAATCAAATAAAAATTTCCATTGGGTAACAGCATTTCTGTTGGATTGCTAATAAAACTACTTTCCTTGCTCTGACTAATAGCGTCCGCCATTCTACATTGGTATCGAATCTAAAAAATTATATATATGTTATCGCCCTACAGTATTAATGAAGTAAAACCAACTACTACCTACTATATGTGATTGTAACATTAGCAAAGGGTTACATACATACTCAACCTAATATGTTGCGTCATCATCGTAAACCATCCGCTCACCACATGAAGTTTACAGAATAAAAAAAACCGCCAACGCTCGACATGACAGCGACAACGGTTTGATATTAATTAATTAATTAGTACGTACTTTTATTTCGTCCAGTGGCAACTCTAACATGTTGGAAATATCTTCTGGACTTATACCTTTATTTATCATTTTTCTAATCATTTCATTTTGTGCTTCTATCCTACCTTCTTTTATACCTTCTTTTATACCTTCTTTTATACCCACTACTACTCCTTCTTTTATACCTTCTTTTATACCTTCTTCATGACCTTCGTCAAATCCCCATCGTTTCCATGCCGGCATTAACTCCATTAGTTGCTCACCTTCCTTTTCATCTTTTCCAATTAATTCTTCTATAATAGCTTGATCTTCCAGTGGATCAGCTTTGAAATACAAGTCTGCTACAGACATAATTAACGCTAACTGTGCTTGATCTAACGACAACTGTAAACGTAAAATCATTCGCAAATATGCAAGACGAAGTTCTCGCCTTTCTTTATTAGTATACCCCATTTTAGCAAGTAATGCAGCTGCCACGGGATTATTAGAGTTAACAAAATGACGCCAATTTTTTTTATTTAATTCTACTTTCAAATACTGAAAGTGTAAAATTTGATGATCAGGAATCGCCATCGTTATCTTATCTTCGGACTCCTTATATCGCTCACCAGTAAATATAGCAATAGGAATAATCAGTTTATGCTCTTTACGATATTTTTCGTATAATCTTGCAAAATACACAAACATCCGCTCATGAAAGGTTTTATCTGCATAAGATTGCGGCTCAAAGTGAATAAGAATGTAGGCATCCATTTCCGTATAACGTGTTTCTAACAACAAATCTAGTGTCCGCGATTCTTGCCCCACAATGTCCACCAACAACTCCTGCATTAAAAAACGAGTTTGTGTATGATCTAACTTAAGATGTAATTTAGGAAAAAATAGCTCAATAAATTCCTTAAAAAAAGTTTGGATTAACTTTTTAAACGCTTCATCATGAGGAACGACCACTTGCTGTTTACTCCGCTCTTCCAGTTCATTCATCACTTATCCGCCCTTCTGTTTTGATGTTTTATATAAAACAGAGCATCTTGCAAAATAATCTTTTATACGTCCATCTCGAGCGCTTTGACCGTTTCCCAAGCCGAATTAATATTCTCTCCACCGAAAGGTTCAAAACCAGTAACCAATACTGTCTTCATTAGAAACCTCCAGATTCATTTCTTTATCATTTGCACTCCTTTAATTTCTCACGATATTCTTTTCATAATCTATTTTTCCCTCCACATTTATATTTTCGGATATTTCTCTTTTCGTTATCAACCTGTACTATTTTTTTGCCGCTAATGCTAATTCGTAATCTTCTAAAGGAATATCTACTTGTTGCTGTAACGCTAGTTTGGCTAATTGGTAACCTAAGTATGGTCCTACCGTTAATCCCGTTGAGCCTAATCCGTTGGCAACGATCAGTTTGTTCCATCCCTCTACATATCCGAATACAGGTAAATAATTAGCGGTAAATGGACGAAATCCCACTCTAATTTCCAATAAGCATCCCTCCGTTAAGTCTGGTGCGATATGTAATCCTTTCTGCAATATAGATTGCATGCCGCCTACTGTTATAGCAGTGTCATAATCCACTACATCATTCTCATACGTAGCTCCAATAACAATTCGTTCATCAGGTAGCGTCAGCAAATATTGATCAGAAGGTGGGATAATGACAGGCCACTCAGCTATATTAGGTTGTCCTCTAAACTGTAAATGCATAATTTGCGCTCGCTGATAATCCACTTGCACATTAATTCCTAATGGATGCAAAATAGTGTTTGACCATGCACCTGCACATACAATTACTTCATCTGCTTCAAATCGTTGCTTATCAACACTTACACCAGTAATCGTCTGCCCTTCATGAATAAGCGTTGCACTTCCTGTTAGCAACTCCGCACCATTTTGCTGTGCCGCTCGCAGTAAAGCATCCCGTAACTGAAGACCATCTACTCTGGCTGCGCCCGCTACATGTAAGGCATGGAATCCGTCAGCCAGCAGCGGAAACTTTTCTTTTGCCTCTACATTCGTTAGCAGTGTCAGCTCCCCTATTTCTGGCGCATCAACTCTTCGCTCTACTGCTCTTTTTTTCATCACTTCTAATTTTTCGATATCCGTATGCAAACAAAGCGCACCGACTTTGGCATACCCTGTTTTCTCATTATATTCTTCCTCTAATTGTTGAATAAAAGAAGGGTAAAAACTAGCGCCAGCTTTTGCCAGCCGATACCATGCTTTATTTCTCCGTTGCGATAACCAGGGGCAAATAATTCCCGCAGCCGCAGCCGTCGCTTGACCAACATCTTGCCGATCGACTATTAACACATCTGCCCCTAACCTTGTCAACTGATAAGCCGTTGAGGCTCCTAATATACCTGCCCCTACTACAATAACTTTTTTCATCGCTAAATTCCTTTTCATTTTACATTTTCACATGACGATTTCATTGTACCTGCACATTGTGGTTCGTGCTAATTTATATAATTCGCTATAAATTCAGTCACCTTTTTTTCATAGATCGATCTACCAACGGAAAAGGCCATCCCATGAGCAGCACCTTCTATTATTAAAACATCTTTCTCCGCTTTACATGCGTCATACACTTGCCAGACCATTTCTGAAGGAACAAAAGTGTCTGCATCTCCGTGAATAAACAACATCGGTGTGTTATTATTCTCTAATTGCTTCAAAGAAGAGGCTTCGTGAAAATGATATCCCGCTCTTACTTTTGTTAGCAGACTCGTCGTTTGCAATATTGGAAAACTAGGTAGTTTATACATTCGTTTCAGCTGATATTTCAACTCATCCTCTACCGAAGTATAGCCACAATCCTCAATAATTACTTTCACTTGCTCCGGCAATTTCTCTCCACTGATCATCATGACAGCAGCTCCACCCATCGAAATACCGTGCAGAACAATTTGAGCATTATTACCAATTTTATTTATCACTTCTTTTATCCATAGCAAATAATCTTTACGATCGATCCAACCAAACCCAATATAATTACCTTCACTCGCCCCATGTCCCCGACTATCCGGCATAAAGACGTTATATCCTAACCGTTCATAATAAAATTTCGCAAATCCACCCATATCTTTCCCCTGTGAAGTATAGCCATGTGCAAGTAACACTGTTTTATTCGTTTTAATTTTTGCAGGTATATAATACCCGACTAACTTCAACCCATCTTCTGATGTCAATTGCCACGTTTCGAATGACTGACTATTTACCCAATCCGCATCAAATACAGGAGTCGGTTGAATATGTTCCTCCGTAATCTCCACCACTTCAACATCATCAGACGGATGATCTGGTTGCTCCAAGTCCTTATTATTTTTGAGAAACTGTTTCTTATTCCGTTTAATCGCTACATTATAAAAATAAAAACTAGCAATAATTAACACTGCTACAATAACACATAAAATACCAACAACGAAGCCTATCCAGTCCATTTGCGTTACTTCCTTTCATCCTTTTAAGCAGTACTAAAAAAATGATAATAACTGCTTTAATCATAGCATAAATAGATAATAACAACTTTGTAAATGATCCCTCATTATTACCATCATTGCACACTTTCTCTCAAGCAGACGCAAAAATGATTCGAGTAACTGTCTGTCTCATGAATTATGTAAGTAAGCCTATGAAATATATAATTTATTTTTCAACGTACCATAATGCTTGTAACACTTAATGACAATAACGTCGGAATATGTTACATTCATTTAAATATTAAAATGGAGTTGAAAATATGGCAGCTACTTATACCGATCCTATTTTGCTAGATATTCCAGAAAGTTTTGAAAGCGAACGTTTAATTATACGCGCGCCGTTATGGGGGGATGGACGTTTAGTTAACGAGGCAGTTACAGAAAGTATTGCGGAATTACAGCCTTGGATGCCATGGGCACAAACGATTCCCACCTTGGAACAATCCGAAGTAAACATCAGGCATGCTAGATTACAGTTTCTGGAACGAAAAGATTTAAGACTGCAATTGCTACATAAAGAGAGCGGACAATTCCTCGGTGGTAGTGGTCTGCACCGGATGGATTGGCACGCTCGTACATTTGAAATTGGCTATTGGGTACGTACTTCTTTTGCCAAACAAGGATATATTACCGAAGCTGTGCAAGCAATTACGACTTATGCTATCGGACAATTACAAGCTAATCGAGTCGAAATCCGTTGTGATTCCCGTAATACACGCAGTGCCTTAGTTGCAGAACGAGCAGGCTTTTCCTTAGAAGGAATTCTCCGTAACGATACTTATCACGTTGACGGCTCACTGCGAAATACGATGGTCTTCTCCAAAGTACGCGGTGTGGAATATGAGTAATTGCCAGTGATCTTTGATGAAAATGCGGGTAAACGATGTTGCATAAAACCGTAGCTCGGAGGACTAACTATGAATATAAAAAAATGGCTGGTATTATTAGCTGTATTTATTTTTATCATTGTTATTGCCGTAATGACCCTTAACAATTTTTTTGATAATTTAAATAGTAGTTATCAAGAACTACAGTAATGCTATTTAATCTAAGCCAACACAAATACATCCTTATGAGCAGCTACATCTGCCATTGTGTCTAATTACTTCACCACATTGACTTTCAATTGTTCAAATCCATACATGGTTACTATTGCTCCCCATGAAGCAAGCGCTAGTAAGATGAGGTGGAGAAAGAAACCAATCACGCTTGACCAGGAAAATACAGCGAAAGCAATAAACAACCACCAAAAGAGTGGCAAGAGCTGAGCAACGACTAGTAAACACATAGCGATAAGGTAAATGGTTATGATGACTCGTTTATACGTTATTGATGGAGCTAGATGTAATATGAAAGAGCCGATAAAAATGCTAGCACCTCCAATAATCGCATACATCGCCCACTGTTCTGCTAGTTGTTGCCCACCCGATAATTCGGAACCAAGTCCCACAATAGGCAAGGCATAGTTAGTAGGCAAGTACAGCAAACCTAGTAGCACCGATACGATTGCAGCCGCTCGAATTAATGTATTACTACTAAATCTTGTTAAGATCAACAATGTCAGTCCTCCCTTTCTACAAACCGCTCCATTCTCGTCATCTTTTAGCGATTAAAAGCAACGCATAACTCACAGCTCTATATTCAGAACATCCCATTAAATGTGCAGGGCAAGTCAGATGTAGAAGCCAACTCCTTCGCCTCCGCAATGGCATGATCCGAAATATCAAATCCAGTGCCGCTTTGTGCACCTAAGTTGACGAGTGACAACACTTCCCTACCATTATTACAACAAAGCTACGCCACATTACGTCCTTGCAAACCTAACCGGAGAAACGTACGAGTAATATGATCATCAAGCGTAGAGTAACCCTTTTCTAAAAAAGCCTCACGTAATGGGGTCGGATTATGCTGCTGGTGAATCGGATTTACTTCATTCCAAGCTGTACGATTAGCTTCGGTATATTTTTTAATATCCATTGAATCACTCCTCAAAACATTATTGGTTTGCTTTTCCTAAAGAAAAACCTGCAAATAATCGTCCGCCTTATGGCTCTAAAACCTTTTAATTTCTTAACTGCTCAATCTCTGCAATAGAGAATCCTGTAGCTGCTGTAATAATCGCTAGTTCTACATTCATATCTAACATTCGTTTTGCTATTTCTTCTCGTTCCGCACGTTGCCCTTCTAGTTTACCTTGCAGTAGCCCTTCGTATAATCCTGCCTGTTTTCCTTTCTCAATCCCTTGTTGTTCTAGATTATCAAGCGCTTTTTCAAATCGCAACATATTTTGACCCTCCTTTGTCGTTTCGATAATCGTTTGTAAATTTATATTATGCTCTGGTAGTTTTCTTTTTAATATATTGCTCATCCATGTCAATAATTTATCTTTGTTTTCAGATGGTAGTTGCTTAATTATATGCGCTAATTTCGTCAATCGTCCGAGCAACTGTGGCACTTCTTCTGTCTGATCGAGTAAAAAGAACGCTCCTATCGTATTCGATAATTGCAATAAATCCTCTTCCGTATAGCGTACTACATCGACAAGCAAATATTCAAAATTGAGTAGCTCCGAACCGAATATTTTCTCGCCTGCCAACAGCTTGCGAAACTGTCGCTTCACCGACCACTTTCTCTTTCCATTATACAATACAATTGGTACAATAGCTGGCAGTTGAAACGATTTTTTGTTACGTAATAGGTTAATATCATTTTGGATGAAGTAGCGCCATATTTCCACTTGGTATAACAATAAACGATAGGGCATTCGATAATCTACAGTAGATTGAAGCTCCAATAACAGATAGAAAATAACATCCTGTCCATTCAATTTCACTCGATAAACAAGATCCGCTTCTTGCCGCTTGAAATCCTGTAAAATAAAAGTATGCGGAATCTCCTCTACATTTTCTTCCGTAACATCATTTGTCCAACCACGTTTTACAAAAGAACGAAGCAACTCAACAAATAATTTCTTACTGGATAACAAAAAGCGATACGACGTATCATGGCGAGGATGTAACGTTTCTTCCTCCGGCTTTGGTTCCATAGATTTCAGCTCCTTTGATTAGCACTAAATATGAATACCATCGGAATTTTTGGTATATCACAAATTTAATTCTCTCTTGTTTCGTTTTCCCACTTTACCTATAAACAAAAAAATCCCCCTCAGCCATATAAGCAGTGAGGAATACATAACCGTCCAGAGAGACGATCACACACTGCTGCTTGCAGCTAAGAGAGATATTGTAATTACTTTAAGTTCAAAACATGTTTACATGTAAATTTTAAATATAATGCCAGCATAATTTTAATTTTAATATTTGTCAATCCATGTAGTCCTACTTTGTTATTGTTCTGTGATAATGTCACCCCATAACTGTTCTGAGATAATGTCATTATGGGACAGGAGAATATTACATTGACTAGAGCAGAATTGAAAAAGGTATTGGTAGTAGAAAAGATGTTGGATAAGTTAATGACCACAGAAGAAGGAGCAGCAACACTGGGATTGTCAACACGGCAAACCATGCGATTAAAAAAAACATACGTAGAGAAAGGAGCGCAAGCTTTAGCGCATCAAAGTAGAGGACGCAAGCCAGCTCACGCTTTGGACGAGGAAATTAAAAAAAGCGTGGTGGAGTTATACACAACTACTTATTATGGCAGTAATAATTGTCATTTTTCGGAGTTGTTAGAAGAGCATGAATCCATTGTACTTAGTTCTTCCAGTGTTCGTCGTATCTTATTACAAGAAGGGATCAAACAAGCTAAACAAAGACGGCGGAGTAAAGCACACCAACCACGGCAGCGAAGATCTCAAAGCGGAATGCTATGGCAATTAGATGCTACGCCCTTCGCCTGGTTAGAAGATCGTGCGACTACATTCGCATTACATGCTGCCATTGATGATGCGACGGGTACCGTTGTTGGGGCGTATTTTAGTGCCAATGAATGCAGAGAAGGCTATTCTATCGTCATGAAGCAGGGACTGAAAAAATACGGGGTACCTCTCGGTATTTATAGCGATCGGCATACCATCTTCCGGTCACCAAATGAATCACTCACGTTAGAACAAGAGCTTGCCGGAGAAAGCAGGCCTCTGTCCAACTTTGGAAAAGCTATGGAGGACTTACACATTAAACACATTAAGGCAATGACACCACAAGCTAAAGGACGGGTAGAACGACTTTGGGTCACCTTTCAGGATCGACTGGTGATCGAACTACGATTGTTAGGCATTCACACCATGAAGGATGCGAATAAGGCACTACCCTATTTGCTAAATAAACACAACCGACGGTTCTCCGTAAAAGCCCAAGACGCGCAAACCGCTTATATGAAACTGGATACAACGATTAATTTGGACTATATCTTCACCATCCGAAACTTTCGAAAAATAGGTTCCGGAAACACCATCGCCTATGGTGGCAAGATATATACACTTGCTCAAACTACCACCCTACGACTAGATGTGAAAACAACGGTCGAGGTGAGAGAAACACTTGCAGGGGAGGTCATCCTTTGGATACGAGGACAAGCGTTAAAGCTCAAAGAAACAGAACGACCAGAACGTATCAAGCAAACAAAAAAGGCGGGTACTACGCAGCCACGTAAACCCGCCACCAACCATCCTTGGAGGATGAATTGGAGCAACAACTCCCCTTATTCTAACAGAAATGAAGAATCTACAGAAGCCCCCTAACGGGGGCTGATCTTAAACACAAGAAGTGACATTTTCATAGAAGAGTTAAGGTGACATTATCTCAGCAATTTGACATCCATGTAGTCCTACTTATACTAGCGACAAACCATTTCCTATCTATTATTCAAATACTCATCTGCAATCTTTCTGCTCGCGTCTTTCGAATCGTAGTCCGTATTTACAATATAAGCTATAAAAATATCCTCCACTTCCATCCGATCCAATGTTGCCAAATAACGAAAAGCATCTGCATGCAGCACCTTCCAAATCGAGTCATGAATAATTCGTTTGGCAAGCTCAAATGCTCGACTCGGTTCTTCTACTTGTATTTTTTTAAAAATCATTTCCAATTGAAATTCCACTTCCGTATTCGCACTACTATCGCTCATTACTTTGTCCACATGTTCTTTCGAAATATCTCCGACCAAATCTGCAAAACCAACATACAAATAATCTGGATAAACTCGCTTGCCATAATCGTGAATGATAGAAGCTGGTTCATCCAACCAGACACTATAAAATTCCTCCATAATATTTTCCACTTGCCGAGTACTGATCTTTAACTTATTCGAAACAATCGTCTTATTTATATGTTTTCCAATTTTTTGTGGTTCTTTAAATAAATCAAAAGTTAACACTTCTCCGCCAGCATACAATTTGTTTGCTTCTGCCTCTTCATCAAAGCCTAATCCGGTTACTTTTACTATCGTTAAACAATCTACTGTTTTATTTTCGATATAAGCAGCAGTTGCTCTATGATGTCCGTCTAATAATGTACTCATAAATCCATCGTAGTAATAAGCAAGCCCTGTCATCTTTTTACCACGCTTGTTTTGAGCTACATAATGATCAACTCTTGCTTGATTTAAACTGTTTGTTCGCTGAGACGGCAAGAGATATTTCGGAGTGGTGTCACTAACATGGTACTTATAATAAACATTCGCTGCTGCGGTATAGCGATTTCTCGAACTAGACAAATTCCAAAAGAAATCCCCTTCCCCATCCGTCGGGATCATTTCAATCCGGGTCAACAAGTAGTAGCCATCTTCTAGAATGGTCAGCATCGATTTCATATTTTCAAAAGTAACTCTCATATCCATCATTTCATGCTGTGAATATTTAATCGTATTAATCAAATGTGGATCAACAGTTTCCCTACCCAAACCAAGACTCAGTATTTTCGCACAAGTCGGACAATATATTTCCTCTCCGTAACTAGTAATTAAAGGTTGATTATCGAGTAGTAAAAACTGATATAGATCGCCATTATGATCTCTCCCGTATCGCGTAGCCAATTTCCCCAAACCTTTATACACACGAAATAAAATCGCATCATTTCCCCACCTCGTATGCTCAGCTCCAATAAACTCTACATATTTAACTCGCTCTGGCAAATGAAATAACTTCATCCTATCACCCTCCAACCATCTATACTAAAATCTATTCAAAATCACAAAATTTGAAACATCTTTACCTGCATGTTGAAGGATATACCTTACGCTATTTTGTTCATTAAAGCACAGCATCTGCTTACTATTTTCCACTTCAAAATCCACAAGAATACCCAACTCCCGTAGTCTGTTTACTTCTACTATTTGCAGGTATTTTATATCCGTTTCACACTGCAACTTTCACATTTTTGTCTAGTTTAATAATAGCTAAAAAAAGTAGTATCGTCTGTTGATACTGTATCATACCTGAAACCATCCCCAGAAACTCAAAAAATATGCAACATTTAAAGTAATTTTTACGTCAGAGTAATTTAATCTAATGGGATGATATGGAAAGAAGGTAAGCTTTTTGGCTAAAAAAGAGTCGTTGATTAAAGGTACGTTGATTCTTGTAGTGGCAACATTGCTCGTTCGTATACTTAGCATCGGGCAACGTATACCGCTGGAGCATATGTTTGGAGATATTGGTAACGCCGCTTACGGACTTGCCACTAATGTTTATTTAATGTTGTTAACCGTTGCTTCGGCAGGAATCCCTAGTACTTTAAGTAAGATGGTGTCCGAGCGCTATGCACTAAATAAGCCGCATGAAGTCCATCGGATATTTCGTGCCGCTTTAATTTTTTCCGCCATATCTGGCGTAGTAATGACAGTCTTTCTATATTTGGTTGCACCGTTCTATGCAGAACATATTGCCAAAGTGCCGGAAGCATCTTTAGCGATTCGAGCATTAGCGCCTGCCTTACTTTTATTTCCTGCTACAGCAATGATCCGTGGCTACTTTCAAGGACGAGGAAATATGACAGCTCCTGCCATTTCTCAGATTGTAGAACAAATTTTACGTGTCGTTACAGCGATTGGGTTAGCTTTTATGATGTTACATATGGGATATTCTGATCAATGGTTAGCTGCGGGTGCTTCTTTTGGCGGCGTTTTGGGCAGTATTGGTGCTTTTGGAGCTATGCTATATTATTTAGTGAAAAGAAAAAAAGAAGACCGATCAGCTCCTTTAGCTGCATCTCTTTACGAAGAAAGCACTATACCTTATAAAAAGATCTACACGGATATTTTTAAACTCTCCGTACCTATTGTACTTACTTCTCTTGCGGTTACTGCTGTTAACTTTATTGATGGCTCGATTGTAAAATTACTGTTGAGTGGGAAAATTGGAGAAGTGTTAGCCGAGCAATCACTAGCCTATCTTACTTCACGTGCACAAATGATCGCAGGAATTCCACCTATTCTAGCAATAGCACTCAGTACATCGCTTATACCTGTTATTTCTGCTGCTTTTACTCGAAATGATGTCTCGCATCTGCGCAGTCAAGTGACGTTAGCTATGCGAATTTCTATTCTGACAAGTATGCCGATTGTAATTGCACTAAGTACAACTGCTTATTCTGTTAATGGGTTGTTATTTAAAAGTTTGGACGGCAGTAGCATCGTTGGTCTTTTAACATTGATGACTATTTTCCAAGTAACGATGATGACTAGTAATTCCATTTTACTTAGTATAGGCAAACCAAATTATTCGATGATACATGTAGGGATTGGAATTGTAGCGAAAATAATAGGTAGCTACGTTCTATCCTATTTATGGGGAATCTACGGCATTATCACTGCAACTGGACTATGTTTTTTCATTATTACTATTTTAAACTTGCGAATGATCAAAAAAATTGTCCCATTCTCTATTATGGGCAAACGCTGGGTTGGCTTCTTAGTGACAGTCATCGTTCTTTCAGGAATAGGCTATAGTCTAAACCAAGCAGGAATACAAATGGTGTCGGTTTTTGCTGACCGCATCGCCTTTTTCCTAACATGCTGTATAGTTGGCGCAGTAGTAGCTACTCTCTATCCGGTCTTGCTAATTGTGCTACGAGTTATTCGACAAGATGATCTTAAAGGCTTTCCCACTCCGCTACGTAAAATCATCAGCCCACTAATGAAACTTCAACGTGGGTGAATTGTTGGAATAGAAATAAAGTAAACAACTCTTATTGCCTTGGAATCATAGAAATGACGGGATTATTTACATTCACACCCTGAGCTTCCCATTGTTTGGACGCATTTAATACATAATGAACTGTAACCATCTGTTTCACTTCAGATTTCCATTTTTCATCACCAAAAAAAGCGCTTATCTCCGTATTCATGGTCTCTTCTCCTCTTATCCATGTCACGTCCATTTCTTCAATAATCAAAGGCGTTAAGGAGAACTTTTCCTCGCTGCCCTTTGTTTCACCTAAAAGCATGTTGGCTGCTAATACTTCAACATCCGACAATACTTCATCTGCTGTTGGCACATCAGGTAATTTACTACAAGCTGCTAACACAAGAAGCAGGAGAAGTATAATACTTGTCGTTTGGATAATCTTTGTCATACCTGTTCATCCTCTCCCCCTATAGTATTGGAAGCATATTTTTACAATTATACGTTAAGTGAAGCTGTATACTATAATAGCGAATAAAAAACATTTGTCCGTTTTTCTATTATTTCGCAGTACTATCTATACACAGCACGAGTATGAATACCCTTTTCGCCAAAAACATCCAACATTAAATCAGAACAACCATTCAGCACCTTATGACGTTCTTCAAATGTTGGCTCTGCATTTACGAAACCTTGAATTTTAACCACTTTATTAACTTTTTCCAAAGAACCTAATGCTGATTTCAGTACAGCAAGTATTTCAATCCCTGTTTGGCGAGCGAACTCATAGCCTTCTTCTGTTGTAAAGTCCTTGCCTAGTTTACCTTTAGGATTGCCAGTCGGGCCTTTACCAGATACAAATAATAGTCCGTTCACTTAAAGTAACCAAACTTAGAAAGTGGAATTATGAATGAGATAATTAAATACTTTAGTCAATTTGATAATTGGGGAAGACTAAATCGAGAACCGATTGATTTCAAGTGAACTGGCATTATATAAAAAAATATATGCCTAAAACAGGAAATGTGCTGGATAACGGTGCTGGATCAGGAAAATATTCAATGGAGCTTGCTAAAGAAAGTCTTTCCACATTAGTTCATATAATTATTATTATTTAATTAGCTATACTGCCATAAACCAATCTCATCTAATTTAGATGAACACCTCTTAGGCATGAGAAAGCAACGGAAACATCAATTGATTGTCTTTAAAAATATTATCCTTATTAGACAATACAAATAATGTAGTATCTTCTTGCTGCAAAAGAGTTATTCGACAATTTATCACTTCTTTAGGTGTAAATCCTAGAACAATATCGGTTGTTTGCTTGCTTGCGACAATAGACAATATATCCGCTATGTCATATTTATTATCGCAGAAAATATCAAAGCAAATTAACGTATCATTATCTTGCTCTGCGATTACAACTGCTTCACAATCTTCCACATAGTAAATATTATCTTTCATAAACTGTAAACAGTAGAACATAAGTAACCCTATATTATCCATCATGGGTAAAGCAGAGAATGGATTGGAATATTTATACCTATCAACTAACAATTCTCTATCAGCTTTATTTAACATATCAAGTTTTCTTGCCGCTTTATTTTTAGCAGTTATGGACATATGATGTTCGTATTCATTCGCTTTTACAAAACCAAACTTAGCATAAAAATCAAGAACCGTATCATTTGCAAACAAATAGATCGCATCACACTTAGCTTCCCATTCTTCCAACACCCTCTCCATAAGTACGCGAGACAGTCCTTTGCCCCTGTACTCACTATCTGTCATAACTGTTCCTAACTGAACATATCTTTTTCTTTCACTTTCCCACATAAACTCGATAATATTTACAGATACATTGGACACGACACGCTCACCATCCAAAAGAACATAAGGTATATATTTGTCCACCCAATACCCACTTTGATACCATTGTTCAAAAGATAGATCAAATGTTTTTTGAGATAATTCGTCAAAGCTTAGCCGTACCTCTTTGTTATCTCTTATATTATTATCAAACGTATATTTCTTGCCATCTATATAGTGTTCCATCATATCCTCCGATTTTCATGCGGCAAATCATTTATAGTAAACTCCGACTGTCGTTATCACATATTATCTTCTCATATAAACAAGTTCGACCATCCCATCCGTCGTTTTAGTTTCCATTAGTTTAAGTTTGATTTCTGGATTTTCCCCTAAGAAAAGTGGGATTCCCTCGCCCAAAATGGTTGGTATTATCGTGATCCTATATTTATCGATCAAATCTTGTTTAACAAATTGCTCTATTAACTTCCCACCGCCAACAAGCCAAATATCTTTGCCCTGCTGCTGTTTTAGCTTCGTAATAAAGCCAGTAATATCTTCCGATATATACTCGACCTTTTCATTTGGTTCTAATGTTTTAGTTGTTGCTACATAACATTGCTTTCCTTCATAAACCCAAACACCAGGGGACAATTCATTAATAACTTGTTCATATGTCGTTCTGCCCATAATAACCGTATCTACATCACTGTAAAATGTATCAAATCCCGCGTCCGCATTCGGGTCATCTCCATGACCACCCAACCAGTCCACTGCTCCATTTTCCCTTGCAATATATCCGTCGAGACTTACTGCAATATATAATACTATCTTTCGATTCATAAACTCATCTCCTAGTTCTGCACATTTATAGTATACCTTGATACTCTTACTATCGCACTATGCTTAAAAATTTTAGTATCTAACTTTCTGTATGTGTATCTTTCAGAGTTTATGATTAGTAAGATTTTATCATTGTTAAGGAATAAAAAGACCAAACATACTCCATAAGAGTTACGTTTGGTTTCTGAATTACACTAATTTACGAAGTACCTTTTCCACCCGTTTACGCTTTGTTTCTTTTTCAATCTCTACCAATCTCGCTGAAACTATACTAACAAATAATGCTTTATTGTTGTCCTGAAGAATGGAAACTGCGTTTTCCACATACTTCGGAAGCTGATTAGTTGGACAGTGTTTCAGTTGTTCCATTAACAAGTTGAATGCCTGATCCGCATATTCTGACATTGAAGCAAGTTTTATTAAAATATTTATACCATGATTTTTCGTAATGACTGATCCTTGATTAGTCGCTGCTATAATTTTGGAAAGTGCTGCAAAAATAACTTGGGGTCTTTCAAACACAATCGCATCAAGTGCTGTCATCGCTCCCCAAACGAGTCGATTATTTGGTCCATCTAATAGTTGTAGAAATGTATCACTATAGTTAGCAATTAAAGCAGGTTTTATATCTCCTATTTCATACAACACCTTAATACAATCACTTTGGATACTTTTATTTTTGTGTTGCAAATGATCCATTAGTTCTCGCACCGCTTCTTCGTCTTCCTGTTCAGCGATGTATTGCGCTAGCTCCTGATTAGGCACTTCATCTTGACATTGCAATGTCGTTGCTAATTTATCCAGTATGCTCATTCGCTTCTCCCTTTTCGGATCATCCGTAGTCACCATTATTTTATTGCAAAAATTTTGTGATATCTTCCCAATCTGTTACATCAGGTAATTTCCCAGAATAGTAATCTATTAGCCAACGTTCACATTCCTCAACTTCATGAGAACCAATGGCGTATTGTTTGAATTTTTTTACTGATCCATACTCAAAACGTATTTCCACAATATATTGATTTTCTGCTTCAAACATAATTTGCAAAAAAACAGAGTTTGCTACTGGTTCATTTGGTACTAATACTATAAAATCTTCGTATTCCAAACGTCGGAATTGTTCTAACACAGCAGCCACACTAATATTGCTATATTCTTGATCATTACAGACTAGTGAAAATTCCATACGATCACCTCTTATGTTTTTAAATGAATATAATCCAGCAACCTTCCCTGATCATGCCACTCCCCATACATTTTATTCGCTCTCGTATTCCTTATAAACTTTTCAAGTCTGTTTGCGCGACTTTATTGGAAGTATTTTTTCAACTTCCATAATCAAACATCTCTACTTTTTGCAAGTCGACTAACATTGTTTTATAATTAGAATGTGGTTGTAGTCTATTCATTTTCAATAAAGCTTCTTCCACATGTTCTTTTGTATCCCGCATAATAAAACCATTCACTTTGACACTGCAAAATCCAGCGCTAATTACTTTTTGAATCTGAAGTGTTTGCTCGACTACATCTTCACTATCCAGCAACTCTTCTGCAATTAAATGAATAATATAATACATATTTTCTTCTTCCATTTTCAAAAATGATTCTGTATCGTTCATCGCATCAAATCCTTGATCGTTACCAAAGGGAGAATGATAGTCAGATATAGAATAATAAAAATCATCGGTACATATTTTGGCGAAATTCGGATGAACTTGTTCCTTGCTTAAACCAATTTCAGCATCGTAATAATAAGTTTTCAAATAATCCGTCAGATCATGCCAGTTCGCTACATTAGGCAACTCTCCTGCAAAATAATTTGTAAACCATTGCTCACATTCGCTTACATCCATCGTATCTATCGCATACTGTTTAAATTGATTTTCACCTTCATATTCCAAACGAATTTCCACATGATAATTATTACTTTGCTCGTGTTTCACTTGTAAAAAAACGGACTGCGCTATCGGTTCGCTTGGTATTAATATGATGTAATCCTCATCTTCCAATCGCTGAAAAAGTTCCTTCAAACCATCCAAACTAATATGACTAAACTCTGCTTCATTATAATGTAGTGTAAATTCCATATGACACCTCTCAACTAATTGACTTCGATAGAATAGATTGTATAGCATTTTTCATATCATCAACAAGTGCGTATACTTGCGTGAATAGTATTTCCTGTATACTTTAACAATTTCTCCAGCTTCTAATTAGCTTCATCCTTTAACTGATACTATTGATTTTAGTTCAATTAAATCATCTATAACAATATCAGCCTGTGAAAGTTCATCTTCTTTTGCAAAATCAAAATTACAGCCGATTGCAACTAAGCCATTATCTTTGGCGGCATTTATGTCCGAAAGACGATCGCCAATTACTGCTCCATTAGTAATGCCATACTTTTCTACTATATTCTTCACTAATTCAGACTTGTTCAACGAATCAATTTGCTGGATACTACATGTTTCGGTAACCCATTTATCCAACTTATAATAATCTACGATTGCTGCCAAATAATCTATTAATCCATTACTTGCTATATAAATCGCACAATTATTCTCTTTTAAATAATCGAAAACTTTCTTTACATTAGGATATAAAGCACCTTTCCCACTTCTTATATTTGCAATTAATCTTTCCAAAAAATAAGCATCCGTTTGTTCTCTTACATCAATAGAATGATCGGGCAACAAAGCTTCCCATACTTTTGGCAAAGGTACACCCATAATTTCACGATATTTATCAATAGGAGTTTCTTTATCCCATTCATTTCGTAACCTCAAACGATTAAATGCATCTTCAAGTGATATCTCTAAAATTTTATCCGTTTGAAAAAGCGTTCCATCCATATCAAAAATGAGTGATTGAATCATTAGTTTCCTCTTCCTTTCTTGTTCTCTAATAATAGCTCCGTATCTTCTGTTGTAAACATTTTTTTTAACTAAACTATCGTATCAATCTACGTTATACTAAGTTTAAGTATGAACTATCAATTCAAATGGAGGTTGAAGGATTATTACAAATACCATTTATGTACATGTCCGACATTGGCTATTTTGGTATGGAGTATATGGATTTTGCAACAAAAGTTGTAATGATGAAATTACACTTTATTTGGATAAAGAAAAAAATAAGTTTCTAGCGTATTTTGATTTGTTGACTCAATCCTGCCTCGAGAATCTACTAAGCAATGATCTTGATAAAGTTGCTGATAAAGAATACTGGGATGAAATTGAAGGATTCATCAAAGATAAGAAGGATATCGACTATAGCTATATCTACCCGAGGAATGAAGATGACATCTCTTATCAAGTAGAGCATTTTGCTCCAATGAATGAGAAACAGCACAAACCTGTTTATATCTATGTTTGGTCAAAGCTGTCAAAAGATTGGGATATACAAAGTATTGAGAATATAGTGAAAATACTTGCAAAAAATTTCTTGCATATGAACATTGAAGAAGTAGAGTTATTGGAAACTCCAACATATGAAGAAACAAAAGTATCGTATGAAAGGGATTATGAACCGTATTTATAATAAGAATTAAGGTGCAACAAATTCACACTACTTGCTCCAATTCATTTCCAGTTCTAGCTCACCAGTATCTTCATCCATTTTCTCATTCGAAATCACAAAATCTTCTCGCAAATAAAATGTAATCGCACGAGCATTCTTTTTATAAACTTGTAATGATAATTCAGCATTGTTTTCCTTGACATACTCAAGTAAAAGCTTGCCAACGCCTTTGGATTGACTAGCTGCATTTACAAATATTCCAGCAATATAGCTTCCCATTAATCCAATAAATCCCTGTATTATATTGTTACTTTCGTAAACGAATATAGTTGCATTAGGCAGCATCTCTTTAACTCGTTCATAATTCCCTTGCCAGTAACTTTTATCTATAAAATCATGAGCAGTACTATTCGTTTCAAGCCATATTTTCATAACTGCGTCTAGTTCAATAATTTCAAATTTTCTAATCATATTTCCTCCTATAATTCACTGATGTAACACTAGTTTTAATCAGCATTGTAACTTCCGGTAGCTAATGTAGAATTTTAGTTTGAAATTTCACAAGCCATATATGATTTTTTCTGATTTTTCATCTCTTAGAAAATATGCTCATTTAGAATTAGCAACTAGAATCGTTAGTACTACTTTATCTTTCAATATATCATTTAATCGACAATTTATTTCCAACTCTTATCTCACCCAAACCAAACTACTAAAAAGGTTGTTAATCGTTATATCCTCATATGACAACGAGGATATAGCCGTTAACAACCTTAATTAAAATGAGTCTAGTATTTCGAATAAACCTTACTCAACATCATAACAAATTCTCATTTATAAGTCTATATTTTTGTTAAAAAACATGTAATAATCTCATTATCTTACTATAGGAGAGTGAAATAATGGAGATCAAAGTTATTGAATTGAGCGATTCTTTCATCGATGAAGCAAGTCTACTATTAGCCGCTTATCGATTTGAAAGTGATTGGGATAATCAGAAACAGGAAGAATGTAAAGCGACATTATTATGTTTATTAAAGTTAAACCAAGTTTTCTGTTTACTTGCTCAACATGAAGGGAGTTGCTTGGGATTCCTAACCTTCCATTGGGGGTTTTCCATGACAAAGGGATTACCGATATTAAAAATTCAAGATGTTTTCACTTTACCGAGCTATCGTAAACTTGGTATTGCCAAAACGCTTATCAACCATACCATAGAAATTGCTAATAATTTTGGCGCTCATCGACTGCAACTAGAAACAGATACTGACAATATTCCTGCTCGTACCCTTTACTCCAACATCGGATTTGAATGGATAGCACATAAAGAAGTCTTTATGTTGCCGCTCAAGCAATGGAAATACATTCACCAACAGGAGGAGCGTAATGAGCAGTAATAAAAAACCTTTTGTCGTATCCATTTCGGCTGTTTCAGGTGGAGGAAAAACAACTATAGTAACAGAATTAAAAAAAATACTCGTTAATTCTAACGCTCTATATTTTGATAATTATAATTTTGATGGTCCTGATGATATTTGCGAATGGGTTGAGAAAGGGGCTAATGTTCATGACTGGATACTTACACCCATAGTAAATGACCTAAATAGTTTATTAGCAGCAGAGCAACAATCTGCCGATTATATACTACTTGACTATCCTTTCTCCTATTTGCACAACGAAATGAGTAGCCTGATTGATTTTACTATATTTATAGATACTCCCCTAGATGTTGCTATGGCTCGTCGATTGCTCAGAGATTATACAAACCGCCCAATAGATCACGTAAGAGCTGACGCTTGTAACTATATTGCTCGCAGCAGAGTAGCCTATATGGAAATGCTGCAAACTGTAAAACCAAATTCAGATGCGATTATCGATGGTTGTCTGCCAGTAACTGAAATTGTAAATAAACTACTAGCAATTATATTAGATAAAAAGGATAGCTTACAAATGAGATAAGTCCTATTTTACTAAGCTTTCTTTCTCTTCTCAAAGAATAAAAGAAGTAAATAAACTAACAATGATCCAGCAAATATGTAATCTAAATAAAGCTGATATATAGCTATTTCTAATGTCCAATATTTAACTACCAGATTTAGAACACTGTAGCCTAAAAATAATAAACAGAATGAATAAAGTAGTGGGAAAAATAAAATTTTTCTTCCCCTTTCATCTTTTCCTTCTCTAATCATAAATACAACATTAAAAATCAAGCCAAGTGTAATAAACCAACCTAATATCATATGCATTTGTTAACTCCCTTCCTCCTCATCATCTTCATCAGGCTCAAATAAAAAAATCTCATTAATATTCTTTTCAAAAACGTAAGATAATGCAAATGCTAGTTCAAGTGAAGGAATATATTTATTATTCTCGATTGCCGCTATCGTTTGTCTCGTCACATCTAATTTTTCAGCTAAATCACTTTGCGTCCACCTCCGTTCTGCACGAAGCATATAGATTTGGTTGCTTATCGTTCCAAAATAAAACATATTATTAAGTCTCCTTCCATCTATAAAGTAACATAAGTAAAACATAATGTAAAGTAACATTAACATTATGTTTTACTTTATTTACAAAAATTATAGATCTGCTCAATATTAATAAATAGCAATCTTCCTTGTCTACAATGCATTATTTTATGATCTCAAATCTGCGTACTCATAACACACATAAAAAAACCGCATAATCATTTTCATTACCATCTAATTCTTGCATCAGAATTTCTAGTGGTTCCAAAAAAATACGATTTTGAGTAACTGTAGGACGTAAACAATAACTCTTTTCTTCAGATAAATTTTCCATAGTAATTCGCAATGTATAGTAAGATGTGCATATCTATTTAAAAACCCTCCAGACTTACTATACTCATTCGGAATATACCTATGTTTACTTTTTTTATTAACTCATACATTATTACTATTAAAAAAAGCACTACAAGAAAATCAATAAATATTGACTTTCTAGCAGCACTTTATCATTTTTACAATAGATTTTAGTTGCTCTCCTACTACATTTCATCTCAAAATAATTCTTTTGCAAGTAATCGATAAACATCAAGGCGCTTCGCTTGGGAATGAGGAATGCTACAAATCATCGCTTCGTCAAAACCGTATTGTGCTTGCTCCTCCTGTAATAGGCTTGCAATTTCTTTCGCCGATCCGACTAAATGAATTTTCCGATTTTCTTTTATAGTCATCCGATCAATTTCCGTCAACGGGTAATCCTGCGCTTCTGCAGGTGTCAAAATTTGTCCTACCTTGCCCCTCATAAACATTAAGCGCCAAATATCTTGCGGCATCGCCTCATACTCCGCTTCCTCTTTTGTTTCGGCTGTTGTCACCATATAGGTAACATTGATTTCTGGTTTCTCCATAAAGGCTGAAGGTTGAAAATTGTTTTTATAGACGTCCAAAATTTCCTTACTCATCTGACCATTAAAAAATTGGGCAAAAGAATAACCAACACCCATGCGACCAGCTTGCACAGCACTATTTCCACTAGAACCGAGCAGCCAAGCTTCTGGCAGAACAATCTGGCTAGGTGTGGCAATTGTATTTTTATATAAGTCATCAACTGGTACTACGTCGTTTATCAGTTGCAGTGCGATTTCGAATTTTTCATACATATTATCTAACATCGGGTGGCGTCCTTCAGATAAAGCATAAATAGAGTGGCGATCCCCTCCGGGAGCTCGACCTACACCAAAATCAATCCGTCCCGGCGAAAATGCGCTTAACGTCTTGAACACTTCCGCCAATTTCAATGGAGAGTAATGCATCATCATCACTCCACCAGTACCAATCCGAATATTTTTTGTTTTAGCAGCCAAGTGAGCTGCCGTCACTTCAGGTGCTGAGCTTGCAAATATAGTAGTTGCATGATGCTCTGCCATCCACATTCGCTTGTAGCCCAATTCATCTCCTAAAATAGCTAGCTCTGCAGCATATTGCAACGCATCAGCAGCCTTATTCTCTCTTGTAATTGGGGCTTGATCCAAAATACTTAGTTTCATCGAAATTTCATCCTTCCTAATGAGCTTTTTCTTTCGCTGCATTCGCTTCTTTCTCTTTACGCAATTTGTCCGGAGTTACTTCATTACCAAGTGCGTCAAGCACAGTTAACCCTGCAAAAGTATTAACCACTTGTCCACGAATTTCTCGCAAATAATCTTCACGCAATACTTGTTGCTCCACCCATTCCGCATTTGTCAAACCTTCTTCACGCTGTTTTTTCGCTAAGGCATTTATCCGCTCTAAATTTTTTATCATCATTTCTCTTCCTTTGCTTTTAATTGATAGTATGTTGCATTTGTATATGCATATTATGCAAAACCATTATGCGATTGAAATTCTTCCATATTCCTCCCACCAAACCATAACGCATTTCTATTACAGCACCATTTTTTCTTGTATCCAATCTTGCAGTTCTTGAACTTTCGATTGATAGTTTTCTTTTATTTCTTCATATAATGAAGCAATTGTTTCGCGCTTCAGCACAGATTTCCATGATGACTCCGCTTCCTCCATTAATTCTGTCAATAAACAACACCCTTCATCCTCCAAATCAAGAATGCCATGCAGCACACCACTAGATGAATAAAGCGATTGTTGTCCTTCTATAGCAAGATAAACATCATAAATACGAATATCTTCCGGCTTCTTTCGCAGTCGGAATCCTCCCTTAACCCCCGGCACTGAAGTAATCAAATCTGCACTTACTAACTTTCGCAACAATTTTTGAAAATACGTCGGTGAAGCTCCCAATTGTTGACTGATTGCCTCCCCAGGTAATACCGCTTTATCTGGTAGCATATTCAACATAAGAATCGCATATACGGACTGTTCCACCCCAGTTTTCATCTGCATTTATCATCACCACCTTATTTTTACTACCTACTTATACATCACACATCTTTGTTAAACAAATTAATATAACATAGATAATCATTATCTATGTTAGTTTAACTTATTATTATCTCAAAGTAAACCTACTTGTACTTTTGGTCTCAGCTACCTTGACTACTTGTTAAAAGTCGCCCTTAAAATTCAGATTTAACTGCTCAAAAAACAGTTTATGAAAAAGAAAACGAAAAGAGATTGGCAGTTGAACGAAGACAGAAGATGGAGGAAACCAAAATAACACAAGAAGTAATCGTCGAAAAAGCTAGCATTATTATGCAAGACGATACATAAAGCTTTATATCCTGATATGATTCAAGTTATTGTAAGAAATAAGTTGTATCCATGTTAGGATTTGACTTCAATGGGTTACCAATAAAAATAAAAAAAGAATATGGAGATAGTTCTTTCGAATTTATTGGTCATGCTGAAAATGTAAACATTATATTGGAAGCAACTTGCAATGCTTGCTACATCACTAAAACTAGTCTAGCTTTGTAGCAAGCCGATGATATAAAAAATTATTTCACAAAATTTTACACAAGCGTATAAATGTCGTGTAACAGTTGATTTAACAAAAGTAATACCATCGCATAAATCCTCACTCTAAAAGTTCAGTATTTTCCGTTACATTATAACGCCAATCGGATTAATATAGTCTAATAATATCGCTGTTCTTTTTTACTGAAGATTCAATTAAAGATATTAAATTCAATGCTACATCGGCAGGTTCAGAAAGGTGACCCTCCGATTTATGTTTTGAAAACAAGTCAGATAATTCGAAATCAGAAGTTCGTGCAATGTGTTGCAAATTCGTATCCATCATTCCAGGATCAACAGTAAAGATTTGAACTGAGTTTGGTTTTCCATCTTGCTCAAGCCCTATACATTTGGAAAACATATTCAATGCCGATTTAGTGGAACAGTAAAGACTCATGCTTTGAGCTGGATATTGCGCTGATGCAGAAGATATGTTTACAATCCTACGATTAATTTTCCATTCAGATGTTAGTCTCATAAAGTTCGAGGTAAGTATAATGGGCGTCGTTAGATTTAATTGTACATTTGAAATGATCTCTTCTTGCGTGCAATACTGAATATCTTTAATGGGGGATACTGACGCCGCATTGTTGATAAGGGTAATCGAATTAATATTAATCGGATCAATTGTTGCCAAAATATCCTGCATAATAAGAGCTACTCTCTCCGCATAACTAAGATCAATTGAATAAAATTTATATCTATACCCTACAGCTTGTCTTTTGATATCGTCATTTTCTGTTCGGGATAAGCAGAAAACAGTGTTTTGCTCTAATAGCAATTGTCTTGTGAGTTCAGCTCCAAGCCCACTTGAAGCTCCGGTTATTATGTATACGTGGTTTGACAAATTCTCATCTCCATTCATATTTTTTAATTTGTTTATATCTTCACTAGTCTAGATTATTTCAGTAATTTCACCAATATTAGAATCCGTTGCAGTTACATTGTATAAACGATCAATAAGTTGCCTCATGCTGGTTTCGTCTGATGCATAATGCCGGACATCCTCTCCAAACATTTTGTCGACTTGATCCCTCTTGACTGTAATGCTATAGGTTGCTCCATCATATTGTCCTGTGTTCTCCATGATCAAAAAAGTTATATAATCAACGTTATCAATTAGACTTAATAGCATTATAGAGTTACGGTAAAAAGCTTCACTGTCTATTGTCTCATCTATGATTGTATCCGCATCGTCACTTATCATATAATGGATGATTGCTCCATAAGGTTGAGCTTTCGTTTGAAGCTCTAGCATAGTTACTTCAAAACCTGTTGGCGAGGGCATTCCACTAACGAGACCGCCTACCTTCGTATGGTTACCTACATAAAGTGTTTTATTGTCCATAAATTTTTCCACATTATATCCGAAATAGGACGATTGGGACGTTTGTTGCAATGATTGCGGCAAAGGTTTAGGATTGGCTGTACATCCTATTACCAAGACTGCGATAACGAACATATATCCCACCACCATCCAAGAAGAAGGTTGACGATAGGAGAGAATATTTTTAATTCTAGCCTTTACATGACTCTCTCCAAAAGCAAGAGGACTTCCGGTTGAAAACATATTTCT
The DNA here is from genome assembly GCF_042684845.1 of Paenibacillus yanchengensis. Lineage (NCBI taxonomy): Bacteria > Bacillati > Bacillota > Bacilli > Caryophanales > Paenibacillaceae > Paenibacillus > Paenibacillus yanchengensis. The sequence continues at coordinate 43,003 of NZ_JBHUMH010000013.1, read as the reverse complement.
GTTGATAGAGAGAGAAAGTAAAGCAGTCGAATAGCTGCCTTTAATATGGTTACCCATCTTGTCTATGACATGTTCATCACAGGACATCTCCATATCTTTGCTCATGAGAGCATATGACAGCCATATAAGTGGATTAAACCAATGAATAATAAGCAGAATAAACGCAAAAGGTTTGATCAAATAATCTCGTCTTCTAATATGAGTTTGTTCATGTAGCAAAATATAAGAAAATTCACGCTCATTAATGCCAATTGGAATATATATTTTCGGCTTAAAAAAGCCAGAAACAAAAGGTGTTGAAATATAATCCATCTCGAAGATGTTATCTTTCACAAGCGTTGCAAATCGAACGTTAGCCCTTACTTTTAAATACGAAATAATGCTGTGAAGAAGTAGATATATTACTCCCAATATCCAAACTATGCTTCCCATCCACAACATCAATTTTACAAGATCTGTGCTTGCCATCGGTGTAGCGGCTGGAAAAGACGTACTAAAAAAACGGCTTACTTGACTAATTCCAACGTCCAGAATAGGATTTTTGAACATATCAATTTCTTGAGGAATAAACTCTATATATCCAGTGTCCGTTGTAATCTTAGGCTGTAAGAGTCGTAATATACTTAAATTTGAAGTAAAGCTGATGGGGAGAAGCAATCGGATAGCTACGACTAACCATAGAAGATAAGAAAATATTTTAGGAGCCCGCTTCAAAAGCAATCTTATGATGATAACTGCTAGTGCTACGTAGCTTGCTGTAATGCTCATATTGACGATGAATAGAAACAACTTCGTCATCTAGTTGCCTCCTCAATAATCCGTTTCAACTCTGTAGCTTCCTTCTCAGATAATTTCTTTTCATTCAGAAAAGCAGTTAAAAATTGCGGCAAAGACCCATTGAAATTTCTTTCAACAATAGTTTGGCTTTCGTATTTCAGTGCTTCTGCTTTCTTCACAATGGAAGTAACCATTGCATCCTCGTTCTGAAGAATTCCCCGCTCACATAGTTTTCTTAAAACAGTGTAAGTCGTGGATTTTTTCCAACCTAGCTTTGCCTGACTTAGCTTCACAAGTTCCGTAGAATTAATAGGCTCATTATCCCAAACCAAACATGCAAATTTATATTCAGCATCAAACAATTTATAATTTTCCATTCTAATCCCCTTTTCGACAAGTTTATCATAATAAACCTCATATACGTTAAGTTTATTGCAGTAAACCTTACTTGTCAAGGGTAGGATTAGCAACTCAATTTGGCCAAACTTTCTTGAGGTTTTATAAAAATACACTGTGTCTCTAAGGGTGATGCACCCAAAAGGTAACTTGGCTCGTCTATTTGCTAACAAAATCATTATTAGCAATTGATTGCACCACAAATTTCTCGAGTGCAACAGCAACACCGTCATTATCATTGGATTCGGTAATGTGTTTTGCACAATTTTTCAGTTCAATTATTGCGTTTTCCATAGCAATTGGAAATCCACACCTTCAATTGCTTTAACCAAAAATTCACTACAAATCTTGTAAAACTCCTCAAAACTGTCCGAACTATTGCAATAGTCCTCTTTCGAGAAGTCCCAACGCATTTGAACAAGTTCATCAACATCGTTTAATGTAGCTAATCGTATAATTGCCATACGTTCGCCTCCTTGTTATTTTCTTCTGTATCGAAGGGGACATTGCTAGAATCTCACTTTACATAAATATTCCACAAAAAAATGAAAACCCCTTCCTATCAAAGGAAGAGGTTGAACATCTATTATCAAACAGGTTATCTTGCATTCAATTTTGTTCCTAACATTTTTCCATCACTGTCTTATTACTAGAAATTCGCTCAAAAGCAACTAGCATTATAATCATTACTAAAGCGAGAACTACAATGCCGGCACTGACCCAACTAAGATTCAATACAGACGTACCACTTATGACAAGACCACCTAATCCTGATCCTAGGGCGAATCCAAATTGAATGAACGAAGTGTTCACACTTAAGGCGACATCAGGAGATTTTGGTACCAACGTAACTAAATATAATTGCTGTGCTGGTGAAGTACTCCACGTAGCTACCATCCAAACCATAATAATAGCAATAACACCGACCAAACTTTCTCCAGTTATTGCGAGTAAAATCAACATAAATATTTGTAGTATTAATCCAGTAAAAATCGTAAACTTGGGACCTTTTTTATCCGCAGCTATTCCTCCAATACTGGAGCCAATGAAGCTACAGATTCCTGCAAGTAATAAAATACTACTAATTTTTGCAGTGGTGAGATTTGCTGAAGCTTGTAAGAATGGTGTTAAATAGGTGAATAATGTGGAATAACCACCTACATAAAATAACGTCACTGCAACTGCTAACACAATCCTTTTGTCTTTTAATATGGCTAATTGCATACCAATCGTAACTGGTTCTTGTTCTTTAATAGTAGGAACACTCTTATAAACAACGAGTAGTGGAATAACTGTTATTAATCCAATGAATACGAATAATGCCCTCCATCCCATGATCTCACTGAGAAATGTGCCCAGTGGTACCCCAAAAACTAAGGAGCTACTTAAACCCATCAAAATGATCCCAATAGCACTTCCCCTTTTTTCATGCTCGACAAGGCGAGTAGCAACAGCCATTGCTACAACAGTAGCAATTCCACCACTTACTCCTTGCAAAATTCGTGTAAAAAGAACCATCTCAAAGGAATGACTAAAGAAAGTGAGAAAATTACTCAAAATGAAAATGGTAAGCATTAATAACAATATTTTTTTGCGGTCAAAATTAATGGTGAGAGCAATGACAATAGGTGCACCAATAGCCGCTGAAAGTGCGAATGAAGTGACCAATAACCCAGCAACAGATGTAGTTACACTTAAGTCAGTTGCTACCATTTCAATAATACCTGTAATAATATATTCAATCGTTCCTATTAAAAAGACTGCTAAGGCAAGCAAATAAATGACTGTTTTATTTTTCGTCAAAATATTTCTCCTTCGTGCAACAAATTATGCTAAAATTCATCAGAAATCTTATATTATCGTTCAATTGGGATTTGAATTTCAATTAATCTATCTTCTTCATTTTTTGCAAACGGATAATAAATTTCTCTACCTGGTTGATCTTGCTTCACTCGATATCCATTTTTTTCTATCCATGTAGCCAAATCAACACAAGCTGTTTGTGCAAAAGTTGATTTCGAACGAAATAGTAGCGTAGCCATCATTGTTTCAGCTGGAAGAGAACGGATATATAATTCCTTAGGCAAAGATGCCACTTCGCCTTTGATAGAATACCCTACTTCAAATTCAAAGTCGCTTTCTTTTTCTGCTGATTCCCTCCATAGTACGATTTGAGGTTCAGTTAGCCATTCTCGATTATATTTATCCAATAAATGATTGAATTTCTGAAAGAGAAAAGGAATATCTTCTACTGATCCATAAGAATGAAATGAAATAAGTCGCTTACTTTCAACTGCTTTTATAATAACCTCTTGCTCTCTTTCAGCACTTCCTTCCCGTCCGATTAACTGCATGCGTTCTTTAATACGGACTAATTTTTCTTGTTCTTTCTCCAGCAACTGTTGAATTTCACTCTCTTTCAGCTTAAACATGCCTTGAATTTGTTCTACAGAAATTTTTTCATGCAGAAGCTGCGCTATTTGCTTTAAGGTAAAACCTAATTCTTTGTATAAAAAGATCCGATTTACTTCAAGCAGTTGCTCTGCCGAATAATATCGATACCCTGTATCTCGATCTGTTTTCTGGGGCTTTAATAATTCAATTTGGTCGTAATATCGTAACGTTTTTACGGGAACTTTACTTAACATAGAAAAATCACCTATTTTAAACATCTTAACTCCTCCAATTTTTTTATTTGATCAAAGTATAAACCCTTTAGTAAGGGGGAAAGTCAATAAATTTTTTGAAAAATATTTTGGTAATACTGATATAAGGATAGGTTTTACAAACCAATCCTTTAAAATACAGCAGGAGCAATGGTCAGCTAGGGTTACTATGCAAACTGTAAGCAAATTAAATTAAACAACCAGTTGTCAACTAAACATCGACAACTGGTTGTTTAATTTCATTTTATTCGCATTTTTTTACAAAAAATCACACTTGTCCAGTGAATCTATCATTACTTTTTCCTATTACTTTGATATCCCATTCGCTCAGCATTCCTGTAGAGCGAATGGGATACGCTTATAAAAAGTTTCATTTTTCTAATCAGGCTCGTTATTGTATGTTGGCTCCTTTCAAGTGTTCAACCTCATTTACTAGTCTTTGAAGAATTTCTATTCCTTTTCTTGTACAATCTACACTCAGTTGATATTAAAGAAATAATCTTATTAACCCATTTCTTGTAATTTGGCTTGATCTTAAAATTTTGGCGAATCATTTTCATTTTATTATCCCAACAAACATAGTCTCTCCTGCATAGCTTCCAAAACTTCTTCTGGCACTTCCCTGACCTTGATATCTCCGCCTAAGAAGAGTAGCCAATTTGTTATTTCAGTCAATTCTTCTGCATGAGTAACGTTGATAAAAGTCTTTAGTATAGCTGTAGTTTGGTAAGAATTTGTATACGAAATGGAAAATTGTAAAGGATGATACTTTTTGAACTGAGCAATCGCCCTTGGACCAAGTTCAATGATAAGATTGATCACTTCTTCTTGCTTACTTAGTTGCTCTAAAATCTTTTTTTTACTTACTCTTCTTTTCTCGGGGAAGGCTTGGACATCAGTGAGATTGTCAACAGCAATAATCAGCCTCTTTTCTTCCTCCAAATCGAAACATTCCATTTGCCATACGTTTTTTTCGCGATAAAGATGTAAAAGATAAATGGAGTAAGATTTAATTTCCCTATCTTCTTCTACGAAAACCGATAAGTAACTATCCAAAAGAAGCATTTTTATGAGCTTTTCTAACATCGGGTGAGGCAAGTCTGACAAATCAAGCAGATCAGGATTATGAGGATTGGTCCCTTCAAAAAGCAATATTTGATTTAAAAAAACAAGGTCGTCCTGCTGGTTTTGTGAAATAAGTCCAAGTAATTTTTCAGCAAGTGACTGACGGCTCTTTAGATAAGGAAGCTGTTGGTTTCTTGTAGCCATAAAGGCGATAAACAGAGCTTTAATTTCAGCATCAGTAAAATGAACAGTGGGCAAAATAGAATTATTCATAACAAAATAACCACCATTTCTCCCTACTTCAGCGACAAGCGGCATCCCCATAGCTTCAATTTCTCTAATATCTCTAATGGCAGTCGAGCGAGAGATGTTGAATTCTTGCATAATTTCAGAAACAGTAAAATGGGCGCCATTGTTGATATACCTCATAATAATATTGATCCGTTCAACTTTTTTCATCGGCTCCCCCTAAACAGTATCATTATTTGACATCATTTAAGGGTATTATAAACCTATCAAGTGAAAAACTAAACATTTGATAAATTCAATGAAGAGGATGATTTTGCACATGGCTAATTATACTATTGAAGAAAAAGATAACTTCACTGTTTTAGGTATTGGAGTTGAACTTAAAAGCAGTTATACCGATTATGCTGGCATAAACAAGGAAAAAGCTGATTTTTGGCAGCGCGTTCGCCAAGATGGCACACTTGACACTTTAAAATCTATAGCGACAAATAAATACATTTTTACTGTGAACGAAGCGATAAACAACAAAATGATGCATTATGCTGGTGTCATGACAGACGCCTCCGTAGCAGTAGAATCTAGGGATATTCAATTTCCTAAAGGGGAATATCTCATTATAAAAGGAGAAGCAGCGACATCGGAGGAACTAAGCAATATGCTTACTGGCATTGCCTTTGGTCAAGTCTTATCGGAAGTAACGGACATTGCCTATGTCGGTGGGCCAAATGCATCCGTTGAAATGGGACAAAGAAACGGTTTAGTATTCGGTGAAATGTGGATTCCTGTTGTTAGGAAATAAGTAGACCATAGATAACCTTACATGTGGTAAATGTTCGTTTAAATATTCAAATAATAAATACTAGCATTGGTCAACCTGACCGAAGTTTGTTTAGGATGCCAATGTTAGTATGTTTTTTGATGAAAAAAACTACGTGGAGTTGAATGTGGGGATTAACTGCTGCAAGCAGTTTTATACAGGTATCGTCTCCGTTCGTATTCGTCACTTTGGGTTATTCTATTGTGACTCTTTTTGAACCAAGATAGTGTGTTCTACAACGTAACTGGCATCTTTGAATCAAACCTCAAAGTCTGCTCTTTCTTGTTGGTGTGAATTAAAAATATACTTTGGATAATTGTTTGTGATAGATGGTATTTGAAATTCAGAAAAATATTTTAACTCCTTCATTTCTTCATTGTCAGGATTCAACTCTCCACCTATAATCTTACAATCAAAAACAATACTTAGGTATTCAACCTGATGTCCATTAGAATATGTAAATCGACCTCCTTCACCACCATAAACTCCTATTATTCGTTCAGGAAGTATTATTAATCCCGTCTCTTCTTGAACTTCCCTTATTATCGCTTGTGCAGGAGTCTCACTCAGTTCAATCGCTCCAGCAATAAGTCCCCAATTCTCTTCATTATGCTTTCTTCCAAACAAAATTTCCTTATTTTCATTTCTAATTATCCCTACAACCGATGGCATAAAGATAAGTTGATTTCCGATTTTCTCTCTAAGGTTTTTGTAGTATTCTGACATACCCATCATGTTAACTCCTCTCGTCTTTTCAATTATGTTTTATAACGTCTGTGCATTCACGAACTCGCATCAGCTTAGATAGTTCTTATTTATGTTTCAATTCCCCCACCAGGGAAATTCCAAGAGTAACTTTTCACTTAACATGGTCTTAAAGATAATACATATAACGTTCTTGTATTCACGACATCCATTCCTCTTAAATAGTTCTTGTCTTAGACAAATGGAATTGTCCGTAGCCTATACTTCTTGGGATCGCTTCTGAGGACCTAAATCCGAATGGATCGATACGTGAATATGGTATTATCGGATGTTAACGTCGCCTTCTAGTTACTTACTATCCAACCTGATCTTCTATATTCATAGCACTAACTTTTATTGTGTTTCGATCTCAGAATCATACTCAAAATCAATTATGCGATCAACGTATATGCCTGGATTACTTAAAAAGCTTTTCCAACTCATATCGTGTAAGATATAAAACAACTCGTGTTCAATGTCCACGCTTACAAACTTATTCAAACTTGGACACCAACTTATAAACCCAAATCCTTCGAAATTATCTAACTCCAACAGGAGATTATACAATTTAAACTGGTGGAATTCGAAATATACAACATCAAAAACCGTTCCTAAAACTAAATAACTACTGTAATTGTTGGATTCATAGTCAATTCGTTTCTCATTAACCCCTAGTTCCTTTATAACTACCATAGGTAAGCCATCATTTATTAATTGTTCTACTCGTTTTCGATAATCGTGAAATTCTGTACGATCATGTGATTTGAGATATTTCTCAATTTGGAAATGTTTATAAAATCTAGCATAGTTATATGCACGGCATCCCAATTGATCTGTTATTGTAGTGTCAGCACCGTGTTGAATTAAGTATATTACCGTTTTCAACTGATTACCTTTAACAGCAGCAATAAGCGGTGTAATGCCATGTGAGAATACATTGCTACTCGGTATAAAATAATTAATATCGACACCCTTATTTAGAAGAAGTTCTACAAAATGATTTCTTCCATCATATGCACACTCTATAAGCGTGCTTTCACCAGTAATACTAATATCAATTCCTAAATCAATAAGTGCATAAGCACCTATTTCATTATTAGAGGCAAGAGCTCTGCTAAAGGCAGAGTACCCAACACGATTAATTGCATTTATATCTGCTCCCTTTGAAAGCAAATATTCGAATAAATTACGATCCGCACATCTAGATGCATCAACCATCACATCTTGAGGGAGTATTGCTCCGTTTTCAATGAACAATTTTGCTATTTCAATTTGTTCATAATCAAAAGCACACTCCAAAAAAGAATCATAACAACTTACAGATTGATTAGGATTTAATCCTGATTGTAATAGTAATTGAATACGATCTAATTCTCCTTTTTGTATAAGGTTCTTTATTGATTCAGATTGTTCCATAATGAATTCAACTCCTTTAAGAATCTGCTTTAATTACCATAACATTTCATGTGTTCAACACATCTATGCACTTAATATTATTTATATATAACATCAAATGACTCACAAACAACCGGCATAAATTCATTGAATTCCAGTCCCACACGACCACATTCTCTATGAAAGAATGGTTCATGTACAGACTTTCAATAAGCAAGACTTTTATCTCCTTCGCCTTCTAATGCAGCGAATTCTGTTACATCACTATAACTTACAATACTAATTTTAACTGATTGAATAATGCACTTCGCATTTCGATACCAATCCAAAATAACCGATATTTCACCTACCTATGGAAGTGGAGCACTTTCTTTTTCGTAAACCCATAAGCTAGATGCAGTAGCCCTCTTTTCGCCTAACAATACCAATTCTGCTAGCGCATTAGCACTCGTTTCATTATCATCAAAATGCCATGCAGTATAACGCATCGCAAAAGCTTGTTCATCAGTGAGTGTACTTAAATACGCATTCCATAATTGCTTCTCAGTCATCATACTAACTCCCTCGTACATTTGTATTTTTTAATACTGTAAAAGTAAACATCCGAGCTATAACAGATGTTTCCCAGTCACAGCTACTGCGACGTAATTGCTAATAGGGGAGTTTGCCTAATTCTATTGTTTTGCCTATTGTACCATCATCTACCTGTAAACCATTCCATTTTTGTAACTTTTATTTTAGTCAATAAATATCTCTCTAAGCACATTAATCTTAAAATAATTTCCCCACCATTTTTTTGATAATGAAGAACCATGACCGTGAACTCTATTCCTTTTAATTCATACCTTTTGCAAAGAAAATGTTCTATGTGAAGTACTCTTTCGTTGATAAATTGTAAAGTTAACTTGACATAAATAAATGATAATTGTAAAGTATACTTAACGTAAAGCAGACTTTACTTTGAGTAGGTGATAAAGTGAAAAATAATATTAAAAATATGCGTGCAAAATATAATTTAACTCAGGATGAATTAGCTGAACGGTTAGAGGTGTCAAGACAAACGATTATTTCAATTGAAAAGGAACGATACAATCCATCTATTACACTTGCCTTCAAACTTGCACGTGTTTTTAATTGTCAAATTGAAGATATCTTTATTTATGAGGAGGGATAAATATATGGCTTCTTTTAAGAAATCAAAGCAAAATCAAATCATCTATTTATGTTTAGGAATTTTATTGACTGCTGTTGGTATTTATTCAAACTACGAAAACATAATGAAAGGTGAGTTTCCCGATACCATTATGTTGCTAGCTGCGGGAATTAATCAGTTATTACTGGCATACATATCACCGCATATTTTTCCGAAAGATGAACGTGCAAAAGAAATTATTGGAAAATCTATGACTTTGAACTACTTTGTTCTTTTTGTTTCAATACTTGTATTGTTTTTAGCAACTGGTTCATTAGGATTGTTAACATTAGATGCAACGCAAGTACTTATGTTACTTTTTTGTATTATGGCAATTGCCATACCTGGTACAATGGTCATTTATTCAAAAATTATCTAGCTAGTCCATCCGGCTCAATATTGCCGCTTATCCCAACAGAAAAACATTTAAGAGAAGGCTATCCAATAATATGGACGGCCTTCTCCTTCACTTTTATTGCATATATGAAATATACGTCTGCTTACAAACGAAGTGCCCGGTACATAAATGCTACAAACTCTGCGCGAGTAACTGGTTCTTCGGGTTTATAATAACCATCCTCACCGAATGCTAAGCCGTAAGACTCTAATGTAGCAATATAGGAAGAGCTCCAATGTGTTTTAGGCACATCTTGAAAAGTGCTTTTTCCGCCTAACGGCAATTTGAAGGCGAGTACAAGTATCTTAGCCACTTCTGCTCGTGTAAGTTGCTGATCTGGATAAAAGTATCCATTCGACCCTTCGAAAATACCTGCTTGTGAAACTTTCAAGATAGCCTCGTAATTCGGTGTATCACTTGAGACATCATGAAAAGTATTCGACGGACGCTTTGCTGGTAACTCCAATGCTCTTGCAAACATTACCGCAACGTGCGCCCTAATGATAGGATCATTTGGTTTAAATTCTCCGTCTGGATATCCTATTATAATGCAACGACTAGCAATATCTGTTATAGCATTTCGCGCCCAGTTTTCCGATATATCCGTGAATTTTGTAGAGCATCCCTTTGGTTTTTCCTCTTCTTCTACTATCTCTTCTTCTACTTCTAGTTCTGGCTCTAGTATAGGTTCAGATGGTATATAAGGAGGATAATTAGTTTTCGACCATTTCGCGTAAAGAATTATATCGGATATGACGACATCTGTTGTAAAATTCCAGGCGAGTGTTAACTCTTCATCCTTAAACCAACTGGCGAAAGTATAGCCCGACTTTTTAGGATCTGTGGGTATAACTACATTTTCTTCTAATGTAATTCGTTGATCAGTTATTTGTGAACCTCCCGATGTTTCGAAACTGACTGTATAGATTTCTTTGTCCCATCCAGCGTAAAGTATCATGTTATCTGTAATGACATCCGTGTCAAACATCCAAGTCTTCGTTAAATCCTCATTTGTATACCATTCAACAAAAGTATGACCTGCTTTGCTTGGGATGGCTGGCTGTATAACTTTGTCATCGTAAGCCACCACTTGCTCTGCGACACCTGTCCCACCGTTCGACTGAAAACTTACCGTATAGGTGTTGGCAGTCCATTTTGCATACAACGTCATATTTCCTTTTACTGGAATTGTACCAAAGTTCCATTCCGTTACGAAACTAGAATCTGCATACCAGCCTGCGAATGCATGACCTGCTTTGCTTGGGTTTGCTGGCTCTGTAACTTTGCTATCGTAAACTATCGTTTGAGCAGTTTCACCTGATCCACCGTTCGACTGAAAACTTACCGTATACGTGTTAGCAGTCCATTTCGCATACAACGTCATATTTGCTTTTACTAGACCTGTACCAAAGTTCCATGCCGTCGTTAAACTAGAATCTGTGTACCAACCGGCGAATGCATGACCTGCTTTGCTTGGGTTTGCTGGCTCTGCGACTTTGCTATCGTAAGCTATCGTTTGAGCAGTTTCACCTGATCCACCGTTCGACTGAAAACTTACCGTATACGTGTTAGCAGTCCATTTCGCATATAGCGTCATATTACCTTTTACTAGACCTGTACCAAAGTCCCAAGCCGTCGTTAAACTAGCATCCGAATACCAACCCACAAAAGTATGACCTACTTGGCTTGGGGGTGCTGGCTGTGTGACTTTGTCATCATAGTCTATTACTTGCTCTGTTACCCCCGATCCACCGTTCGACTGAAAACTTACCGTATGGTTATTGGCAATCCATTTTGCATACAGTGTTATGTTTCCTTTCACTAGACCTGTACCAAAATTCCATGCCGTCGTTAAACTAGCATCCGTATACCAGCCTGCGAAAGCATGGCCTGCTTTGCTTGGGTTTGCTGGCTCTGTAACTTTGTTGTCGTAAGCTAACTCTTGCTCTGTTACACTCGATCCACCGTTCGACTGAAAACTTACCGTATACGTATTGGTAGTCCATTTCGCATACAGTGTCATATTTCCTTTCACTAGACCTGTACCAAAATTCCATGCCGTCGTTAAACTAGCATCCGTATACCAACCAGCGAAAACATGACCTGCTTTACTTGGGTTCGCTGGCTGTATTACTTTGTTATCGTAAGCTATCGTTTGAGCCGTTTCACCTGATCCACCATTCGACTGAAAACTTACCGTATACGTGTTAGCAGTCCATTTCGCATACAGCGTCATATTTCCTTTTACTAGATCTGTACCAAAGTTCCATGCCGTCGTTAAACTAGAATCTGTGTACCAACCGGCGAATGTATGACCTGCTTTGCTTGGGTTTGCTGGCTGTGTGACTTTGCTATCGTAAGCTATCGTTTGAGCCGTTTCACCTGATCCACCATTCGACTGAAAACTTACCGTATGCGTATTCGTAGTCCACTTCGCATACAACATTATGTCTCTAATGACAATATCCATATCAAAATTCCACGGATTGGAAAGTTCCGCTTCCTTATACCAACCTGCAAAAGTATGCCCTACTTTTGTTGGTAATAGTGTGACCTTTTTTCCCTTTTCGGCAAATTTTACAGATTGATTGTCAACTTTCGATCCACCATTTGTGTTAAAAGTTATGATATTCAACTTCCACGCCCCATAAATATTCATTGGAGCAGTGACTGTGTTATTCCAAACTTGCGTTAATTCCATGTCAGTAAACCAGTCAACTATATCTGTATTTGCCCCATTTAAATACTGATTTCCAAAAACAGTATTATTATCAAGCGTTGGCATTCCCAAAAAAGTCACCAACGTTAATGCGTTATAGTAAAACGCGCTGTCTTTTAACGTGGTTACCGTTGCTGGGATGACTAATTCCGCTATCCGATTGCCACTAAATGCTGAACTACCAATGATTTTCACACTAGCTGGAATAACAATAGAAGTTAATTTGTTATTCAAAAAAGAACTATCACTAATCTCTACCAAATTATTAGGCAGTGCTAAACTTGCTATTAAATTACCTTGAAATGCACCCGCTTCGATTTCAATTACACTATTGGGAATGCTTAGAGTAGTTAGCTTATTTTTAGCAAACGAACTTCTACCTATCTTCTCTACACCATCATGAATCGTTACACTTGTTAAACCATTACTTTGGAATGCTTCTTCGTCAATACTTTTTATACTCCCCGGTACTTCTAGCATAGTAAAAAGGTTGTTCAAGAACGCTCTTTTACCAATAGAAACTAATCCATCTGGAAGCTCCAAACTTTGGATCGATTTATTTTGAAAAGCTTCGTCACCAATTGCCGTTACCTTTTTTCCATTAATCATCTGCGGAATAACGACATGATTTCTCGGGGCAGTCTCTGTATATCCTGTTATTGTTACGCTTGTAGTATCAGCATTTTCAATATAATAAAAATCACCACTAAGATCATCTGCATACACAGGCATATTATTAAACGGTACTAATAGTAATGCCATAACAAGCAACAACGTCCCTATTTTCTTCATGGCAGCCTCCATCTCTTCTCTACTTCTAATTATTCTGCTGTTCATTGTTACTAAGTGCCACCTCCGCATAATACATATCTAATATGATAAGTAGCTTAATCAATAACAATAGACAAATACTGAACAGATGTAATTAAAAATATGGACTGATATTAGCTGCCTCTCCCATTTTCAACATTTTCAACTTAGAAAGTTTATGCCCTTGCCATATACTGCTTATATAACTCATTAATCCTATCGGGAACCGGAATGTTTAGCTCTTGCTGTAATTTTTCTTGTATCGTTTCATAAAATTGCGAGCATGCTTGTTTTTTATTTTTCTCCATCAGAAATTGTAGAAGCAGAAACATATACTGCTCATTGTATTCCTCTAGCTCCACCATCTTTTGTAAACAACTTAATTTTAATAGTGAACTTATTTCGTTCGTAGTCGTTACATAGGTCTCTAGTAAATTTACGACAGATTGTTTTAAACGAAGTCTTATTCTAATAGCCCACGAGTATTCTTCGGCTGCTAGAAAATCATCTTCATAATAATTTAAAATTTGTTGCATCGACTGTTCATCATGCCGCTCACACTCTAACAATGCTAATAATTCCTCATAATCGCTATCCAATTTCACAGTCAGCTGGTAGTGGTTATTAGCGAGTAGAATCGGATGGTCAATGCCACACTGTTTGAGTGTTTTTCTTAATTGATAGATTGCTGTATGCAGGTTTACACTCGCCTTGTCCGGTTCCACATCTGGCCATAAGTTTTCCATAAGAACGACATTTAATAATGGTTTTTTCTGATGTAGCCATAGATATAAAAACAACTCTTTTACTTTTTTCGTACGCCACTTCACCGTTTTTTGCTCCGCATCTACTAATTGAAACCCGCCAAATACACGAACATAAAGATTAGCCTGTTTATCATCTGTCCGTAATTCCTTACGCGAATCATAGACTTGCTGTGCTTTGAACATCGCCTTTTCTAATCGCTGTGCTTGCACCGGTTTTAACAAATAATCGGTAGCTGCAACGTCAAACGCATCCACCGCAAACTGAGAATGTGCCGTTACAAAAATAAGCTGTATGTGCGGATATTGTGTTAGTATTAATTTTGCAATCTGTAATCCATGAACATCAAGCATCTCCATATCTAGAAAAACAAGATCTATCTGTTCCCGTGCCAAAAGCTCAAATGCATCCATCGCATCAGTAAAAGTCCCTTTTATACAAATCGAGAATGGTGTTAACTCTTCTAATACAATCGCCAATACATCAATGGCTAGCTTTTCATCATCAATGATGACTACGTTCAATTCGATCATCTCCTGGCAATAAAATAATGACCGTCGTGCCTTTACCCTCTTCGCTATATAAACGTAAACTTGCGTTTTTGATTAGCTTGAACTTTTTCAATGGGTTTTTTAAACCAATGCGAGAATGTTCTCCACCTTCTATTTGCTGCAATTTATTTTTGGGAATCCCTATGCCATTATCATCAATTTTAATACGGATGAGCTGTCCATCTCGCTTCACACTAATTTCAACCGTTCCTCCTTCTTTTCTCTTGGATATGCCATGAAAGACAGCATTTTCAACTAATGGCTGCAGGGACAAGGCTGGAATTTGTAGAGCAATAGATTCATCGATATCATAAATAACAGTCAGTCGATCATCTAAACGCATTTTTTCTATATTGAGATATGCTTTCACAAGTTCCATCTCCTCGGAAATAGAAACCATACTGTCACGATAGTGAACGTTTAATTTGGCACGAAAATAAGTAGACAAATAGTAGAGTGCATTTCTCGTATTTTTAATATCTTTATAACTTAACGCAATAATTGTATTGAGTGTATTGTATACGAAATGAGGTGTTACTTGAGCGTATAAATAATTCATTTCCTCCTCTATCGCATCAATAGATGATTGACGAACAGCCAGTAATGACTGAATACGTACTAACAAATCCTCGATCACTATCGGTTTTAACAAATAATCATTTGCTCCACTATGCAAAGACAACATCAAGTCTGAATGCTGCATAATCGACGTTAACACAATAATTGGTAGCTCCAAAATATCGTGATGCTTTCGTACCTTCTTACATAACTCATAGCCCGACATACCTGACATCATGTAGTCGATTAACATACAGTCTACCTTATGCGTCTTTAAAATTTCTAACGCCTCATAACCATTATCAACTACAATAAACGTATATCCACTTTCGGTTAAAGCGTCTGCAAGCAGCTTAATACTGGCATGATCATCATCCACTACTAAAATAGTCTGTTCATTCCCCTTATAAAAGAGAGGTAGTTCGAGAATATCTACTGTGCTGTCTGTTGTAGAATCAATCATCTCATCACTTTTGGCAAGCGGCATCGTAAAGGTGAAGATGGAACCGACTCCAATTGTACTTGTAACTTCGATCTGACCGTTTAGCTTTTCAACGATATTTTTGGCAATACTAAGCCCTAATCCAAAGCCCTCACTTTCATTCCTCACTCTATAAAACGAGTCGAAAATATATTCTAGTTCTTGCGAAGGTATCCCCGTTCCTGTGTCGCTAACTTGAATGACCATCTGTGCTTCACGAACCTCTGCAGTGACTTTAATAAACCCTTCCGTAGTATGTTGCAGTGCATTATATAATAAATTATAAAGCACCTGCTTGAAACGCAATTCATCTGTATACATCGCTGGCAATGGATCATCAACAACACTAATCAGTTTTATCGACATTTGATCTGACTGCAAGCTTCTGATTTCATCAATGACTTCATGAATAACTGCGACTGGCACAGCACGTGGTGTAACACTCACTTCACTAGCCATCTGATTGGATGAGAACAACAAATCTTCCACTAAAAAACCTAAACGTTGCATGTCATTATGAATAGCGATGATATTTTCTTGTTGCTCACGCTTTAACGGACCCTTCGTGCCTTCCATCAAAGATTTCGATACATGTAATATTCTGTTCAACGGTGTCCGTAGCTCATGTGATGTTTTTACTAAAAACTCATCTTTTAATTTACTATTTATGTATAATTCTTCTGATAATTTTTGTGTTTTACTATAGGAGGCATTTGCTCTGAAGCTAAGTAGTGACGCAAAACTATAAAGTACAAGTACAAATAACAATAATTCACTATAATCCATAGGCAGATCTAATAAAAATTTACCAACCATTAAAATAGAGTAGCAACAAAGCGATACTAAAAATATTAAAATATAATGCGCACCCTCTACTTCTTTCATAAGTACACGAAATAAAACAAATAAATTATAGAGTACTACCGGAATAATGGCACTTACATAAATGATCTGAAATAATACGACAGCTCCCGTTCCATTATTGCTAAACGGATCTGTAATCGCATATAGAAAGAAAACAATGCCCAGTAAAACGCTAATTCTAATGATTGCGCGCTTCTTCATAAATTCAGGATACATCGCATGGACAAAGTAGGTTAAGCTAGCAGCTACAAGAGGGATAATGCCTAGTTGTAAACGTATTTGCTCTGAAACCCTTAGAAAAGGCATAAATTGAAAAAATATTTTCTGATTAATAAATGACATGTAGAGACCTAACAACAAAATGAATAGTCCAAAAAATAATTCTTCTTTTCGTTTTCGATTTTGATTATATGAAATTAAATAAATAAGACCAAATATCATATAGCCGATAGATACTAATGCATCCAATAATAGTTTCTTATGATAATGATTGTCGATGGAGCTCTTTGTACCAAAATCTATTTGAAACAGAATACCTGCCTTTGAATAATTGTAATTGGCTACATGAATAACGATATCAAGTAACTTATTTTCACTTGCTGAAAAAACAGTGTACTTATCGGCGTTTTCCACACGAAACGTTTCAAACGTATGACTTGGATTTCCTTTTGCACCGACTTCTTCTCCATTTATAAATATACGATTGGCTTGCCGTATCGTACGAATGTATAAGCCGTATTGTCCTTCAACAGGTACTTCGACAACGAGATGATACGTTCCAACAGACAGCCCTTCCTCATTTGGTTTAACAAAACTATTCCACTTAGATGGTACTTCTATAGCTATTCGTTGTTCTTCAAACTCACTCACTGCTCTGCTCGGCGGAATCAACACATTCGGATAAAATGCCCACTCTCCATCCAACTTTATAATGGACTGCTTATCTAATTGTTCACTATCAATGGTGACAATACCATGGTGGACAACGGAGTTACGTTCTTTATGAAAATAGTTTTGATTACCAAGAAAAAAGACAATCGCAAATAGTATAGTAATCACTGCAATCAAGCTTATATTCCTTCTCATCGTTAAGCCTCCTGATAGTAATGACTACTCCAGCCTATCTCATCATTGCTAGACAAAATCTGATCAATTATAATCGTAACTTCAATATATCACGACCTAACTTTCGCTACCAACATAGACTTTCGCAGAGTATCCACATAAAAAGAGAGCATCCACTAAAGGACACTCTCTTGCGTTCAATCATTGAAAAGCATTAGGGGTAAAAAGGCTGCCATAAGTTAGATTTCACTAGCTTATTTGGTAGCCTTCCAAATCTTACTACTTAAGTTGCTTGTGTTGTCTTACATTTATACGGCTTCAAACGCTGCTTCCACAGCAGGAAGGATTTGGTCCCAATCGGCGTTGGCTTCTTTGGTAATTGTCACAAAATTATTAATTCCAAAAATATTATCAACCCCTTCTATATTTAGCAGGGCTTGAGCTAATGGATGGTCTGTAGTAGCACCCTTCTTAAGCGAGATGCTCGCGGAGCCTGTGAATATAGACTCACTTGTATTAATTTTAACCGCATTCGGATTCGGTGTCTCTTGCACATTAATTTGGATCGCCATGAACGATACCTCCTCTCCATGCCATTCTAGCATGCGTCATCAATTTGTTCTAGCCCTCGAGGCATATTGCACACAACCTACCCAAATAAAAAAAGAGCATCTACTAAAAGACACTCTCTTGCATTAGGAATGTAACATTCATTAACCCCAAAATATCCCGGTATTATTTTGATCCACTTTCTTTAATTGTTGTTCAAAATCTTCTGCTGGTTCTATTTCTTCAACATAGTGCCATTTTCCTTTACTATCATTCCAATAGACGTTCCACATTCCTTCTGTTAATCGAAACTGCGCAATATTAATTTCTACCCATTCATCACTCCTAAATGCCGGTCTTTCTTCCACTAAGGTAACGTTATTTCCTCGCATCTTGTAATTCATTCTAACTTGGTTTCGAATGTGTTCTGGTATCTTATTCTCTGTGTAGTTGCCCATCACTTTTATAATTCGCTTCTTAGTAAAATCGTCCATTTCATCCCACTCCTTATAAGTTATGCATTACTATAATCGTCCATCGCTTGAACAGCTAGTTCCAATGCTTTTATTCTTCCTGTTCTCACAACGTATTGCGCCGTAGTTCATAAAA
Source organism: Paenibacillus yanchengensis (assembly GCF_042684845.1). Taxonomy (NCBI): domain Bacteria; kingdom Bacillati; phylum Bacillota; class Bacilli; order Caryophanales; family Paenibacillaceae; genus Paenibacillus; species Paenibacillus yanchengensis. The sequence continues at coordinate 24,334 of NZ_JBHUMH010000013.1, read as the reverse complement.
ATATTGTACAATTGGATGTTTTAACTTCATTTTCTCGGACATGTTTAAAATTCGCTTCTTTCCAACCCGTCTATCTACCAATGCCAAAATATTTAATAAAATTTCATCGCTTTCCATACTCTTTTCTATCGAAGTCGATAAAAACGTATTAGCTGCAACAATAAAGTTTGATTTGCTTAGTGCTGTCTGTGCCAATAAAATCTCTTTTGCATACACTGTTATCTTTCTACTTCTGGCAATTACTTTAAGTCGATCCTCTGGAACCGCCCCTTTTGTTTCTTTTCTAACTGCTTCAATTGTTTCATCACTAATCGGGATTCGAATATCCGGATCACTCTTAATCTCTTGCTCCGTCTGATACCATCTCACTAAACTAGTTACATCTCTCATATTAAGTACGTTCTTTTTATCTACCGTAATATAACAAGTTCCCGCTTTATCAGGTAAATAACGATAGCTGCTGGCACTGTATCCGACCCTTCCATATAAATCAGGACAAAGAAAACTCTCCAAAGTTTGTTTCAATTTACTCCAGGACATGTACTCCACCTTATTCTATAGTAATAACTATCTATTAAAGTAGTCTCTTTAATATCTATCATACAATAATCTGCACAATATTCTCTAGATTCACTCTAATTATAAATTGACTCCGTCCATATTCGATGTATGTTAGGCTGATTCCCTACAGAGAATACGAGGAGAAATACATCTGGATTGGACAAAGTTTCCCATTCTTTAAATCCAAATCGGTTATCAAAATATTTAAGAAGTAATGATATCAAATTTCCATGAGAAACTAACACAATGTTTTTGTACTCACTATTCAGAACTTCCATAACGACACTACTGGCACGACTCATCGCCATATTACTGGATTCTCCACCCGCAAAACATATATCTAAATCATCGTACGTCTTACTCAGCATCTCGCGCCAATCCGGATGTTTCTCACTTGATAAAATCCGCTCCGCCAATCTATCATCAATAACAACTTCTATACTTATTTGTTCAGCCAATGAAGCTATAGTCTGGTAAGCCCTTTCAAAAGGACTTGAAATGATAAAATCTATATCTTTATCTAAGAGAAAATTAGCAAGTTTTCCAGCTTGTTGCATACCTAATTCAGTTAGACTAGCTTCTGGTTCCTGTCCATTAGCTTCGCAATGTCGCACAACATAAATATTTTTTATCATTATTGCTGTCTCCTTGTTAACTCTGCTCTTCTCACACTCTCTTTTCTATGTGCCTCATGTCCACCATTCATCATGCACTGTTACAGGAGGTTTTCGCTTATGTTCTGTAAGATTGTATCGATGTATAATCGCTTCCTTTGCGGCAGCAGCTACTGGTTTACCTTCTAGGAAATCATCGATAACGTCGTAAGACATGCCCAGCTCCACTTCATCGGATTGCGCTGGTTTTTCGTCTAGGAGATCGGCAGTCGGGATTTTAAGATAAAGCTGTTTTGGGGCATGTAAGCTAATGAGTAGCTGACGCACTTGACGTTTCGTTAAACCTGCAAGCGGCAGTATATCTACTCCGCCATCACCAAATTTGGTGAAGAAACCAGTAACTGCTTCGGCGGCATGATCAGCACCAACGACAAGGCATCCATATTGTCCAGCGAGTGCATATTGCGCCATCATTCTAACTCGAGCTTTCACATTTCCTTTATTAAAATCGGTTAATTTCTCTTGGAGCTGCCCGTTGTATGTGTCGGTAAAGCCGTTGACTACCTGTTCGATATTAAAAACTACCGTTTCATCAGGACGGATAAAATCTAATGCTGCTTGAGCGTCTGCTTCATCCTTTTGCGTGGCATAAGGTAATCGTACGGAAATAAATTTCGCTTCATATCCTTCCGCCCGCAGCTCTTCAACCGCCATCTGACTTAACCGACCAGCAAGCGTCGAATCTATACCACCACTTATACCAAGTACAAACCCCTTAGCTGATGTTTGTTTGCAATAATTTTTGAGGAAGTTCATGCGATTCCGAATTTCAATTGCCGGTTCAATCACAGGTTTCACATGCAACTCTTTGATTATTTCCTGTTGCAAATTCATCGTTCATCCCCTCCTCCTGTTTCAGTCAACATAGGTTAAGCTTGCTCAGTGTTATATTACATAAATATCTACGTCTCATCATTAACTTTGTTGCTACCTACTTCTTCCTATTGTAACCATACAAATCATTCTCTTTGATATAATTGTAAGCTGCATTCGGAAGCAAATACCTCGGATCGCCGCCCACGTGGAATTCCTCCCGTATAAATGTAGAGCTGATTTCCAGCGCAATCCCTTTGTCTATAAGGTGAAAGGTTTGCCCATCATCGGCGTTTCGAAGAATAGGAGACCTGCTAATTGCTGTTAACATATCAATCCCATCCCGAGCCATCACGATAAACTTGTTTTCTTGAATCAATTCATCGGCTCTTTGCCATTTTCCCGCACCAATATCAACTAATAAATCAGCTCCCATAATAAAATACACTTCATCTTCCCGATATTGCTGGCGAAAATATTTCATCGTCTTATACGTTGCGATTTCCCAAGCAAGCTGGTTTAGCTCATAGTCACTAATTTCAAATTTTTCATTATCCTCTATCGCTAATTCAATCATCTTCACGCGTTGTTCATCGGATGCATACAGTTTTTTGTCTTGCCGTTTACTTGAACAGGGTAGAAATATTACTTTGTCCAACTTACACCGCTTTGCTACCGTATTGGCTGTGAATAAATGTGCATCTGTAATCGGGTCAAAAGAAGAACCGTATATACCGATTTTAGCCATTTCAAGCACCTTCCTCGCGTTGTACTTTGTCCATAATGTCATGAATCATTTTCATTTTATTATCCCAGCAAGCTTGGCTTAAATCGACAGGATACTCTACCGGGTTCAAAATTCGTTTATACTCATCCCATAACAGCTCCAAATTTTCTGTCACATCCGCTTGAATTTCATTTATATTCGGAAGATCATAGACAAGCTGACCATTTTCAAAAATAGTATGATGCAAATTTCTTGCTTCGAAGTTAGTTACAAATTTAGCGATATGAGTATGAACAGGGTGGAACATCTTTAATCGTTGCTCGTTCTCGGGCACTTCATCTTTCAGCGTAATATAATCGCCTTCGGCTTTTTGGTTTTCTCTATTAATAATGCGGTAGACTCGCTTCAATCCCGGTGTCGATATTTTCTCAGGGTTAGAACTAATTTTGATTGTATCTACCATCTGTCCATGTTCATCTTCAATAGATATTAGCTTATAAACTGCACCTAAGGCTGGTTGATCGTATGCGGTAATTAGCTTTGTACCAATGCCCCAATTATCGATTTTAGCTCCTTGTGCTTTCAAGTTCATAATCGTGTTTTCATCCAAATCATTCGTTGCGTAAATTTTAGTCTCTGTAAATCCAGCTGCATCCAGCATTTTTCTAGCTTCTTTTGAAAAGTAAGCAAGATCTCCACTATCTAATCGTATCCCTTTGAAGTTGATTTTTTCTCCAAACGCTTGCGCTACTTTAATGGCAGTTGGTACACCTGATCGTAATGTGTCATAGGTATCGACAAGAAATACACAATCTTTATGCTCACTAGCATATTTAGAAAATGCCGTATATTCATCTCGATAGGCTTGAACCATGGAATGGGCGTGAGTTCCTACCGTAGGTATTCCGAACAACTTCCCCGCTCTAACATTAGAAGTCCCGGCAAATCCGGCAATATATGCTGCTCGTGTTCCCCAAATGGCTGCATCCATTTCCTGCGCTCGTCTCGTACCAAATTCCATCGCCACATCATCGCCAATAACCTGTTTAATTCGGGCTGCTTTCGTCGCAATTAACGTTTGATAGTTAACGATATTAAGTAACGCTGTTTCAATTAATTGTCCTTCGACGAGCGGAGCTTCGATTTGCATCATTCCTTCATTAGCAAATACCAATTCGCCTTCCTTCATCGATGTCACCGTGCCGGTAAAACGCAAGTCTTTAAGAAAAGCAAGATAATCTGCACTATATCCTTCACTTTTCAAAAAGTCCAAATCGCTATCGGTAAACCGGAATTGCTGCAAATATTGAACGACCCGCTCCAGCCCTGCAAAAATGGCGTAGCCATTGCCGAATGGCATTTTCCGAAAGTACATTTCAAATACTGCCTTTCTGTTGTGCATATTGTCTGCCCAATATACTTGCGCCATATTTATTTGATATTTATCCGTATGAAGTGCTAACCCATCGTCTATATATTGTTTATCTATCATCTGTTACCCCTCCTCTTTAGACAATTGTTGCCCCAAGTGTATTTTTAAAATGACGGAGCGCCCATTCATGCCCCTGTGCATCAAAACTTGCTACTGCTTGTTCGTGAATGACAATGTTGAAACCTTTATTGTAAGCATCTACAGCTGTATGAAGTACGCAAATATCAGTACAAACTCCGACCAAATGCAGCTCAGTAATTCCTCTCGCCCGCAGTTTCATTTCCAGATCAGTTCCAGCAAATACAGAGTAGCGAGTTTTATCCATCCAATATACTTGTTCCTTATTTTTATGCTCTTGAAAAACTTCCGCTAGTTCCCCATATAGTTCACGACCTGCTGTACCAGCAATATTATGTGGTGGAAACAACTTTGTTTCGGGATGTAACGTATCTCCGGCTTGGTGAATATCGATGGCGAAAATTACAAATTCCCCATTTGCGATAAATTCTTTTGTAATAGCTGTAATTGCTCCTTCAATTTCTTGCCCGGGAACACCACATGTTAATGCCCCATTATCTGCGACAAAATCATTTGTGTAATCTACGTTTATTAATGCTCTTTTTTCTTGCATTGAAAACTCCTCCTCTTATTTATAACAATTAAATAATTGTTAATTATTAATCTTGAAAAAATATATCCTAACTTTACAATTAGAATTCGGCATCGAGTGTAAACTATTTAATAGCTTGAAGTATAAATAGATGTGCTTAAATTCGTTTCGATAAAACGATACAACTGTGTAGGTTTTTTCGATGTTCTTGTCGTTTTCTTCCCTTCCACTTCTTCTATAAAAGGTAATGTTTTTATTTTTCTAGCGAAAGAAGGACCACTAGCAATAGCGGAATCGTTCGTTATCGTAAGTAATACGGACTGCAATTCAGAATAGGTAAATTCCTCTGGAAGAAACTCTTTGGCTACTGTTGTTTCCAAAAGCTGTTTCGTAATGACCGCAATCGCATCGCTAATTATTTCAAAATGATCAAATGCAAGTTCCAGTTTCAATGCCTCGTCTATGGAAAATAACGCTACTTCCACAGCATCATCGTTTGCTTGACGATCCGCCAAAAGATACTCCGGTACGATTGCATAATGAGCATTGGTAATAATCCAACCGCGCGGATCACGACCAGGAGCATCATACACCCCGAAATGTTGCAAATGAAGACTGCCTACTCCCGTTTCTTCTTTCAATTCACGCTGTGCAGCTTGGAATGCAGTCTCCTTCGGATCAACAAACCCGCCCGGTAATGCCCACTTTCCAGCTTCAAGGTTGGGACGACCTTCACTATCGATTAAACTACGTCTGATTAACATAATTTTCAATGCCATTGTCGGCGGTTTATACTCTTCCTCTTTTGTCGAAAGGATCGTAAAGACTGCAATATCAGCAGTATAGCCATCTGGTGTTCGATACTTTTTAACATCATATTGTGCTAGTGCTTGTTCATTAGACATTCCATTCACTTCGTTTCCAAATAATAATTAACAATTAACATTTTGTTATTTATAACATACAGCAGCGTTACTTTAGTGTCAAGTTCTTTTTCCTTTAATGATATTCAACGTGTCGTATTCCACTCTTTTTTAATAAATGTGCATCAATCATCACTAACACTGGACTTATCCAGTTATTTTGAAATTATTAATTGAACATCAAACGATCTACTTCTTAAAACGAAAAGAAACAAATAGAAAGTAAATGGATACAAGTAATTATTACCTAATTTAAAATGAAAATATAGCTTGTCATGCCTCTAAATTATTTGCTTTACTAATTCGTATTTATTTACTCGGAAATAAATAGCTTCATATATAGAGAGATAGATTTGCACTAGGCAACTATTGCATCAGGAGGGTCTAGATTGATTAAACTCATTGATTTACACAAAGTGTACAAAACGAATAAAGGCAATGTCGTTGGCGTCGATCACGTGGGCATCTCGAAAAGTAGATAAACGTTAAGATAAATAATGTATTGAACATAAAAAAGGGGATTATTGTAATGAAAAAGCAAGTAATGATCGTTATGCTGTGCATCGTGTTGATGTCACTACTAGCCGCATGCGGTGGCAAAACAGAAGAAGGAACCGGTACTAACAAAGGAAATGATGAGCAGAACAAGTCGATAAAAATTGGAGCAACTGCTGGTCCATATAGTGACATGGTGAACAAAGCGATCAAACCTTTGATGGAAGAGAAAGGCTACAAGATCGAGATTATTGAGTTCAACGACTATGTTCAGCCGAACAAATCGCTTGATAACGGATCGATTGATGCCAATCTATTCCAACATATTATTTATTTGAACAAGTTTTCTGAGGATAACAAGCTTGAGCTAAGTGCTGTTAGCAGCGTTCCAACGGCACCTATGGGTCTTTACTCGAATACAATCAAATCCATTGATGATATTAAAGAAGGTAGTACACTTACAATTGCCAATGACCCTGCCAACCTAGCACGCTCACTGTTGCTACTTCAAGATATCGGGCTTGTTACAATCAAAGCGGATGCAGATCCAGCTACAATCTCCGATAAGGATATAGAGACAAATGTGAAAAATCTTAAAATAACATCACTTGAAGCTGCCCAACTTCCGCGGACACTGGATAGCTCTGATCTATCCGTTGTTGCTGGTAACTTTGCCCTTGCAGCGGGTATGGATCTAACAACTGCTTTGCAGCTTGAAAACATGGCAGAAAATTATCGTAACGTTGTAGCAGCTGTTAGAACAAAAGATGCTGAAAGCCAACTGGCAAAGGATCTGAAAGAAGTTATTGCATCCGCAGCATTCGAGAAAACGATGGACGAGCAATTCCAAGGCTTCTCAAAACCGGAATGGATGACAAAATAAAAAAAACGGCAGTTAGGGCTCGGATTGCGAGTACTTAACTGCCGTTTTTTCCTCCTGTACTATAAGAATAATATAGTAAATTTATGCTGGATAGTCTTTCCCATCGCTCAACAATTAAACATCATTCATTTAAATTTATAAAGATGATAACATTATAGATAGAGTGCTTATTTTTAAGTACAATGCAATTTTGCTCTTAGATATTTATTTAATGTAGTTATGCTATTTTCACTTCTCGTTGTTGATATTTTCGGTCTTGTATACATTGTAGCCCTCATAATGATAGCTCGCATCGATACCTTTCATATATACTTCTCGGTCATTGATCTTATCTGTAAGCGCCTCTTTAAGAAGAACTTTAATTTCAACATCCTTCACAGGACTTCTTTCCATTGCGAGGAGATAATCCTCTTTGTCAACCTTGCTCCAATCAACAACTCGTCTTATTTCTTTTTTTAATATAGTATCAAGCCATATTCTACTGCTTCTTCCATTACCTTCTCTGAAAGGATGTGCTACATTCATCTCGACATATTTTTCTATGATTTCGTTGAAAGTTGATTGCGGCATTTTCGCGATATTATCAAGCGCAGCTTCAAGGTACATAACGGGTACGAAACGAAAACCGCCCTTTGCAATATTTACATTACGCACTTTTCCAGCGAAACTATATATTTCTGCAAACAAACACTTATGAATGTCAGACAATGCTTTAAATGTTCCGACTTCAAATGTATCTAACAAACCCGTTTCAAACATTTCAAGAGCTTTTTTCTTACTCATTTTTTCCTCAACACGAGCAAGCTCCAAAGAATCGGTAATCGCTAACTTGTTTTCTAATACCATAACTTTATCCTCCCGTCAAACAAACATTTATTGAAACAATGCTTTCTTCTGTTGTTGCAAGTGTTCTAGTCTACACCGTTTCCAGACCTCAGTAAATCCAGGAAACCATAGCTTAGTTACATTATCCAGTGTATTTTACACCAAAATCTAAGAACATTGTCACTTTTTATTATTTTACCAGCTAAATCCGTGCCATTCTAAAGTTAACTTTCTAATATTACTTGCATCGTATCAAACTATTTTCAAAATGCAAACAATTGATTCGTTAATTTTAAGAAATTACATTTTTAAATACGGTTGCAAGGGTTTATACATGAAAAAAGTTATCCACTCTATTAAAGAGCAAACAACTCATTTATTTTCACGTCCATTATTGAATACTTCCTCCATGTTATAAATCACCTAGCATATATAACTGATTTCAGTCTCCATCCGTTTCTCTAATAGATAAATAACCAGCAGATAACAGGAGGATAATCAAAAATGAGAACAAATGTTTTATTGAAACCAATTGAGTGAATTGATCGATAGGATTTCCGTTTAACCATTTTAAAAGCATACCTACAAATACATTACCCCCTGTTACAATAAGGGCTATAACGATGCCTCCAAGCACTGCTTTCATATAGTGATTCACCCACCTATCCCCTTTCTAACTTCTATTCTTCAAATGACAAGTTCGATGGTTCGTCAAGTATTTTATAATCAAACTCCAAGTTAGTTGTAGGAACACTCTCATCAACTTCTTCAAATTGAAGACTATCTACCCATACTTTTCCGAATCCCATTAATAAAACTCCAATAGAAATAGTTGCGCTTTGCTCAGGAATATCCAGCACAATCGCATAGTGATTCCAATTCGTATCACCAATAATTTTTCGATTATTCATATTATCAAACTGAAGCACATCAGAATGATTATTATCCACACGCATCCAAAGACCACAAAACTCCGTTACATCGCTTGTCCTCACAAAACCAGAGAATTTCATTCTACGTCCTCTAAATTTTTCTGCGTTGAATTGCTGCATTAACGTAGCAAATGAATCCACATCTTGCGGGCATATAGCTCTCAAAAAACCAGAAGCATTGCCTAGATGAACATTGTCTCGATCAATACCTATTTCATACTCATGAGGATGGCTGCCACTCAAAAACCAATCCTTTATAGGTGAACCTGTATTCATAACTTTCTCTCCTTTTATAATGTCATTGTGTAGACGAAAAACATTGCGGTATCGTCCCGGCGGCATCCCATACATTTTTTTGAATGCTCGCGTAAAAGCTTCCTGACTTTCAAAGTGACAATCCAATGATATATGAAGGATGGATTCCTCTGTATGCAAAAGCATTCGAGAGGCTTGGCATAAGCGACGACTTCTCAAATAATCTGCAATATTCATACCGACTCTACTACGAAACAGACGATGAAAATGAAAGGGAGAAAATCCAACATGAGCTGCAATCTCCTCCAAAGTCATTTTATAAGCTAGTCGATTCTCCATATATTGAATAGCGCGTTGGATAGAATCTTCACTATGCATCTCACAACCTCCTTTGATCTTAGAATAGCAGATGCAATAATTTTTCATTTGACCATTTTTGCTAATATAAAACTGCAAGTTATTAAAAATAGCCCACGCTAATCAGCATGAGCTATTTTTAATAAAATTCAGGTTTAGAAATTGATTTAAGTATTTTCGATTATTATCTCCACTATGTATCAATACTATAGCCTATACATGGCTTGAGTGGTGATGGCAGATATATGATGTAGTGGTGTTTACAAACTTAACCATTGCAAAACTTGTAGTTGGTTTAACTTATAGTGCGGTTCACCGTGCCGAAGATGACCAAGTAAAGCAGCTGTTTTGTAATGTCGTTAAGCAAAATAAAGAAGAATTCATTCCTAAGCTAACATCCTTTTTGCACCGCATTTCCCTCACCTGAAGAAGCAAACTAAATTATTCACACATGTGGGGGATCATCCTAATCCGCCCCCTGAATGTGTATTACACCAATTTTCAGCTTTTTTAGTATTGCGAAAGAGATGTTAAATATAAAAGCAGCATCCGTCAAAGAACTGTAGCTGAATAGAGACACTTTTTACAAAGCGCCCATCCTTCAGATTACAGTTTATATAAAGCAGTGAGGTTATCTTTAATCACTTATAATATTTCGCCAGTAAGGATTTCAAATCTTTCTTCAATGTTTATTAACCATTCAATTGGATCGATCATATTATCCAACGGAAACATTTCCCTGGTAGATTGGATTGCTTCTACAAATTCTCTCCTACTTGAAAAGGAAGTGGACGGGTGCTTATGAAAAGGAAATGGCCTAATAGCATAAGGACTCCCTTGTTTTACTTGAAGACCAATCGGATAATTTTTTGAAGCTTTTGTTATTTCCCAAACATTTTTCAGAAATATATTCGTAATTTGAAATCCATGGGTAGTTGGTTTATAACTGAATATTAAATATTTAGCATTTAACATTTCCGGATTATCATATACAGCTCTATAAAACCCGTCAAAGTTAGCTAAATCAAAAGCCGGCGAATTTTCACCATTCCAACATTTTACTTCCATGGCGTATTCTTTACCATCTAGAGTAGCTATAAAGTCTGGAAATTGTTGTGAATTGGGATTCGCTATCATTTCCAAACCATTATCTTCTAACCATTGGGGAATCCACTCTTGGATACAGTTACCAATAATATCGTTTGAACTACTAATTTTTGGTATGCCACCTATGGCAATAGTTATATGCCCCATTTGGTCTTTTATGTTATTAATAGCGAAATCAAAAACATCCTCAAGTGAATTAAGTTTCTTTTTTTTCATTTTAATAACTCCTAATTTCAAATTATATTAAGAGTATCAAACTTTAGATAAAACTTCTACAGTTGTGAAGACTATTTTAAATATCAGATGATTCTAATAATCTTTCGGTAATTGCTTCAATTACTGGCACACATACAGTGTTTCCAAGTAAATCATACGCTTTAGATGTATCGATATGATTTAATTGATAATCTTTTGGAAAACCAAAAAGACGTAAACCTTCTCGAATTGTTAAAGAACGGATTCCATTCTGAACAGGAATAGCTAATCTCGAAATATCAGTTGCTACTAAAGTAGGTGCAACATCATTTGGATCTAATATTTTACTATATTTAAATGATAACTTTCCAGTAACAATATTATATCCTTTTTCTAATGTTTCATCGTGTAATCTACGATTTCCTACCTTTTGCTTTGGATATTCGTAAACTAGATAGCCTTTAGTTACTAAATCATTGAGCATTTCCTCTAAATTCACATGACTATAAAATGTCTTTATCATTTCTACAGTTAACGGCATTCCATCCATCCATTCAATTCCAATGAGTGAGGCCCATTTTTTATTTCTACGTTGTTTTAATAATAACTCTAGCAATACTTTTTGTTCTTCAGAAATTTCGCCTTTTAATTCAAAGTCCCAACTATGGATATTATTATTTCCACCACGTTTATCTTTGATTTGTTTGCCAATAACTTCCCCTAAAGAATAATGAGTCAATAGTTTTTTTGCAAAGTCTGAGTTTTCTGGCGGGACATCTTTTTCAATAATCGAATCTAGTTGTTGATTTTTAATAGGGAAGTTTTCTAAATCAACAACTCCATTCTTTGTTCCAACTATATAAATACGTTTACGAGATTGCGCTAAACCAAAATCTTTTCCATCCAAAACTCTATAAGAAACTTGGTAACCTAATTCTTCCAGTGTGTTGATAATAACAGTAAATGTTTTTCCTTTATCATGTGTAACCAAACCCTCAACATTTTCTAATAGAAATCCTTTTGGTTGTTTTTCCTTAATAATTCTTGCTATATCAAAAAACAAAGTACCTCTAGTATCTTCAAATCCTAAACCAATTCCTGCAGAAGAAAAAGCTTGGCAGGGAAACCCCCCTAGTAAAAAATCGAAATCCGGAATGTCTTTAGCATCTATTATTGTAATATCCCCATAAATTTGATTATCAGTGAAGTTTTTAGAATAAGATTCGATAGCGTGTTTTTTTATCTCTGAAACAAATACAGATTCCCCTTCTAGCCCCATATTTTTGAGGGCGCTTTGAAATCCAATTCTCATTCCCCCTAAACCGGCAAATAGATCGATAAATCTAACTTTTGTTGTTAAAGTATTTATATTATTATTTAATTTTGATATATCATTAGGTTTTGTAATAACGGTATTGGACATCGATTCTAACCCTTTCTCTATAAGATAAGCACATTTTTGTGAAAAGCTGATATATTCATCAATTTCAATGGAATCTATTATTTCTTTTAAGTCAGGGTCAAGATACACCTGAGCTGCCTTTTTCTTGTTTAATAGAGATTTTCTTCCTGCACCATTACGAAATCCACCCCAAGATATTGCATTTTCAGTTTTCTGCATAAAAGAATTTCCTTTCAGTCTAATCTATTATTAGGATATATTAGCATTCTTGAAAAGTCAAATCTTTAATTCAAGTTCCCCTAAAACCAATGAACGTATATGAGTGATCAATTTCGAAACACCTTCTTTTTTATGAGAGCATTTGAAGAAATTGCGTGGTCTGTTCTTAGAACCACTCCATCGTGGCTTCCCTGATGGCTACTATAAATTGAGCAAATTATTTTGAAACATCAACGTCCACTATACCATTCCTCGTTATACTCGATGAGATAGCTGGTGAATAGACGGATGTAAGAGTCCTGATTAGGGAATACACCTACTACACGAGTACATCTTCGTATCTCTTTGTTTAAGCGTTCAAGTAGGTTCATAGAGGATATCTTATCCATCTCTTCAAGTGGAAGAATTGAAGGGTATCCTCAAGCCATTCTTCTAGCGTTTGAATCGCAGCAGGATGCTGTTTTTCTTCGATATCCATGAAGTGTTCGGCATAAGATAGAGCCGATTGGTAGTCAGGTTGCAGCCAGATCTGTTTGAGTCTAGCAGCAAATCCCTCTTTGTCACGACTTGGAATATGTGCCAGTACATTTCGCATCATATGAACCTTACAAAGTTGCCAGGAGCAGCCAAGAAGGGATTCACGATTCGCTTTAACAAGCCATTTGTGAGCATCGTTTATGACAAGCCAAACGTCTTGAAGGCCTCTAGATTTTAATCCCTCAAACAACGTTTTGTAGGTCGCTTCCGATTCTTCAAGCATGGGCTCAATTGCTAAAATCTTACGTTTTCCTTCTAGATCCATACCAATCACTACCTCTACCGCCATGTTAACGACGTGATGTCCATCAAGAGTCTTTTCGTACAAAGCATCTACCAATATTACAGGATAGCCTGAACAATAGGCTTCATGGCTGGTCGGTACGCTCTGATTTTTGATCTTGTACTTCGGCTTGCTCACAAAGCCACTGAAGCATCGACAACATCGGATTCTGCTCAGACATAAATTGCAATAGCACTGTTCTAAATTTCCATTGAAATGAGGGTAGGTCATCGGTTATCTCTCCTTATGGTCTGCTGGATACTTACAAATTCGGAAGCAACGATAACTTTTCCTTTTTATATTTGCAAACTTAATTGTATGTTTTTGATAACAATGTATCTATAAATCAGTTAGAAATTGTATTAGTTTGAATGGGATTGTTTGGTTTATGCAGCTTAATTGTGTTCATTTAGACATTGTAAGATTAGTGTTTTTGTTAATTGCATATTGGATTGCGAACACACAAAAAAACCTTTACCGAATAGGTATAGGCTAAGCATTTTTCTAAGTCTAGTTCTTGTTGTATCCAAATTCTCTTGGCAATAAAATATCTTTCCAAAATGCTTCTCTTTAGAGAATTGTTTCATATAAGGAACTCATTCCTGCTGTCTATAAAATTGAGAATTTAAAATCTTTCACATATTCTAAGCCATATTCTTTAAATGTTCTTTTAAGAGCTATATTTCCTCCATGCCCATTATAAATATATTCTGATCAACGACTCCAAATGCATTATCCCCTGTAGCACTTCCTACATACTGCTTACCACTAATTTGGTCTACTATTAAATACACACCTTTAGTGATTGACAAGGCACTCTTCCATGTATCTATTTCTGCTTCTACTATCAACTTTAACTTTTCGAATTCAGCATTCACATTATTGTATTCTGGGAAGTCTTCAATCATCAAGGGTTTTTCGAAAATCTCAGAAACATAAAGATGGTCTATATAATTCTCCCCAAAAGAATAAGAATGCCTAAATCCCTTCGTAAGATCAATAATAATCCTTCCTAACATATCGTTTTGAATATTCGTTAACTCAGTTTCATATAAATACTTTTCCCCATTTTTCTGACACTCATTGCTTTTATAAACACCAGCAAAGAGCCATTTATTATTCTTATAATAGATTAGTGAAATAATGAACTCCCGTTCGAAACTATTTTTGTTTTGAGGCTCTTTCCACTCTTTAAAATTGTTTTTTTGAAAAGCAATCAAAGGATCGATTTTATCAACATGATCATTTACTTCAATATCTAATAATGATCCTAATTTAATCACTTGTATCCCTCCCCCCCCAGCAAATATAAGATTCTATACTCTTAAAGTTGAAAACAATAATACCCTATCATAAAACTTTAACTTTTAATAGATTGAATTAGTTGTACAGTCTAGGGCATCGTCAAACGGCAATTCCGATAGTAATCAATTATTTGGTTATTAATATCCGATATTTGCTGAGTTGAACAGAATGCTATCCTCAGCTGGCTTATATAATTTCTCTTTCCGTAACTGCTCCTAAAACATCTGTTTCATGTACAACTGACTGATTGACTTTAAAACCTAGCTTATCGACAGGAAAGGCGGTCAACTTTTCAATAGCCAATTGAAACAAATCATCTTGTAGCAATTTATAAACATTACTATCTGTTTGACTCTTGATGCTTACCGAAAATCGAATCATTCCTTTTACCTGCCTTAATAGCCGGATAAATGTTCGAATTTAGGAAACATATCCCAGTATATAATCTTCTGAAATATATCCGTCGGTTGAACGAGTGCTGCAATAATTTTTTTCTTCGTTTCCAATAAGAATTAAAGTTAGTTACATCAAAAGCAGGCCTGCCTTCGAGAAGCAAAATATTATTTAATTTCCAGCAAACTGCAGTAATACTTGTAGATAAATGATATCAAGTAAATTTTGGACGTTATCTGGAAATCTAAAATATATATTATTAGCAGTAAACCATTGAACTAACCATTCTTGTATATTATTACCTATGGTATCTGTTAATTAAATTATTACTTTTATTCCATTTAAGACATTGTGATTTCTCAAACTGTTTCGTAGATATTTGACTCCTAATTTCTCTAATTAAATGAGCAATTAAGATATTCAATTCACCTCTCCTCTCACTATATACATATTAAATAAAATTACTACTAACTAATTTTAATCTTATAAATAAACAATTCTAGCTCCTGTTTTATTAGGTAGAAGCGTCTTTTTAGGATCATTATAGATAATAATATCTCTCACTAGTATACATCCAATTTTCGTGTCAATATTAACTTCATTAACTGATTGATTGATTAGATATATAAACTCGTTTAAACTAGCTGAACTGTTTTTCAACCCATTTGATAATCCAAATTCAATAAATGCTTTTTCTATAGCACACTTTTTTGATGTATAGTATTTACCCTCTGCTACATCAAATCCGTGCATTCTAAAGTAAATTAGATCTCCCTCTCTAAGTCTAACTTTGTCGGGTATCCAATTTTTTGTCCAATAATTAACATACATTAAATTTTCTTTATTTTTTTTTATATTTTCAAACCATTGCCCATATTTATCTAATGATAAAATTGCACCGTTCAATATATTTCATTCCTTTTCAATACATTTGACAGATAATATGATCCTTTTATAACAATTCATCCATCATTAATAGATTAGTCGCCAAAATTGATCTCTGCTATAACTTCATTATTCTTCTCAGTAAATATTTTCTCTCCCAATCTAACCGAGTCTATAGACCTTTATCTATCTCAAAGATTGTATCTTCTGGTGAAGGGAGGCTGTGTTAATTTCTGAGATAAACTTTGGAACATTGTGGTGCTTCAGCATTTTTTTAAAATGCGGTTTGCGCAATTTAATCCACTATTAACTCTACCATAACATAAGATTTTACTACATTCAAAACAAAAGCAGTACTACTTTCATAAAATACTCGATTAAGCACAAATAACCTAATGAATGTAACACGATGGTTCTTAAATCAGTTAATGTAATTAGATCTTGTTTTTTACCCGCTACCTCGTTTAGAGTGAAATAACTAAATTTCCTAAATCTTCCTAGGCATAGACAAACTGATATTTTCCCGATAATGCTCTTCCATATAGTTTAACATGGCATGACTAATTGGATGTCGTACGAGAAGTTTCGTGTTATAATACACATACAGATGATGATCATAGACTTGTGTGCCTACTGTTTTTCCTTGATACCCAGCTGGTACTGAGTATCAAGGATTGGTAGGAGATCATGTTGGATGCATGGATCTTTACAGGTTTATGAGCTATGCGATAGGAACTTCTTACACGCTCCGTTGGTAATGGGTGTAAGGAGTTCTTTTCTTTTTCTAGCGCGAGTATAGGGATTTTCCCCGTTCCTTGATGGAACGATTGATTGACACGATCGCACAACCTTTGGATGTCATGTTGTAGCTCAGGTAAGCTGAACTTCCCTTGGTAGGCGTGGATTTCATCTAGGATTTTCATTTGCGTTTCCACCTTTCCTTTCGTGCGTGGCCAACCAGCTATTGAGCAAATCCATTTTTCTCATAAAACTGGACACTGGTTCTACTCGGCCACAGGATAAGAAATTCAACTTCATTTTCTTTTGACCATTTTTCCATGGCGACATAAA
This sequence comes from Paenibacillus yanchengensis, assembly GCF_042684845.1. Taxonomy (NCBI): domain Bacteria; kingdom Bacillati; phylum Bacillota; class Bacilli; order Caryophanales; family Paenibacillaceae; genus Paenibacillus; species Paenibacillus yanchengensis. Next base: position 7,450 of record NZ_JBHUMH010000013.1, on the reverse strand, counting down.
TCTCGGTTCCTATACCTTGACTTCTAAATGCTGGACGAGTATAGACATTGGTAACATATCCGTAATAAGGGTCTCGTATTTTACCTGGTCTAGGTACTTTATGTATCAACTGTAAATACATATGTGAAACGATACTTCTTTGCACTTCTGCCACCCAAACATAACAATTTCCACTTTCAATTGCTTTATTCAAAAAATCGCCACAAACTTGATGGAGTTCCTCATAACTAACCGTACTATCCCCATAATCCTCTGTAGAAAAGTCCCAACGCATCTGAATAAGTTCATCTATATCATCTAATGTTGCTAATCGTACAATAGCCAAATCGTCATCCTCCTAATTATCTTACTTGTGAACATAACTTACTGTTATTTCAATAAAATTAAAAGCATAGTTAACTAGTTCTTTCTGAACTTCTTGTTATTCTCTCCATTGAAACTGAACCCATATTCTTCAAAGCAACTCTTCAATAAGTTTCTCACTTCATCTGATTAATATCAGTCCGTATCATATCTCCGGTTTATTTTTTTGCAAACTCCAAAAAAATCTCGGTTTCATCATTGCAGTAAAATCCTTCAAGGTCACAGGACTGAACGATTTGTTCCACTGTTTCTTTATTTGAACATAACAAGGAAAAGTGACTATCCCAATGAGTGGACAGTAGGAGTCTGTTGTCGTAGGTAAATAAATTAAGGTGTTGATTACGCAAAGCTTGATTATATCCTCAATGTATTCCAGCTTGCGTTCTGAACAAAATTCATCGCCACACCAAATCCAATCATCACCTTGCTGTTTCATGCACATTAGAATTTTTATTGATTAGTAACTCTGGGAAAAACCTTCAGTCGGTACGATTATTTTTTTCGCAAACATCTTGGATTAATCGGGCTGTAAGTTCATCGGCATATTGTTTCTTCAATCCTAAAATCCGCGTGCGTAACCCTACATCTAGTTTATGATAGCTCTCTATACCGGATATGCATAAAAAATCTTTCCAAGTAACTAATTCACACTTTTCAATCATTTCATTTTTACCTGGGTACGTTTCTGGCTCAAACAGTTCATAGTCTATTGATTTGGGTCTTATGAAGGGATAAAAATATATAAATACTTCGTTAAATACCCCTTGATAATATGACTTAATCAGCATATCATCCGATGCACACACTGCGAATCTATGTGGGGCTGGTAAAACTCTTGGTTTATTCTCCTCTCGTCAATGCTGTTTAAATTAATCCCCCCATTATGCCCAACCAAATTTTCACTGTAATAGTATGCGGTAATTCTACTTCTTATCTAACAAGAGAATCAATCGATTTATATAATGTCGTTCCCAATCTTCTGCATGTATTGCACACAATCTAACCTTCTCATCCTGCCAAAATATTTACTATAATCTATATCTCACCTCCTTATTATCCCATTCATATTTTTGCTTATTATAACTCATTTCTATTGGATAAAGTCCCCTTTGATCTATCTTTGTTTCCGCCGTCACCAATGCCTTTAAATTGGCAGCTTGATTCCCGATAGTTACGAACATCCCCTTCCTTTTTATTCGGAAGAAGCAACTAACCAATCAAATGCGCAATATACCCACGAGTTAGCACAAAGAGAGAAGAACAGAAAAACTGCTTACCAAACCAAATAGCCTTAGCGAAAAATATCACCAAGGAATATGGTTTTACAGTGTTTGAGTAGAGACAATATTTGCGTTGAAATCGAAACAGAGTTTCGACCAACAACTGTACGTATAAAAAAAAGTAGCACGTTTCATTACACTTGACTCCAGCGACAAGCAAATAATGAAACAATTCCTACATAGATTAGTCCACACAATCGAAGTGTTCGAAAGTGAAAGGATTAATATTAACTATAACCATTCCAATCTTTACACCACTAACTAAACTACACTCTAACCGGCTGTCTTTTTTCTTTCAAGCCCTACTACAACCTCCACGTGCCCCGTCTGCGCAAACATATCCACTGGTTGCACAGATTTCAAGCTATATCCATTGTCCAGCAAATATTTGCAGTCTTTCGCAAGTGTTGATGGATTGCAGGAGACATAAACGACTCGCTTCGGCTTCGCTTTTGCGATAGCTTGTAGTAGTGGCATATCGCAGCCAGTACGTGGTGGATCGACTACGACTACATCTGGTTTCACTCCAGACGCTACCCATTCAGGCAATAGTTTTTCTGCCCGTCCAGTATGAAAAGATGCATTCGTTATACCGCTCGTTTTGGCATTTTCTCTAGCGTCATGTACCGCTTCTTCGATAATTTCTATGCCACGCACTTCTTTCGCATAAGGAGCCATCCACAGTCCTATCGTTCCAGTGCCACAATAACCGTCAATAACTAGCTCTTTACCTGTCAATTGAGCAGCTTGTAGAGCCGCATCGTATAATTTGACCGTTTGCTTCGGATTTAGTTGAAAAAACGCTCTTGGAGACAATGAAAAATGTAGTTCGCCTAATCGTTCTGACAAGCGCTCTTCGCCCCACAATATTTTCGTTTTTGGACCAAATATTAGCGGAGTAGATCCTGTATTTATATTTTGTGCTATCGTCACAACCATCGGTAATTGCTCACGAATCGCTTCTATTAATTGCTTCACAGCAGGTAATTTCTCTTCCACTGTCACTAACGTTAACTGGACTTGTCCACTATCATATCCGACTCGTGCAACAACGGTTTTTACGATTCCTTTGCGCGTCCTCGTATGATAGACCGGTATATTTAACTGCATTAATATTTCTTTAACTTTATTAATAACCTCGTTAACTATCGGATGTTGAATGGGACAGTCGCCAATATCGACTAATGTACGTGATTCCGCTTCATAAAGCCCTGCTATCACTTGATTTCCTTGCTGTCCCAGCTGTAATTGCGCTTTGTTGCGATAATGCCACGGATCATCCATCCCGATAATCGGTAGAATAGGTAGCTGTTCCATACCGGTATAGCGACGAAACGCTTCTTTTACCATCTCTTCTTTCGCTTGCAATTGCGCTTTATAAGTCATATGCTGCAACTGACAGCCACCACATTTTTCGTAGACCGGGCATGGCGGGGTTTGACGCTCTTTCGACGGTTTCTCTATTTCCAAAAGCTCTGCTTGCAAATAAGTCGCCGCTACTTGGGTAATAACAGCTTTAACTACTTCACCGGGCAATGTCCCATTAATAAAAATAGCTTTTCGTTTGTAATAGCCTACACCTTCGCCGTTGATACCAATCCGTTTGATCGTAATAACAACTCGGTCGCCACTGCGAATAGTTTCCGCATCTACTTGTCCACCAGCTTTACTATTTGACTGCTTTTGTGGATAGGTATTCGTATTTGTTTTTGTATGTGAACGCCTTGTTCCTTCTATAGAAGCTGCAACTTTGCCTGCTTTCGTTTTTTGTTTCCCTTCATGCTTTTCCGTACTTCTCGTTTTTGCAATATGTGCCTTTGCAGTTTGTTTATCTTTCACACTACCCGCTCCATTCTTGTCGACGACCTATCGTCAGCCAACGTCTCTGCTCAAATTATACCTTGCACGCAAGCGACACTCAACTCAAAAAAACTGTAGCAGCTTGTAACAGCCTACTACAGTTTCATCCAACCTTGTATGTGTTTTACTAATTTTGACTTATTGCCTTAATTTACTTATCTTATAATAGCATTACGCTTCAGCCGCCATTGCTTCTGCTTTGGTGCGGTGTACTGTGCCGTGTGGATGGTGAGGTGGAGCGTAGATGACATATACTTTGAGTGGTTTGTGCCCGATATTGATAACATTATGCCATGTGCCCGCTGGTACAATAATGGCATCTCCATCATCTGCCTGCCGCTCATAGTTCAGTTGATGCTGCTGTGGTCCCATTTGTACTAATGCTTTTCCTTCTTCGATTCGAATAAACTGATCATTCGTTGGATGAAGTTCCAGCCCAATGTCACCACCAACCGGAATACTCATTAATGTTACTTGAAAATGTTTCCCCGTCCACAGTGTCGTTCTATAATTTCTGTTATCTTCTGTAGCATCTTCTATATCAATCACTAACGGTTGAGGTCCATAGTCCTGTAGTATAACGCGCGCTTCTTCCAACTCATCCGTTCTCTCTTCAGCCAAATGAGGCGTGTCAAATTGTATTTCATTATAATAATCAGTTGCCATAGGTGTTGAATAATAAGAGTAAGCAGAGGTTAAAGATGGCAATGTAAATGGGTAGCTAAAGTAATTTGGGTAGTTAACATAATAACTGTTTCCTTGCGAACGACAGCCGCCACAGCCACTGCGAGATGCCATATTCGGCGCATAGTAATAGTTGTAATAAGACGGTACATAATACATAGAGGTCAATCCTTCCATTACGTGATAACACATCATATGCCTAGATACCACAAATGTCCTTAGTCCCCCACTTTTTTATTTCTCCATGATTCTCCTGTGCTGTTTTAACATTATTTTGAAAGCGATTTAAATGATATTATAGACGAAACCACAACCAATTCCTAGTTTTTAGTACGAATTTTTATAATTATTAAAAAAAGCGAAATTACAATCGTATGATCGATCGTAATATCGCTTCTATTTTAGCTGTTTGTACTTATTTGCTGCTACTGCACTTTTTTTCTTACTGTGTCACAAGCGCTTTGGAATGTCGAATTGCTACTTCTTTTACTTTTTCCAGTCCTGCAGCAATCAGATCAGCTGCTTGTGCTGGCATTGCATTGTGACCTTCGATAATAACTTCATCCACAATTTGCATACCGAATACACCTGTTACTACGTTACGCATATAGTTTACTGCCATTTCTAAACCAGCGCCTTCTGGCGTAGAATAAATACCACCACGTGCATTAAGCAAAATAACTTTTTTATCGTTCATAAGACTAACTTGTTGCCCTTGTTCATTATATTTAAATGTAAATCCTGATTGATAAATGTAGTCAATAAAAGTTTGTAATTTTGCTGGAATCGATAAATTCCATAGTGGAAATGCGAAGACGATCAAATCTGCTGCTGATATAACATCCATTGCTTTTTGCTTAGCAGCCATTAGACGTTGCTCTTCTTCGTTTAACACTCCACCTGTTGCTAGCTTACCGAATACTTCCATGTATTGTTGACCAAAGTATGGTGTGTCTTCAGCGAACAAGTCATAAACAACTGGCTCTACTCCTGTAAAGTTTTCCATAAATGTTTCATACATTTTGCTTGAGATAGCCTGATCTGCCGGACGGTTGTTTGCTTTTACTACTAAAACGTTCATTATAATATCTCCCGATTCATTGTTTTTTGTTTGTTGCTATTATTTTGTAAGTAACTTCTTTAGCTATTATATAGAAACAAATCCGGTTTGGCTATACAAATATGAGCAAGCATGTAACAAAAGTTTGACATTTTTCTGAACGTACGATTATCCTTGCCAGTTTTCAACGATTAAGCATGAGATACACGAGGCATTGGCATCGTTTCTTTACCAAGTTCTGCCATATACACGATTTGAAGTTACGATTGCAAAGAAAAAATCGAGAGCTTTCTCTCGATTTAGAATATTTTCGATTTTTTTATGATGTTCATACTATACTAATTATTTTCTATTTGAAATAGTAATACTTAGTCGTCCAACTCCACACTAATAAGTTGACCAAACCGATCAATTTCCCATTCGATCTGCACGCCTGGTTTGAGCCCTAACTGATCGTCATCTTCTATGATGATTTGATCTGGTATCGTTATCGTTTGTGGAGGTCCGTATTTTACTTGCACCGTTACCTGTCTGCCGTTGACAGCAGTAATCAGCCCTTCATACTCAATATAATACACAATAACAGTACCGTTATTTCTCGTAATCATCACACGTTTTCCGCCATCTGAAAGTAATTCTTCTCGTTTGCGCAACTGATGCTGTAGCGTAACATCTTCCAATACTTTAATAACAGTAACACCAGCGGGAAGCTGTATTTCACCATCTACCGGTGCTCGCTTTGACTGGTCGCTTAATTCTAATTCGTTCGTTATATTGCTTGCACCATTAACTACTCCACTCTCGAACAGTAACGTTACACTCAGCGCCATACTCATACAAACGAACAGTAATTTAGATACCTTTTTATTTTGCTGCACTATAAGAACCTCCAAACTATATCTTATTATGCAACTAGTATTTGCCAATTAATCTGTTCTTATGTGTCTACTTATTACAAACTTTTTATTTGATAAGAAGTACACTGCTCTTTGATCCGCTCCCAGTCTAGTTCCACACCAATCCCTGGCTGCTCCGGTACGGTAATCATGCCAAATTCGTCAATCGGTAATTGCTCAATCATTGGAAATTGAAAGTTATGCTCCGGCACAAAATATTCAAAGTACTCACAATTACGAATGGCACAAGAAACATGTAAATTAACAATATCCATATAGTTCATCGTCGTCGTATGAATTTCACAGCGCAAACCAAACGCTTCTGCCAAATGAGCAATTTTCAACGTCCCCGTAATCCCATTTTTCCACGACACATCTGCTCTAACGATATCCGCTGCTTTTTGATGAATCGCTTGTGCTACTCCCCAATGACATCCTCTTGTCGTTTCTGTTGCTGCTATCGGAATATCAAGCGTTCGACACAATTCCTCATACTTGTACAATTCAAAATCTCGAAACGGCTCTTCGAACCAAAGGAACTGCAACTTTTCCAAATGTCTACCTACTTTAATCGCTTCATCCAAACTATATTCCGCTACCGGATCACTCATTAGTACAAATTTGTCACCAACGGCTGCTCGCAATGCTTCATGTATTTGCATATCTAGCCGATATGGTCCAGGTGGATGTGCTTTGTACGCTTGAATACCTAACGACTTGTAGTGTAACGCTTCTTTGACATAGTCATCTACTCCGCTATGAAATAACCCGCTTGCATACACAGGTAATTGATTGCGGTAAGCTCCCATATATTTGTAAAGTGGCAAATTCGCTTCTTTCGCTGCTATATCCCATAATGATACATCGACTGGACCACATACATAAATCGGAAAAAAAGTAAGGTGACGATCCAAATTCCATAGTTCATGCCAAATCACTTCTCGCTCATACGGATCTCTTCCTAATACAACAGGAGCAATCGTTTCTTGCAAATACGCTTCCGTAATCGTCCCTGATCTAGCAGCGAGCGCCGTACCTACTCCTTCTGTACCAGTGTCTGTTGTAATTTTGATAACAACAATATCCCAAGGCATTTGGCTATTACCCGTTCGACTTTGATCAAAAAACTGCTCATCTCGCTTCACTACCCACGATTCAAACTTCATAATTTTCATACAGATCCTCCTCGTATATTATGTTTAGGCGTTACTTTCCGCCCATTAATTCCTTACTTATTAACCTGCTTTTATGTCAATCGACTTGGACGTTCCGAGATATTCCTAGATAATGGTCTTAGGATCATTTGG